>NZ_UGHY01000002.1:1235000-1567403 GCF_900450995.1 Haemophilus parainfluenzae | reverse complement strand
TCGTCAATGCCGAGCCAAAACTTGCCAGCCTACTGATTGAAAACGTGTTACAAAATCCGCGTGCCGTGATGATGTTAAACGGCGCGATGAAGTCGATGGTAGATACCGTTGCCACCGAAAAAATGGCACGTGGACAAATGAAAAACGTGGGCATAATCCCAGCCAAAGTGATTGATAAATTGACCGCACTTGAAAAAGCTCCACAATCTGCCGTGATTGCCGTGCGTGATGAAGATGTATTGCACGCCTTGCGTGATACCAAGCAAACCAAAGGCATTAACCTGCCGATTGAGTTTTGGGAGCAGTTGCCAGAGAAGTTGAGAAATCCAAAGGTGATTTTGTTGGAACGTGATCAGAAATTACCCACCTTGCTTTTTATCTATGAAACCGAGCAAGGCAAAGTTGCGGTAAAAATGGACTATGAAATCAAACTGAAAGATGAATTAAGTAAGAAAAAGCTACCTCATAGAGTCAATTTGGTCAGAACGGCGAGTGTGTTTACAGATAAGTCAGGAATGCACAAATATGAAGTGTTGTGGGGGAAATTATAACGGTGGTTTGCCTGATTCGAACAGGATAATGAGCCTTTGACAGCACAACCTTTCCAGTAGGAAACCCCCACCGTTAAAATGACTATACGCCACTCTTTTTTAAAAGGCAAATGTTATGATCAAAATCACCCTCAACGACATCCAAGCAGCCGCAAAACTCCACAGTATTGCCCAACAACTGCAACACCCTCGCAAGCTCTATGGCGTGCTGGGCGAAACCTTGAAAAAAATCCATACGGAACGCTTTAAGCAGGAAGTTGATCCTGAAGGCAATAACTGGCAACCGCTTTCGCCGATAACCCAAGAGATAAAAGGCAACGACAAAATCTTAAAACATCGAGGTTATTTATCTGAGAGAACGGCTTACAACTACGATGACAACGGCGTTGAATTTAGTTCAGATGCCAAGTATGCCAGATTGCACCAATTCGGTGGTGTCATTAAACCGAAGAAAGGCAAGCGATTAAAATTTGGTAAAGGCGACAACACCGTCTTCGCTAAACAGTCAAAAATTCCTGCTCGTCCGTGGTTAGGTGTCAATTCACAAAATGAGCAAAAATTATTAGAGAAAGCAAAGGCTGTTTTACAACGCCAAATCGACCAAAATCTATAGTATCGCCCAATTTTCAAAAATAACGCATAAAACGCCCATTGTGGCGTTTTAAATCCTATTCGATAAATTATCGTCTAAATCTCCTTGGGCGTGTTTATAAACACCGATAAACACGCCAAAACGCCCCATTCACTCCCTTCTCACTTTCTCTTTCACATTTTCATTCCTTAAACCAGTTTAAAAGTAACAAGCGGTCGTTTTTTCTATGATGTTCGCAACACAAGGAGAACCGAATGACCCTGATTGAAATTTTCAAAGCTGGCAAACGACTAGATGCAAATGGCGTAGAAGTGGAAATTACCATCGATGATTTGCAACAAGCCGTCAATGCCTACGACGTAAACTTTCACGAATCCCCCGCGGTAGTTGGACACCCAAAACACAATGCACCTGCCTATGGCTGGGTAAAACGCCTTGAGTTGGACGGTGATGTACTCAAAGCCGAGTTCGACCAAGTGGATCCTGAATTTGCCGAAATGGTGGAAAAAGGACGATTTAAGAAAGTGTCGTCTTCGTTCTATCTTGCCGATAGCCCAAACAATCCTTGCTCGGGCAGTTTGTACTTACGCCACGTCGGTTTCTTAGGGGCAATGCCACCCGCCGTAAAAGGCTTGCGTAACCCTGAATTTGCCGAAAACGAACAAGGCGTAGTGGATTTTTCCGACTGGGCGGAAGCAGGTTTGTGGCGACGTTTGCGTGAATGGCTGATTGGCAAACACGGACAAGATGAAGCCGACAAAGCATTGCCTGATTATTTAGTCAATAGCGTGGTAGAAGAATCTATCCGCAATGATTTGAAACGGTATCAACAAGATGAAGCAGGTTTTCCTGTGCCGAATTTTAATGAACCGAATAACCCAACTTCAGACCCAGCTCAATCAACCGAAGGAGAACTTGAAATGACACCTGAAGAAATTGAACAGCTCAAGGCAGAAAACGAAAAATTGAAAGCCGAAAAAGCTGAAACCGCGCTCAACCAAGCCAAAGCCGAAAATGCCGACTTTGCCGAAGGCTTAGTCAAAGCGGGCAAACTTGCCCCGATTGCTAAACAGCAAGCGGTAGATTTATTGAACTATGCTTCCACCACAATGCAAGGTGGTGTAGTTGAATTTAGCGAAGGCGAAAACCTACACAGCAAACTCAAAGCCTTTTTGGGTGCTCAGCCACAAGTGGTGAACTTCGGTGAAGTCGCCACCAAAGACAAAGCGGCAGCACCGCAAGATGGTACGGTGGAATATGCCGAAGGCACAAACCCTGCCAGCATCGAAGCTGACCAAAAAATTATGGCGTATGCCAAAGAACACGGCGTGAGCTACACCGCCGCCTTTAACGCAATTTATCAATAGAAGGGAAATTTATGACTGCTCACAATCTCGCAGCACTCCGTGTGCAAGATCCTGTTTTAACCAAATTGGCACAGGGTTATCACAATTTAGAACTCATCGGCGAAATGTTAATGCCGACCGTCGAAATCGACAAAGAAGCGGGCAAAATTCCGAAATTCGGTCGCCTTGCATTCCGCTTACCTAGCACGGTGCGTAACTTACGCGGCACGTCAAACCGTTTAGACCCTGAAGACATCACGGCAATCGACGTGGCGTTGGAAGAGCACGATGTAGAATACGCCATCGACTACCGCGAAGAAAACGAAGCAATTTTCTCGCTCCGTCAATTCGCCTTAAACACCACCCAAGATGTGATTGCACTCGGTCGTGAAAAAGAAGTGGCAACGCTCGCCTTAGACGAAAACAAATACGACAGCGGCAACAAAATCACGTTAAGCGGTACATCAAAAATCACCAGCAAACAAGCAGACATTTTTGCGATGTTCGACACCGGCATTCGTGCCGTGAAGCGTGCGATTGGTCGCAAGCCGAATGTATGCGTGATTGCAGGCGATGTGTGGGCGGCGTTGAAAGAACACCCTGCGGTGATTGAAAAACTCAAATACTCACAGGTGGCGATTGTAACGCCTGAAGTGTTCGCCAAATTGATTGGTATCGACACCGTGAAAATCGGCGAAGCCGTTTACGAAGAAAGCAATCAGCTTAAAGACATCTGGTCGGACGCTATTGTACTTGCTTACGTTGCGCCACGTTCAACCGAACGCAAAGGCACGGTTTACGAGCCGTCTTATGGTTACACCGTCCGTCGTCAAGGTGGTTTATTTGTGGATACCTACAAAGAAAACGGTGGCAAGCTCGAAGTGATCCGCACCACCGATATTCACAAACCGCACTTACTCGGTGCATCGGCAGGCTACTTAATCAAAGGTTGCTTATAACCTCAAAAAATCCCCCTCTTGAGTAAAGAGGGGTTAGGGGAGATTTGTAACACCGTTTCACTAGGAGAAAACCAATGGACAAAACCAAACTCTACGCCGTCATCAGCACCATGGCGATTTACCACAACAATCAACGCTATGAGCAAGGCGATAAGCTCGAACTGACTGACGAAGAAGCCGCTCGCATTTCGCTTTATGTGCAATTAGACGAAGCCGAAGACGAAAAACGCAAGCAGGCGGAAGCAGAAGCTGAAAAAGCTCGTTTAGCAGCGGAAGAAAAGGCTCGCTTAGCAGCGGAAGAAAAAGCCCGTAAAGAAGCGGAAAAAGCGAATAAAAACGACAAAGGCGAAGGCAAAGAATAATGTACATTCAGGCACAAGATTTAACGGACGTGATGGACGAAGTCACGTTAAGACAACTTTCAACGGATAATAGCAGAGCAACAGAAGCCAACCAAGCTGTGATTGCCAAAGCGTGCGAATACGCCACTGAAACCGTGGACGGTTATCTTCGATCGCGTTATCAGTTGCCGTTAAATCAAGTGCCGACCTTAGTGCGTAACATTTGCCTACAACTGGCTCGCTACTGGCTTTATTCACGCCGTCCCGATGGCAAAGGCTTTCCGCCCAATGTGAAAGACGCGCACGCCCAAGCATTAAAAGATTTAGAACGTATTGCCGATGGCAAATTGCATTTGGGCTTGCTGGAAGTCGGAATGGCAGAAGATGACAACTTGCCGTCCGCTTTAAAGTTTAAAGCCCGTGCGCCACAGAAATTGGATTTGTCGGGCTATTAAGGAGAGCATCAATGAGTGCCACTTTACCCATTTTGCAAAGCATCAGAGACCATGTCGAACAGAAGACCACGAGTTTCAGCATCGAACTGTTCCCTGATGACCTTGAACACTATAACCTGCTCGACCCATTCGGTGCGGTGTTGGTGCAGTATGCTGGGTCAAAATTTGAAAGCCTTGATAGCACCGACATTATCCAACAACGCCGCAAAGTGCTGATTGCCCTCACGGTGATTGCCCGCAGTCAGCACGATGATACAGGGGCGTTGGAAATGCTCGACCAGTTACGGCTGGCGATTGTGGGATTTAAGCCGACCAATTGCACCGCTTGTCATTTGATTAGCGAAGAGTTTGCAGGCGAAGACAATGGGCTGTGGCAATACCAACTGGTTATTCAAACCGAAACGTGGCAGGTGGAAGCACACCAGCCGCAAAATTTACCAAAATTTACCGCGGCACGTTATCGCCGCAAAGAACCATAAGGAGAACATTATGGCGTTTCATCACGGAACGAAAACAACACGCGTGGCAGGCGGTTCTGTCGCGGTGGAAACGGTGGACGGTGCAATTATTGGCATCGTAGGGACTGCACCTATCGGCGCAGTCAATGAATTGACCGTGTGCCAAACCACCAAAGATTTTGCTCAATTTGGTGTGATTTTAAACCAAGGCTTCACGTTGCCAGACGCTTTTGACGTATTGGCTCGCTATGCCGCAGGTAAGGTGTATGTGGTCAATGTGTTAGATCCGAAAAAACACAAAACTGACATTACAGACGAAGTCTTAACACAAGACAGCTCCACCTTAATGGCAAAAACAGCGAAAGCAGGCTTATTGAACATCAGCATTCAATCATCTAGCCAAACCTTGCAAGAAGGCACTGATTACAGCGTAAACTTGCAAACAGGTGAAATTACCTTTACTACACGCCACGAAGGGTTAAAAGCGACTTACGCTTATGCTGATCCTGAAAAAGTGACCGAAGCGGACATCAAAGGCGGTATTGACGCTGCTACCGGCAAACGCAAAGGCTTGGAATTGGTGCGTGACGGTTTCAATTTATACGGTGCGGATGCCAAAATTTTAATCTGCCCAGAGTTTGACAAAACGGCAAGCTGTGCAGCGGCTCTTTCAACATTAGCTGAACAGTTAAAAGCAGTGGCTTATGTGCAATTGCCGAAAGGCACATCGCTTTCTAAAGCGATTCAAGCTCGCGGCCCGATTGGTGTATTGAATGCCTCCGCAAGTTCTGAACGTGTGCGCCACTTCTTCCCTTATGCGTTGGGCTCTAGCAATACGCTTGAAAGTTTAGCGGTGCACGCAGCAGGCTTGCGGATGAAAACCGATACCGACAACGGCTATTGGTTCTCCACTTCAAACCGTCAATTGCAAGGCGTAATTGGGATGGAAGTGCCTTTAACCGCTCGCGTGGACGATGAGCAATCGGAAACCAACCTGCTTAACGCGGTGGGTATTACCACGATTTTCAATAGCTTTGGCACAGGCTTCCGCTTATGGGGTAACCGTTCGTCAAACTATCCAACGGTAACCCATATCATCAATTTTGAAACGGCGTTGCGCACAGGTGATTTAATCGACGAAAGCATTCGCCGCACCGAGTTGCAATTTATCGACCGCCCGATTGATGATGCGTTGATTGACAGTTTATTGGAAACAGTGGACACCTATTTGCGAGCCTTGCCAAGTATTGTAGGTTATCGCGTCAGCCTTGACTACGATACCGACTTGGTGGATGAATTTAGCAAAGGTCACGTGCCGTTGATGTATGAATACACGCCGAAATTGCCAGCCGAGCTTATCAGCAATAAATCGGTAATGACCCGTAAATACTTAGTGAACTTGGTGTCACAACGCTAGAAGGAGAAAATTATGAGTACCGCAATTCATCAGATTGTGAACGCCAATGTGTATATGAACGGCAACTCGCTACTTGGCAAAGCCAAAGAGTTTAAATTGCCTGACATCGAGTTCGAGTTTATTGAACACAAAGGCTTAGGGCTACACGGCACAATCAAACTCCCTGCAGGGTTGAACGCAATGGAAGGCGAAGTGATTTGGGATAGTTTCTATCCTGAAGTGCGAGTAAACGCCTATAACCCTTATAAAAATGTGCAGCTTATGGCACGTTCTAATGTGCAGGTATTTGATTCTCGCGGCTTGGCTGCGGAAGAATCACTTGTCACCACGATGAACGTGGCATTTAACAAGACGACAGGTGGAAGCTTAAAGAATAAAGAAGCAACGGAACATTCCGACAGCTTCCAAATTATGTCTATCAAGCAAACGCTGGCAGGCAAAGAAATTTTGTTTGTAGATGTGCTTGCCAACATCTATCGCGTAAACGGTCAAGATGTATTGCAAAAATACCGCACTAATATCGGGCAGTAATTCTTTAAAGCAGTTTAAACGACCTTTAAAGCCCATTTAAGTAAACTCCTTTGTGAAAGTTAAACAACACACTCACAAGGAGTTTTTTATGTCTCAAAAAGTCGATGCGGTTCGCACAACCATTAAATTGTCTAGCCCTGTCCAATTACCTGATGGCACAACGCTCGAAGAGTTAAAAGTGCGTGAACCATTGGTAAAAGATTTTCGTACAGCAAGTCAGCAAGGTAAAACTAACGAAGATCGTGAAATTATCGTTGCAGCACTTTGCTGTGGTTTGGTGTTGGAAGATATGGATTTAATCAAATGGAAAGATTATGTTCAGGTACAACGATTTCTGTTTGGTTCAGATGATACCGATGGAGACGTTAAATAATGCGATTGCTGATGTGGTTTGGTGGTTTGGCTTTTCTGCAGAAGAAATCAATAATTGGACGTTAAAAGAATTAGACGACTGGCTTGCTCAAGCCAACCGTCAAGTTAAGGCGGGTTATATACGTGCTTGACGATAAAATTTAACCAGTCCAATAATTGCCCCTGTGATTGTTGCAGCACTTAAAGAAAGCAAGGTCATTAAAGGGGCAGTTACTAACGCGATAATTGTGCCTAATACAAGATAAAGAATAAAACCCACACCAAAAGCAATAAAGAAGTTGTCTGTGGCATTAAACATACCTACCCAATACCACCAAGAAAACGCTAAAAAACCGATAGAAAACAATAAACCTATCACAGACCAGTAGGCTTTTTCTACTATATCGTAATCTTTCCAGTCTTCTATGATTTCTTTGAACAAGCCAAACATAAATGCCTCCTGAATTTTTCGTATATTTAACATAGTGAGCAAAAAATGGCAAATAATTTAGTACTCGGTTTAGTTATTGGTGCCTCTTTAAAAGGTAGTTTTTCTGCTGCCTTTGGAAAGGCGAATAAAACCATTGAAAACCTTTCTAATAATTTGGGTAAAGCAACCCAGCAAAACGAAAAATTGGGTGCAAAAATGGCGAAATGGCAAGAACGTCAAGCCGCACTACATCAAAAAATGCAACTTGCCTATCTTTCAGGAGATCAGAATATTGGTAAGCTTACTCGCCGTTATGAACGAATGCAGGCAGTAATTGCTCGTACGGCAGAAAAGCAACAATATTTTACCCGTGCTATTCAATCTTCTGAAAAAGCTCAACGTTCCTTATCTAGTACTTTAGAAAAACAACAGGCACGCAAACAAAACCGTGATGAATTAAAAGGTAAGTTAGCTAAATCTACCGCAATAACAGCTAGCGTAGCGTTACCTACGTGGAATGCTGTGAAAACCTATATGCAACAGGAAGAAGCAGCAAATAATCTGAAAATTTCAATGATGAAGGCTGACGGCACATTCGGCAAATTTAAGGAAATCGGCAAAATAGCCGACCAACTTGGCACGGATTTACCAGGAACGCGTGAAGATTTCTACAAGCTCGCCAAAGCAATGAAAATGCAAGGTGTCTCTGATGACACTTTGATTAACGGTGGCTTAAAAACATCGGCAAAACTCAACGTTTTACTTGAAATGGATCAAGAGCAAGGAGGTGAGTTCTTTGCAAAGATGATGGAATCTCACGGTTTATCAGAAGCTGAACTTGGAGCATCAGCAGACGATTTACAACGAGCAATGTTTGCTGCAGGTATGAAAAAAGACGATATGTATGGGGCAATGACCTACTATGCGTCTAATGTTCGTTCGATGAAATTAACAGGGCTAGAAAACTCACAGAAAATTTTTGCGATTGAGGGGCTTGCTGCTCAACAAGGTTTAGAAGGCACATCATTCGGTACAAACTTTTCAACAATGCTTGACAGAATGAGTAAAGGTCCGCAAATGATTGCTGAAGCCAAAAAAGGGATGAAGGCAGAAGCTCGGGATATTCTCAAAAAAAGCGGTGTGAAGTTTGACTTCTGGGATAAAAAAGGCAATTTCAAAGGTATTGACGGAATGGTCAAGGAGCTTGAGAAACTGCAAAAAATCCGAGCAAAATTTGGCGACCAAGCTGCACAAGATGTGGCTGATGCAATGTTTGGCACTGAGGGTAAGCGTGTCGCCTTGTTATTAGGTGAAAAAGGAACGACAGGCTTACAAGATTTCTTACAGAAAATGAAAGACCAAGCCAGTATTGAAGAA
This sequence comes from Haemophilus parainfluenzae, assembly GCF_900450995.1. Classification (NCBI taxonomy): domain Bacteria; kingdom Pseudomonadati; phylum Pseudomonadota; class Gammaproteobacteria; order Pasteurellales; family Pasteurellaceae; genus Parahaemophilus; species Parahaemophilus parainfluenzae. The sequence goes on along the minus strand of NZ_UGHY01000002.1, from coordinate 1,558,595 downwards.
CGCGTCGCCCAAAAAACGAAAACACTTGGTTCTGCCCTTGAGAGTTTAGGCGGTGCATGGGAAAGTGCGGTCGGGAATATAGGGTCTGTTTTTGCCGATGATATTAAATCGGGAGCGAAAGCACTACAAGGTTTTGTTGAAGATACATTGACACCTTTTGTCAGCGAGCATAAAACAGCGATTAAGTGGATCGCTGCTACTGTAGGCGGTTTTTCCTTACTAAGCACAGGCGTATTAGCAACAAAATTTGCGTTTAGTGGCATAGCATCCATTTTTTCAGCAGCATTTATGCCATTTAAAGTATTTAAGGCAATTAAAGCAGCCAAAGAACTTGAAACCTTAACGGGTACAGTTACCAAAACAGGTAGAGTAATGAAATGGCTTGGCTCAGCCTTTGGTGTTGCGAAAAAAGCTTTTATTGGATTAGGGAAAGCTTTGCTTACCAACCCTATCGGCTTAACCATTACCGCCATCGCTGTTGCCGCCTATCTCATCTATGACAATTGGGAACCTGTTTCAGCTTGGTTTTCCAACCTTTGGACGAAAGTCACAGGTTACTTCCAAAACTTCTGCAACTGGGTGCAAGGCATTTGGACAGGAGCAACTGAATGGGTTTCGAGTGCGTGGACAGGTGTGTCGGATTACTTCGGGCAACTTTGGAATAACATCACCAACTTCTTCAACTCAGGCATTGGCAACATCACCGCCACTATTCTCAACTGGTCGCCACTCGGATTATTCCAGCAAGTATTTTCCACCGTGTTGTCGTGGTTTGGTATTGATATGCCAGCGAAGTTTACCGAATTTGGTTCGAATATTATCAGCGGATTAGTAAACGGCATCAAAAACACGTGGGAGACGGTAAAACAAAGTGTGCTAGATCTCGGTGGAAATATCACATCGTGGTTTAAAGAAAAACTCGGCATTCATTCGCCAAGCCGCGTCTTTAAGGGTTACGGTGTAAACGTGGTGGAAGGCTTGGCAATCGGGATGGATAACGCCCAACCACTCGCCACAGAAGCCAGCAAAAATCTCTCAAGTGCGGTGAAATTTGAGCCTGTTTTAAATAGCGTTGAAACCGCCTTTAAACCGCTGTTAAACGAGAAAAAAGGCTTTTTCGGCACACTGTGGGACGATGTGAAATTCGGGGCGAATTTTGTTGGTAATCTGCTTGGACTTAATCAATCGACCGATTTCCGCACGCCTGATTTTAACCCTGACGCCCAAATCTCCCCTAACCCATCTTTACAAAAGAGGGAGACAGAAGCGTCAATCTTTCACGATTATCAACCGTTAAACCGAAACGCCGTTACAAATAATGAAACCAATCAGCACAACGGCATCGTGGTCAATTTCAACCCGACCATTAACGTGAACGGTAGCCAAAATCAGGGCGTAATGGAACAGGTGCAGCAAGGGTTGAATATGAGCTTTGTGGAATTTGAACGCCTGCTTAATCGCGTGCTAGACCAACGTCAGCGGAGAGCCTACTAAGGAGAAACAACAATGTATTTTATGCTAGGCAATATCGCCTTTGAGCCGGTCAATTTGACCGACTTTTCAGAGACCCATTCTGCAGATTTTGCTGAACACGCGGTGCTCAAAGGCAAGCCAAAACTGCAAGCGATGGGTGAAAAACTGACAGATTTATCCTTTGCCATTCGCCTGCACCACAAAATTGGCGGCGTGGAAAGTCGTTATCAATCGCTACTTTCGGCAAAAGCCAAGCAAGACGCCCTTGCCTTGATGTGGGGTTCAAAATACAAAGGCAATTTTGTGATCACCGATATTTCATCAACCACACTATTTACCGACGGCAAAGGTAATGCCTTAGCTCGCGAGATGAATATCAGCTTGAAAGAGTTTGTCGGCAATGGACAAAACAGCCTACTGGGTGCGGCGTTAAATGTGGGTGGAAAATCCTTGCTCGGTTCGATTTTGCCGCAAGGCTTAGTCAATACGCTTTCTACCGCAAAACGTGCCGTCAGCCATGCGGTGGAGATTTATCAGCAAGGTAAACGAGCGGTGGACGAAGTCCTCAATACCGTTGCCGTGGTTCGCCAACTGGTAAGCGATCCTGCATCAGCGTTGGCATACTTGCCGAGCACGCTGGCGAATTTAAATAACGCCTTGGGGAGTTTTGGCGACGTGGCGGGAATGCAGTCGGCATTGGCTGGCGTGCGAGATTTCTTGCCTGTGGTCAGCGAATTTAGCAGTGATGTGTCGGCGGTGTATGACAATTTGCAAATAATGAAACAGAGTTTCAGTAAAGCCGAATCAAGCGGCTGGGACGATTGGTTTAAACCTGCCGATGAGAGTCTGAGCAATATCAATGAACGGTTAGACAATTTGGCAAATCCTGTGGCAAAAATGACCGCTTGGATTGTACTGCGAACCGATGAAGAAAATCCAGCCGAAACGGAGGTAAACGATGACACAAACCGTCCTTAAACACATCGTCAAACAAGGCGAACGTTGGGATAACCTTGCCTATTATTACTATGGCGATGCGTTGGAATATGGTCGCTTGATTTCTTCTAATCCGCAGTTGAGTTTTTGCGAAGTGTTACCCACAGGAGCGACGGTGTTTATCCCTGTGCTGAACGTGAAACCAACCCAAAACGAAAATCTGCCGCCTTGGTTGCGAGGAAATGCCGATGAGTAACGTGCAAAAACCTGATTTAACGCTCTTTTATGAGAAAACCAATATCACGGCGGAGATTGAGCCGTCCTTGATTGAGCTGACCTACACCGACTATTTGGAAGGACAATCGGATGAGCTTTCTGTTTCCTTTGAGGACATCAGTGGCAAATGGATTCGCCAATGGTTTCCGACACAGGGCGACAAACTCAAGGCGGCGATTGGCTATCAGGGCGAGTCTCTGGTGCAAATTGGGGCATTTGAGATTGACGAGGTAGAATATGGCTATCGTCCGTCCAGCATTACCTTGCGAGCCTTATCCACTGGCATTAGCAAAGCTAACCGCACATTAAAACCCAAAGCCTACGAGAACACCACGCTCGCCCAAGTGGTGGCAGCGGTGGCAAATCGCTTGAAACTCAAAGTGGTGGGCAAAATTCGCCAAATTCCTATTCAACGCATTACCCAATATCAAGAACGCGACGTGGAATTTTTAGCACGCCTTGCTCGTGAATATCATCACAGTTTCAAGATTGTGGGCAATCAACTGGTGTTTACCGATAAAGATGAACTCGGGCAAACCGAGCCTGTGGCAGTATTGGACGAAACCCAGTGTATCAGCATTCGCTTGCGTGATCGCATTAAAGACACGGCAAAGCAGGTGGAAATCAAGGGCTTTGATACAAGCGGTAAAAAAGTGGTAAAAAAAAGCAAAAAAGCCAACGCACTTCGCCCGAAAATGCAGCAGGCACAGGCGGCAAGTGGCGATACGCTCAAAATTACCACCCGTGGCGAAAGCCAAGAACAGATTGATGCCAGAGGTGACGCAGCATTAAGCGAGCAAAACGAAGACCAAAGTGCAGGCGATATTACGCTCATTGGCAATCCCAAACTGGTGGCAGGCTCAACCATTATGCTTAAAAATTTGGGCGTATTTTCGGGCAAATACTTAATCAAGCAATCTCGCCACAGTATTTCACGCACACAAGGTTACATCACCAACATCGAAGTGCGAATGTTGGAATTTATCCCCGATGATTTGATGACTTTAGGCATGGAGATGACGAATGCAAACCCATAATTTTGGTGCGACCTATCAAGAAGGCATTGTGTCGGCAATCGACCCGAAAAGTCATAAAGTGCGGTGTAAAATCCCCGCCCTTGAAGATTTAGAAACCGCGTGGCTCTCATTCTTAACGCCCAACGCAGGCGGCAACCAGTTTTACTGCTTACCCGATGAGGGTGAACTGGTGGCGATTTTACTCGATGCACGTGGTGAAGGTGGTTGCGTATTGGGGGCGATTTATAACGAGCAAGACAAAACGCCTGTTGCCAATGGCGACATTTGGTTCAAAAAATTTAAAAACGGCACAACTATTGCCCACGACCGTAAATCAGGCGATTTAACCATTCACACCAGCGGTAAAGTTATCGTCAATAATTGCGAAGTGGAAGTGAACAACGGTAATGTGAACGTAAATGGTGGCGATGTGATTGCTGACGGTATTTCCCTTAAAAATCATCACCACATCGAACAAGGTGACGGCAAGCCAACCAGCCCATCTCAAGCCTAATTCTTTAAATCAGTTTAAAAGCCCACCTTCATATAGCCTTGTATCATCAAGGCTATGAATACAAATACGATACACTCAACCCACTGGCAATTAGCCCCACGGAAAACCAAGCGGTGCAAGGCATTGATGATATTCATCAGTGTATTGCCAACATTCTCAACACCCTCAAAGGCACGGATATTCTTCGCCCTGAATTTGGGTCGGATCATTTTCAATATATTGACCAGCCCGAAGATGTCGCCCTGCCAAATATGGTGCGTGAAATCACGCTTGCCCTGCAAAAATGGGAACCCCGCATCGAGGTTGATCATATCGACATTAACGGACAGGCTCCGCATTTTGAGCTGACGATTTATTGGGTGTTAGTGAATGAAGTGTATCGGGAGATTTATCAAACCACACTCGTAATGTAGGAACCGCAGTGAAAAAAGAAGACGTAAAAATTGTCTCTGACGACATCAAGCAAATTTTAGCCGATATCATTGCCGACTACGAGCAGCGTACAAGTAAAACATTGCAACCTGCCCACATTGAACGCTCTATTATTCAATCTTATGCTTACCGAGAAATGCTGGTGCGACAAGGTATTAACCACGCTTTTTTGCAAACTTTTCCGCAATTTGCCACAGGGCTTGCTTTAGATTTATGCGGTGAGCCGATGGGCTGTTATCGCTTATCAGACCAAGCTGCCGAAGTCACTTTGCGTTTTAGCGTGAGTGGTTCGCATTCCGCCATTGTTATTCCACAAGGCACGCTGGTTGGTGCAACCGATAGCCTATTATTCTCCACCCAAACCGAAGTGCGCATTAACCCCACCGAGCAATATGTGGATGTAACGGCGATTTGCCAAACCACAGGCGAAAGTGGCAATAGCTGGCAAATCGGGCAAGTAAAAACGCTCAAAAGTGAACTGCCAGCCGATGTAACCGTCTCCAATATTGATGTGTCGGCAAATGGTATCGACACTGAAAGCGATGATGCCTACCGCAAGCGGATTTTGCTTGCGCCTGAAGCTTTTACCACTTGCGGTTCAGTTGCCGCTTACGAATATCACACTCGTAGCGTGTCGCAAGTGATTTCTGATGTGGCGATTTCCACTCCTCAAGGCGGCACGGTCAAAGTCACAGTATTGACCAAGCACGGACTGCCGTCTGAGATTTTGCAGGAAAAAATTCGCCATTACATCAGTGGCGAAAAACGCCGACCGCTGTGCGACACCGTGATTGTGGCTGCACCTGAACGCAAAAGCTATCGTGTGGTCGCCAATTTAGATTTGCTGGCAACAGTAGCTGAAAATGAAGTGAAAACTCATGCTGAAACCGCTTTGCGAACCTACCTTTCATCTCGCACACAGAAATTAGGGCTGGACATCGTACCGCTTGATATTCAAAGCGTGCTGAAAGTAGCGGGCGTGTACAACGTGCATTTGGCAAGCCCACAACTTACCGAGCTCACGCCTGAACAATGGGCAGAGTGCGAAAGCATCACAATAAACATTAACGCGGAGCGGAAAGATGGCTAAGTTGCAATATCCCAGCATTATCGAAACTTCGCCTAAATTGACCGCACTTGCTGACCTTAGCAAGCGGTTAAATCGGCTGGATAAATCGCAAATTATGACTAGCTTTGTGGATTTAGTCCCGACCGAGTTTTTAGAACTGCTTGCCGAAAAATGGAGTGTCACCAGCTATGACGGCTGGTTACTTGCAGAAAGTGTAGAAGCCAAACGGAAACTCATCAAGCGAGCCGTCGAACTGCACCGCTACAAAGGCACACCGTGGGCAATGCGAGAAATTATTCGCCAGCTGGGATTTGGCGAAGTGGAGATTATTGAAGGCTTGTTTGACAAACGTCGCGACGGTTCATTTATCCGAGATAGCACTTACTACCACGGCGACCGTTCAAAATGGGCGCATTACCGCGTAATTTTGCAACAAGCCATCACCAACGACCAAGCCGATTTACTGCGAAAAACCTTGCGTGTTTTTGCTCCTGCTCGCTGTGTGTTAGCGAGCTTAGACTACCGTCAAGCAACACTTCGGCACAACGGTATGGCAATACGTAACGGCAGATTTAACCGAGGCACAGCTTAACTCAAAAAGGAAACAAAATGGCAAATTTAACCTTAACCCGACAATGGGTGGAAAACATCTATCAACTGGAAACATCCGACCCTGTAATGGGCGGACCAGACGGCATTGATAATCGCCAAGCCAAAGAACTGGGTGCGAGAACGAATTGGCTAAAAGACCAAGTGGACGGTATCAACCAAGACCGCACTGGCTACGCCCCCAAAGCCAGCCCTGCATTCACGGGCATACCCACTGCACCAACGGCTGCGGCAGGGACGAATAATGCTCAAATTGCGACTACAGAATTTGTAAAAACCGCAATCGCTGCATTGGTAGGGTCAGCCCCAGCAGCATTAGACACGTTAGAAGAATTGGCACGTGCATTAGCTGGTGATGCAAATTTAAAAGCCACATTGCTGGCAGAAATCGGGAAAAAAGCCAATGCCACTGATTTTAATGCCTTACATGATTTATTTATTGGTATCCCTATCCCTTATCCACTCTCTACCGTCCCAACAGGTTGCTTAGCCATGAACGGACAGCGGTTTGATACTCGTCGATATCCAAAATTAGCACAGAAATATCCGTCAGGACAGTTGCCTGATTTACGCGGGGAGTTTATTCGCGGTTGGGATAATGGTCGTGGGGTTGATGCGGGGCGTGGGTTGTTGTCGGCACAGGGAGATGCGATTCGGAATATTACAGGGCAGGTTGGAACAGATAACGGATGGATCTTCAGAAGTCCGTCCGGTGCTATTTTTGACCCATATAATGGCAACAACACTCAGAGATTAAGAGCTGTGACAACACCTGATGGCGTAGGCAATGACGGCAGAAGTATCGGTTGGTTTAACTTTGATGCAAGTAAAGTTGTTCCAACGGCTAACGAAAACCGCCCACGCAATATCGCCTATCACTACATCTGCCTAGCCGCATAAGGAGTACAACATGACCGTAACATTTAATCAAGACGGCTTTGCCGAAACCAGTGGCGAAATCACCGTGTATTGCACTGACAACCAAGATATTTACAGCCACAGCACCACCGAATATGTGAGCGAAGGCGGAAGCCTTTCCGCAGGCAGTTATTTAGATGCACCGCCACAACCGAAACAAGGCTTTGTCATTGTGCGAGCAGATAACAGTTGGCAATATCAAGCCGACCATCGTGGCACCTATTACAGCAAGGAAACAGGCGAAAAAGTAGAACATACTGCACTGGGTGAATTGCCTGATAATTTAACTGTGCTTGAGCCTCTTGCTGAACCGTGCAAGTGGAATGGCACAGAATGGGTGAAAGATGAAGCGAAAATTGCCGAAATCAAATCCCAACAACAAGCCGAAATGTGGGAACGTATTAAACAAAAACGCCACGACAACTTACGCGGAGGTGTGTTTGTACGGTCGATTGGTAAATGGTTTCATTCCAATGATGAAAGCCGTCAGCAATACACCTTTATGCGAACGCTTGAGCAGCTGCCGCCCAATATGCAATGGAAAACTATGGAGAATGCGTTTGTTCCATTTAATGGAGCTATTTTGGACGAGCTTTCCTTGCAACTGATTGCCGATGAGCAAGCGGATTTTGCCAACGCAGAACGCCACAAGCATTTAATGGAACAGGTGGAAAATCCGCTCAATTACGATTTTTCAGACGGCTGGACGACGACTTTTACGGAGTAGCTTATGGCAATTTATTTGGCGTTATACAAACACAAACGTGATTGGAGAAAAGAACCATTCAAAGCCCTTGCCGACCGAGCTACTCGCTTTTTCACGAAGGGCAAATACTCCCACTGTGAAATCGCCGTGGAACGCATTGAATTTACCAACGGGCATCATTACGAACATCAAACCGTGTTCGATTGCTACTCATCCAGCGTGCAAGATGGCGGCGTGCGTTGCAAACAAATTGATGTATCCGATAACACCAAATGGGATTTAATCCCCCTTAACGAGGTCACCGAGGAGCAAATTAAAGCTTATTTTAACCGCACTTCTGGCAAGGCTTATGATTGGTGGGGTGCGCTTGGCATTGTGTTGAGCATTAAGCAAAAACGCAGCAAGTATTTTTGTTCTGAATGGTGTTTTAATGCGATTCATGGGAGTGAAGAAGGTTGGCGATTTAGCCCGAATCAGTTGGCTGCAATGTTTATTAAGGGATAATAATGACAAACAAACAAACAAACAAACAAACAAACAAACGGAGCGTACTATGTTTAAACAAGCACCGCTACCGTTTGTTGGACAAAAGAGAATGTTTCTAAAGCACTTTGCAACGGTGCTAAATGAAAACATTGAAGGTGATGGCGAAGGCTGGACGATTATTGATACCTTCGGTGGTTCAGGATTATTAAGCCATGCAGCTAAACACATCAAACCGAAAGCGCGAGTAATCTACAACGATTTTGACGGCTACGCAGAACGATTAGTGCATATTGATGATATTAACAAGTTACGAGCCGAGCTTTACTCCGCAGTTAGTAACGCTACGCCAAAAAACAAACGAATGACGAAGGATTGCAGGGCAGAATGCGTCAGAATCATTCAAGATTTCGAGGGTTACAAAGACTTAAACTGCTTGGCTAGCTGGTTACTATTTAGCGGACAGCAAGTTGCAACTCTTGAGGACTTGTTCCAGTGTGATTTTTGGCATTGTATTCGCCAGTCAGATTATCCAAAGGCGGATGGTTATTTGGATGGTGTAGAAATTGTGCGGGAGTCATTCCATACGTTGCTACCGAAATTTGCGGATAATCCCAAAGCGTTGTTTGTGTTAGATCCGCCTTATCTCTGCACCAGACAAGAAAGTTACAAGCAAGCTACGTATTTTGACTTGATTGACTTTTTGCGACTGGTCAATATCACCCGACCACCTTATATTTTCTTCAGCTCAACAAAATCGGAGTTTGTGCGGTTTATTGAGTATATACAAGAAGATAAGGTGGATAATTGGCAGGTTTTTGACGGTGTGAAAAGAATTGTGGTAAATGCATCGGCGAGTTATTCGGGGAAATATGAAGATAATATGATCTATAAATTCTAACACCATTGAAATTCTAGATTATAACCACATCTAATATCTAAACACATTTTTATGTGTGAGGAAATTATTGTTTATGTTTTTAAAATGAGGCAATTTATGGCATCTTCAGGAAACGCAATACATTTGGCATTCCATAACTGTTTAGATGATTCAACCGAAACAACTTTTAATAAAGTTCGTAATGCAAAATTATCTCGATGGAAGCACTCTCTCAATGAAAAACAAGAAGATTGGGTCTTTTTTGACAAATGGGAAATTAGGCTAACCATTTTAGATGGGAGAGTTCGATCTTCTAATGTATTAACGAAAGGGCAAATAGAAGAAGGGTCGAAAGAAGAAGTAATTTCAATTTTGAAAAATTACCTATCTGATTTGAATGAAAACAATATCGATAGTTTTTCGTTTGAAATAGCTGATACTGACCCACTAGACGTAATAGCATACTAACCTAAAATTTGTAATGCTGTTACAGAATATGAAAAAAGCGAGATATTTTTAGTATCTCGCTTTTTTAGCTCTAGTTATATTGCGCGGTTTTAAATTGGTCAGCCGTTTTTGGATGGCGAATATGCAAAACGGTGTGATTGAGTTTCCAAGCATCGACGATACAGAAGGTCGTCTGAAAACCCGATTTATCCGCAAAATGCAGCCTGAAAAACCGTTCAAGCGCGGCGAAAACGTTAAGCCTGTGGAAGATGAAGACAAGGAGCTGGAATTATGAGCTGGATGCAGAAACTTTATCGGACGTATGAATATGTCCAAGAGCAAGGTTTGGATGATGAAAATTTGGCATTGCCGTTTCATATGTCCAAAGCGGTTCATTTAAAAGTTATTTTGAATGATAAAGCAGAGCTCGTTGGGGCAGAGAGATTTGAGGTAAAGAAACAAGTTCCGATACAGGTAACTGAAAAATCATCAAAACGTGCAGGATCAACTATCGCTTCTTATGCATTACATGATGGCTTGCAATATATTGCTAAAACAGCGGGAAATTACTTAACAATTGAATATCTTTCTAAAGTGGCTGAGAAGGACAACGGAAAGAAATGGAAAGAATTTCTTGCAGGGACTGATGAAGATAAACAGAAATTTGCCGATACGGAAAAAGCAAAATATAAAGATTGTTTTGAGTTTTATGAAAAGCAATTATCTGGCTGGACTGAGTTCGGAAATTTGAAAGAAATAAATATTGTTTTGCAATATATTCAAAAAGGTTCATTGATTGAAGATTTGTTAGAGAAACAGATTTTTTCTTTCAAGGATAATATTTTGTCGGCAGGAAAAGATGATCCTTTTAGCTTGACCATTGTATGGGCTGTTGAAATATCTAACGACCCACATTCGGATTTATGGAGTAAAAACAGTATAAAAAAACAATGGATAAAATATCAAGAAAGCCAGTCTAGAGAAGAAAGTGAACAACCAGAATTATGCTACATCACTGGTGAAAGAGATTATGCGGCAAAGGCTTATCCCAAAATTGAGGGTAATGCGAAATTGGTTTCTGCTAATGATACCAGTGGCTTTACTTTTCTTGGTCGGTTCTTATCAGACAAGCAAGCAGTAGCTTTGGGGAGAGATGTTTCTCAAAAAGCCTTTAATATGCTGAAGTGGCTTATAAAACGCCAAGGCATCCGAAACGGAGATCAAGTTACCGTCGCCTGGGCAATCAGCGGTAAACCCGTCCCATCTCCGATGAAAGACATTTCCAGCGAAATCGATTGGGATAACCTGGACATAAGTGCGGTTGAAAATCCTGATGAAATCGTCGCCCAAAGGCTACCTGAAAACTCAGAACCGTCCCCGATTGGTCGGTGAATATCGGGCGTGCTGCTGCACAAATTATCAAAAAGAAACTGCACGGCTATCAGGCAGAATTGAAAGCCCACGAACAAATCTCCCTGATTATGCTCGATTCTGCCACGCCGGGGCGCATGGCACTGACCTATTACCAAGAATTTCTGCCTGCCGACTATTTCGCTAATTTGGATGCATGGATTGACGATTTTTCTTGGTATCAGCGTTACAGCATTGAGCAACCGAATGCTAAAAAATCAGATAAAAAGAAAACCCTTTGGGCTTTCGTCCCGCCGTCGCCTTACAGCATTGCCGAAGCCGTGTACGGCAAATCCCTGTCCGATACGCTCAAAAAACAGCTTTACGCTCGCCTTCTGCCCGTTATCGCAGGCGGAACATTCGTGCCGATCCCTGAAGATTTAGTGCAAAAGAGTTTTAAGGTAGCCTGCAGTCCTTTTGCAAATCATCGCCCTGAAGATGGAGAAAAAATCCGATCTGCAAATTGGCAAAGAAACATCGGCGTTGCCTGCGCCCTATACAAAGGCTGGCGCGCTCGTCATCACGATTTATCACAACGGAGAACTTACCCTATGAGTTTGGATACCCAAAACCGCTCGCGCGACTACTTGTACGGCAGGCTGCTTGCCGTCGCCGAAAACACCGAATCCTACGCCCTGTATTTGGCGGGCGAAAAACGCGCCACCACCGCCGAGCGCTATATGCAGCGTTTCGCCGAACACCCATTTGCCACATGGCGTAATATTGAGCTGGCATTGAAACCCTATCAAGAACGCCTGCGCAACAATGGCAAAGATACCGGTGTACAGGCAATCGGCGAAATTATGGAATTATTTGCCACCAATGATTTCACCTCCGACGACAAATTAAGCGGCGAATTTCTCTTGGGCTACCACTGCCAAAAAATGGAAATCACCCGTCGTATTGCCGAGCTTTCAGCCAATAAATCCAAAACCCACGAATAACCCAACTTAAAGGAAAACCAAAATGAGCTTAACCCAAAAAATCGACTTCGCCTTAATCCTGAAAGTAACCAACGCCAACCCTAACGGCGACCCCTTAAACGGTAACCGTCCGCGTGCCGATTTCCAAGGCTTCGGCGAAATGACAGACGTCTGTTTAAAACGTAAAATTCGAGACCGTTTACAGGATAAAAAATACCCAATTTTTGTTCAAGCAAACGAACGTAAAGATGATGGCATGGTGAGTTTAAAAAACCGTTATGACGTGTTTATTAAATATTTAAAAGACAGCAAAAACAGCATTGAAGAAACCAAGGGTGAAAATGCAGATAAGCAAAAGTCAGCTAAGAACGAGTTAAAAAAAGATGAAATAGCCAAAAAAGCTTGTGAAAAATGGCTAGATGTACGTAGCTTTGGTCAAGTTTTTGCTTTTAGCGGGAAGGATGAAGATGGTGTGTCTATTGCTGTTCGTGGTCCAGTTACCATCCACTCTGCGTTTAGTGTTGAGCCAATTAATATTACTAGTACACAGATCACTAAAAGCGTGAATGGTGATGGCGATAGTGATGTGAAAAAAAGCTCCGACACTATGGGCATGAAGCACCGCGTCGATCAGGGCGTGTACGTTGCCTTCGGTGCAATGTCGCCGCAGCTTGCCGAGCGCACCGGTTTTTCAGACGACGATGCCGAAAAAATCAAAGCCGTGCTCACCAAACTCTTTGAAGGCGACGCATCATCCGCCCGCCCCGAAGGCAGCATGCAGGTGCTGAAACTCATCTGGTGGGAACACAACAGCAAAGCAGGGCAATATTCTTCAGCTAAAGTGCATGGTAAGTTGAGAAAAATTATTGAAGAGAGAATAAAAAATAAATCCATTGATGGTCTGATTGAGGATATAACCGAAGAGAAACTTACCGTTAAGGAAAGTGAAGAAACATTGAAACCTGAAATCCTTGATGGTTTTTAACTTCTAAAACATTCAAAAAATACTCATAAATCACTTATATGATTTCGGAGCAGCTGGCGTAGCTAACATTCAAAAAACGGAGTTTTTTGTGACCGCACTTTTAACCGAAACCCAAGGGGAAAATCAGGATGCGCGCCTGATTCCCCTTTCTGCCCTGCAACACTACGCCTTCTGTCCGCGTCAATGTGCCTTGATTCACAACGAGCAGGCGTGGGCGGAGAATTATTTGACTGCGCAGGGCAAGGCGCTGCATGAGCGGGTGGATTCGGGCGAGCCGGAAACGCGTAAGGGCGTGCGTTTTGAGCGGACGGTGCATGTGTCAGCGGAGAAGCTGGGCATCAGCGGCGTGTTGGATTTGGTGGAAGTGGACACGAAAACAGGCCGTCTGAAACCCGTGGAATACAAGCGCGGCAAGCCCAAACTCGACCCGATAGACGAAATCCAGCTTTGCGCCCAAGGCTTGTGTTTGGAAGAAATGACGGGGCAAACCGTCAGCGAGGGCGCGCTGTGGTATATGCAAACCCGCCACCGCATCCCCGTCGTCTTTTCAGACGACCTCCGAACCCGCACGTTCGCCACCATCGCCGCCGTCCGCGAACTCCTAATCAGCGGCCAAACCCCGCTGCCCGACTACGCCAAACGCTGCAAAGCCTGCTCGCTGGTAGAGATTTGCCAGCCGGAGTTATTGGGGAAACGGGATAGGAGTGTGGGGTATGTGGCGGAGTTGTTTGGGGAGTGATGTTCAGGTTTACCCTAGTAATGTATTATTGATATATCTAGTTTTTTATTAGTAAAGGAGCTTAAATGAAAATGAAATTTTCAGGAAATATCGATGAATTAAAAAGCCAATTAACTGAAGGAGGCTTTTCTAATTATGATGAAAAACAAAATAATGGTTGTTATTGCTTTAGATTCCCAAATGGTTCCATATTAAATTTTTGGTCTAGCAATGGAACTGTAAATTTACAAGGGAAAACAGATGAAAACTTATCTGAATTCGTTCATAGAATATGTGGCAGCAAGATACAACACTCAAATAAAATTAGTAATGAGCCTGTTACTCCTGCTCAAATAGAGGCTAAAGGAAAAGTTTTTGTCGTTCATGGTCACGATACCGCAGCAAGAGAACAGTTAGAATTGGTTCTTCATAAATTAGGAATTGAACCCTTTGTATTGCAAAATACTAGCGGAGGAGGATTAACTATCATTGAAGCTTTGGAAAAAGAAATTGGACAGAATCCTTCTGAAGTCACTTTTGGTATTGTTCTATTAACTCCAGGTGATATGGGATATTCAAAAAGTTCAAGACCAGAGGAGGCTGAGCCTAGGGCTAGACAAAATGTCGTCTTAGAAATGGGGATGTTATTATCATCCATTGGTAGAAGTAGAGTGGCTATTTTAAAGAAAGGACATTTAGAGGTCCCATCTGATGCTAATGGAATTTTATATATATCTTTTAACGAACATGTGAGAGAGACTGTTCCAAGGCTTGTGGAAAGATTAAATCAAAGTGGTTTTAAAATGACGCCAGAGAATATTGCTAGAGCATCATCGTAACTCTTAAAAGTTGTAATTTATAGTTAATTAGCTTGTTTTTTATGTGATATTCGATTTTGTAAGCATAACTTAGGTTTTGATTGAAAGAGTCCCTAGCAAAATGACGGTGTGGGAATCAACAGCGTTGTTTACACTTTTGGCTTTTGCTTGAAGACCCGTTTGAGCAGCTATCCGGAACTGTCAAAAATGTTGATAGACACGGGAAACCCGCTCTGTTCTTGATAATGACGGATAGCTGCTTAAGAATCATTCAAGCAAAAATAAAAGCTGTCTGCCGTAGAAAAAGTGTAAATAACACGACGATTTCCTACAACCAAGGTCGTCTGAAAACTATATTTGGGAGAATAAATCGTTTTATTGGGTTAAGACATCTTACGTAATCCAACCTAACATTTTTCAGGTAGCTCAAATCCATCACACCAAAAAAGTGCGGTCAAACCCCAAGGAGTTCCCCATGCGCAAACTGCAAAACACGCTCTATATCACCACCCAAGGCAGCTATCTGCATAAGGAGCGAGAGACGCTGGTGGTGGAGCAGGAGCGTAAGAAGGTGGCGCAGTTGCCGGTGCATTCCATCGGGCATATTTTCTGTTTTGGGAATGTGCTGGTGTCGCCGTTTTTGCTGGGGTTTTGCGGTGAAAATAATGTGAATTTGGCGTTTTTTACCGAAAACGGACGTTTCTTGGGGAGACTTCAGGGGCGGCAGAGCGGCAATGTGCTGCTTCGTCGGGCGCAGTATCGGGTGTCGGAGCAAAATCCCGCGCCGATTGCGCGCAATATCATTGCTGCAAAGATTCAGGCGAGTAAGCGGGTGCTTCAACGGCAGATTCGCAATTATGGCGAGAATGCGGCGATTCAAAGTGCGGTCGATTCTTTGAATATTTCGCTGCGGCAGTTGAGGGGCGCGGACGGGCTTGACGTGTTGCGCGGCATTGAGGGCGATGCGGCGGCGCGTTATTTTCGCGTATTCGGACAGCTTTTGAGCGAAAAAAGCGGCTTTACTTTTGACGGACGCAACCGCCGCCCGCCCAGAGACGGGGTGAATGCGCTGTTGTCGTTTGTGTACAGTATTCTTGGCAAGGACATCAGCGGCGCGCTGCAAGGCGTGGGGCTGGATCCTCAGGTGGGCTTTCTGCACGCCGATCGACCGGGGCGCGACAGTTTGGCGCAGGATATTTTGGAAGAATTCCGCGCGTGGTGGGCTGACAGGTTGGTGTTGTCGCTAATTAACCGCGGGCAAATCAAACCGCAGGATTTCGTTACCGAGGCAAGCGGCGCGGTAAGCTTAAAAGCCGATGCGCGTAAGCTGTTGTTCCAAGCCTTGCAGGCGAAAAAGCAGGAGAAAATCGTTCATCCGTTTTTGGGGGAGGAAGTGGAAATCGGGTTGCTGCCGTATATTCAGGCAATGCTGTTGGCGCGCCATTTACGCGGAGATTTGGCGGAATATCCACCGTTTTTGATGAGATAAACCATGTTAATGCTGATTACTTATGATATTTCTTTTGACGATCCAAACGGGCAAGCGCGATTGCGTCGTATCGCAAAACATTGCTTAGATTACGGCGTGCGGGCGCAATATTCGGTATTTGAATGCGATGTCACGCCTGACCAATGGGTTATGTTGAAAAGCAAACTGTTGGAAACCTACGACCCCACATGTGACAGCCTGCGTTTTTATCATTTAGGCAGTAAGTGGCGTAATAAAGTGGAGCATCATGGGGCAAAACCGGCAGTAGATGTATTTAAAGACGTGTTTGTCATTTAGTTCGCTAACCTGTTGTTCTCATTAAAACCCTGATGGGATAGCGATCTTTGTTTTCTTTAACAATTTGGATAAGTTAATCTATTTGTATAACGACAATGTGGCCGTTATACTAACTAAACTCCTTATCATAAAATCAGTTAGCGAAATACGGTATTTAATTTGCTGATTTGTCTTGCTTTTTTATGTAGGGAGCAGCCACCTTCGGGTGGCTATGCGTTGAAACCAAATCATCGCAAGTAAAGCGAGATGAATAACGTTGCAGCCACCTTCGGGTGGCTATGCGTTGAAACAAAACTTAATAAATTTGAATAGTATAATATTTGCCTTCCCACTCTATCTCTCAACCCGATTCATGCCCAACAATATTCCCCCTTGTATTTCCCCCTTATTCGCTCTAGACTATGCCCCATTTTTAGCTTTCATGATTTACAATTATGCGTGTTTCTGACTTTCATTTTGGCTTACCAGATGAGCTGATTGCTCGTTACCCTAAAGAAGATCGCTCTTCTTGCCGTTTGCTACAGCTTAATGGCGAAAACGGGGAAATTTCTCACCGCACTTTTACGGATGTATTGGATTTAATCGACGAAGGGGATTTGTTGATTTTTAACAATACGCGCGTAATCCCTGCTCGTATGTTTGGTTGTAAAGCCAGCGGCGGGAAAATTGAAGTGTTGGTCGAACGTGTTTTAAGTGAACATCATTTCTTAGCGCATATTCGCTCATCAAAAGCCCCGAAAGAAGGCGCAGAATTATTTTTAGGCGAAGATAAACTGGGTGAGAATAATGGCGTAAAAGCCATTATGGTGGGTCGTCAAGATACGCTTTTTGAAGTGGAATTATCGGATAAAAGTCGCAATGTGCTTGATGTGTTACAAGAAATCGGTCATATGCCTTTGCCGCCTTATATTGATCGCCCTGATGAAGAAGCGGATCAAGAATGCTATCAAACCGTGTATAACAAAGTGCCTGGTGCAGTGGCTGCGCCAACGGCTGGCTTGCATTTTGATGATGAACTGTTACAAAAATTACACGAAAAAGGCGTTAATTTTGAATTTGTGACCTTGCACGTGGGCGCAGGCACATTCCAACCCGTACGTGTTAAAAATATTGAAGATCACATTATGCACGCGGAATATGTGGAGCTTTCTCAAGAAGTCTGCAATGCCATTATTGAAACGAAAAAAGTGGGCAAACGCGTCATTGCAGTAGGTACAACATCAGTACGTTCTGTCGAAACTGCCGCCCTATCTGCAGAAGAAAATGGCAACCCTGATTTAATTGAACCTTATTTTTCTGATACGTCCATTTTTATTTATCCAGGCAAGTCCTTCCGCGTGGTGGATGCGTTGATTACCAACTTCCACTTGCCAGAAAGCACATTGATTATGTTGGTGTCTGCCTTCGCAGGCTTTAGCCACACCATGAACGCCTATAAAAGTGCGGTCGAAAATCGCTACCGTTTTTTCAGTTATGGCGATGCGATGTTCATTACTAAAAATCCCAATGTGAAAGGGTTAGAATAAGTGGTTTGACTTATTTTCAACCAACTCATAAAATACCTATCAAGAAGCCTGTACTAACAGGCTTTTTTATTGAACAACAACCTACGAACTGTTTATTCGTTGAGGAAAAAAATGAAATATGAATTAGATAAAACCAGTGGCAATGCGCGTCGTGGTCGCTTGGTATTTGAACGTCCACAAGGTACGTTCACCGTTGAAACCCCTGCATTTATGCCAGTGGGTACTTATGGCACGGTAAAAGGCATGACACCAGAAGAAGTGCGTGCGACGGGTGCTGAAATTTTATTGGGTAACACCTTCCATTTATGGCTTCGTCCAGGTCAAGAAGTCATGCGTAAACACGGTGATTTACATGACTTTATGCAATGGCATCGCCCGATTTTGACTGACAGTGGCGGTTTCCAAGTATTTAGTTTAGGTAAATTACGTAAAATCACCGAAGAAGGCGTGAAATTTCAAAACCCAATTAACGGTGAGCGCATTTTCCTTTCACCTGAAAAATCCATGGAAATTCAATATGATTTAGGTTCTGACATCGTGATGATTTTCGATGAATGTACGCCTTATCCAGCGACTTTCGATTATGCGAAAAAATCCATGGAAATGTCTCTTCGTTGGGCAAAACGCAGCCGCGATCGCTTTGATGAATTAGGCAATAAAAATGCGCTATTCGGTATTATTCAAGGCGGCGTATTTGAAGAATTACGCAAAGTATCACTAGAAGGTTTAGTGAATATTGGCTTTGACGGTTATGCGGTGGGCGGTTTAGCGGTAGGCGAACCTAAAGAAGATATGCACCGCATTTTAGAATACATCTGCCCACAAATCCCGGCTGATAAACCGCGTTATTTAATGGGCGTAGGTAAACCGGAAGATTTAGTGGAAGGCGTGCGTCGTGGTATTGATATGTTTGACTGCGTAATGCCAACCCGTAACGCACGTAACGGTCATTTATTCGTGACTGACGGCATTGTTAAAATCCGTAATGCAAAATATCGCGATGATACGAGCCCATTAGATCCTGAATGTGATTGCTACACCTGTAAAAACTACACAAAAGCCTATTTATATCATTTAGATAAATGCGGTGAAATTTTAGGTGCACGCTTAAATACCATTCACAATTTACGCTATTATCAACGTTTAATGGCGGAAATTCGTCAAGCTATCGAAGACGATCGTTTTGATGATTTTGTGGTGGAATTCTATGCTCGCATGGGCAAACCTGTTCCACCATTACAATTAGCGGATAAATCATAATTGATGAAAGTGCGGTAGAAAAATGAAGCGTTTTTTGACCGCACTTTTTAACAAAGGAAACCTTATGCAAATCCTCGAACCTCAACAATTTGCCACTTGGAATGAGCCGATTGATATGCTTTATGCTTGTCATAGTAAAGTGAAACGCTTTTGCAAGCAGCTCACCATTCTTCCTAGTTATTTAGAAAAAAATGGCGTGAATCAAGCCGTATTAAATGATGTGAAAACTATTTTGCAGTATTTTAATCATGCTGCACCACTTCACCATGATGATGAAGAAAAAGACTTTTTCCCCGCTTTAATTGAAAAAGCACCTCAAGCGAAAGAGTCGGTGGATGAATTAGAACGCCAACATGTTACTTTGCATGAAAATTGGACAAAGCTTTCCGAGCAGCTAGAAGAATTAATTGTTGAAAAACGCACTGATGTAGATGAAAGGCTGATTACGCTGTTTGTGGCGAGCTATGATAGACACATTGCCCTTGAAGAGCCGCTATTTGAGCTTGGTAAGCAATATTTATCAGCAGAACAACTCACGGCTATGGGCAAAATTATGTTTGCTCGTCGCCAAGCTTAAATCATGAAATATCAATTAAATTTGACCGCACTTTCCTGCCCGATTCCGCTTTTAACCGCGAAGAAGGCTTTGGCAAATTTAGCGCCAAATGATGAATTAGTTTTGCAATTAAATCGTCAAAGTGCGGTAGAAAACTTTGTTGTTTTTTGTGAAGAAAATCAATGTGAATTAGTGGAGCAACATTGGCTTTCCGAACAAATCTTCGAAGTTTGCTTGAAAAAAATCAATTAATCCCAAAATTCTAGGCGTTATTGCCTTCATCGGCTTTTACTGAATGCCGTTTTATGGTATTTTACGCACACTTTTAACTTTTCATTTTATAAGGAAAACACAATGGAAGCACAAAGCCCAATGTCCACATTATTTATTTTCGTGATCTTCGGTTTAATTTTTTATTTTATGATTTACCGCCCACAAGCAAAACGTAATAAAGAACACAAAAAATTAATGTCTGAATTAGCGAAAGGCACTGAAGTATTAACCGCCGGTGGTTTGATTGGTAAAATCACTAAAGTAACCGAAGGTGCTGAAATTGTTATCGCTTTAAACGATACTACTGAAATCACGATTAACCGTAACTATATCGTTTCAGTATTACCGAAAGGTTCTGTAAAATCTCTCTAATTTAAATTCCTAAAGGGAAAACTATGTTAAATCGTTACCCATTATGGAAGAATCTAATGGTGATCCTTGTGGTCGCCATTGGTGCTTTATACTCTCTTCCAAATATCTATGGTGAAGATCCTGCGGTGCAAATTTCTGGTACTCGCGGACAACAAGCAGACACCACCGCATTAACTGAAGTACAAAACGTACTGAAAGAAAATAACCTTCCAACCAAATCTATCGTTCTTGAAAATGGCTCTATTCTTGCCCGTTTCACCAACACAGATGACCAACTTCTTGCCAAAGATAAAATTGCAGAAAAACTTGGCAACAACTACACCACAGCATTAAACCTTGCACCGGCAACACCGGCTTGGTTAAGCAGCATTGGTGCTAACCCGATGAAATGGGGTTTGGACTTACGTGGTGGGGTACGTTTCTTGATGGAAGTGGACATGAATTCCGCCCTTGCTAAACGCCAAGAACAGTTACAAGACACATTACGCAACGAATTACGTAAAGAAAAAATTCAGTTTACGGCGATTAAAAATGGCGACAAATTTGGTACAACGGTCACATTAGAAAACGCAGACCAAATGTCAAAAGCAGCGCGTATTATTCGTCAGTTACACCCAACATTAGACGTGTCTGATATTGGTGACAACACCTTAAACCTTGCCCTTTCTGAAGCGGCATTAACAGAATCACGTAACTTAGCGATCGAGCAAAACTTAACGATTTTACGTAAACGTGTCGCTGAATTAGGCGTAGCTGAAGCGGTTATCCAACGTCAAGGTGCAGAACGTATCGTAATCGAATTACCGGGTGTTCAAGATACGGCGCGTGCAAAAGAAATCTTAGGGGCAACCGCAACACTTGAATTCCGCATTGTGAATTCGTTAGTGAACCCTGAGTCCGCTGCTCGTGGTATGTTGCCTTCTGATACAGAAATCAAATACGACCGTCAAGGTAGACCTGTTGCACTTTACAAACGTGCCGTATTGGGTGGTGAGCACATCATCAACTCAAGCTCGGGTTTAGACCAAAACACCAGTACGCCACAAGTAAGTGTAACCTTGGATAGTGAAGGTGGCGAAATCATGTCGCAAACCACCAAGAAATACTATAAGAAACCAATGGCAACCTTGTATGTAGAATACAAAGACAACGGTAAAAAAGACGAAAATGGCAAAACCATTTTAGAGAAAAATGAAGAAGTCATTAACGTCGCAACCATTCAAGGTCGCTTTAGTTCTAACTTCCAAATTACTGGTGTAAGTAGCTCTGCAGAAGCACAAAACCTTTCTATGTTATTAAAATCAGGTGCATTAATCGCGCCAGTGCAAATCGTTGAAGAACGTACAATCGGACCTTCTCTTGGTGCACAAAACGTAGAACAAGGTATTGATGCAAGCTTCTGGGGCTTAATTGCCGTCATTGTCTTCATGCTGATTTACTATAAAATCTTCGGTATTATCGCAAGCTTTGCCTTGGTGATTAATATCGTTTTATTAGTTGGTTTGATGTCTATCCTACCAGGTGCAACACTCACTATGCCGGGGATTGCGGGTATCGTATTAACCCTGGGGATGTCGGTGGACGCCAACGTACTTATTTTTGAGCGTATCAAAGAGGAGATTCGTAATGGTCGTCCAATCCAGCAAGCCATTAACGAAGGTTATAACGGTGCATTCACCTCCATCTTCGATGCAAACTTAACTACAATTTTAACGGCAATCATTCTTTATGCTGTGGGTACTGGCCCAATTCAAGGCTTTGCGGTAACTCTTGCATTAGGTGTGGCAATTTCAATGTTTACGGCAATTACCGGAACACGTGCTATCGTGAACTTCCTATACGGCGGTAAACGTCTTGAAAAATTATCAATTTAGGTAGGATAAGATGAGATTATTTGCAAAAGATAAAAACGGACATTTTATCCGTGAAGTGAATGGGATTAAATTGCCATTCCCTCTCACTGAATTTATGAAAGTGAGATTTGTGGGATACGCATTTTCTGCGATTTTAATGGCGATTTCCCTCTTCTTCATTGTGACAAAAGGCTTCAACTGGGGCTTGGATTTTACCGGTGGTGTGGTATTTGATACTCACTTCTCACAACCGGCTGATTTAGAGAAAATCCGTGGCACATTAAATCAAAATGGTATTGCAAGCCCGATTGTACAAACAACTGGTTCTGTACAAGACGTGATGATCCGATTACCAGCTGACAATAACGATTCTGCCATTGGTGATCACGTTAAAAGCATGCTTCAAACGATTGATCCAAATATTCATATTAACAGTATTGAATTTGTGGGTCCAAACGTCGGTGAAGAACTGGCTCAAGGTGCTGTTTATGCGACCCTTGCGACTTTGGCAATGATGTTAATTTACGTTGGCTCACGTTTTGAATGGCGTTTAGGTTTTGGTGGTATTGCCTCACTTGCGCATGATGTGGTGATTACACTCGGTGTATTCTCTGCATTACAAGTCGAAATGGATTTAACCTTCGTGGCAGCAATTCTTTCCGTTGTAGGTTATTCCATCAACGATAGTATCGTGGTATTCGACCGTGTGCGTGAAAACTTCCGCAAAATTCGCCGTGTAGAAACCATTGATATTATTGATATTTCCCTAACGCAAACCTTATCGAGAACCATCATGACATCTCTCACAACGCTTCTTGTTGTGATTGCCTTGTTCTTCTTTGGTGGTCCATCAATTCATAACTTCTCATTAGCGTTATTAATTGGTATCGGTTTTGGTACTTACTCATCAATCTTTATCGCGATTGCGATTGCTTATGATATCGGCCTACGCCGTGAACATATGATTTCACCAAAAGTGGATAAAGAAGTCGATGATTTACCTTAACCTATCGAACACAAGATAAAAAGAAAGCCACCATAGCGGTGGCTTTTTTATTGCTAAAATAATGTCATTTTATGACCGCACTTTATTCGTTTACATCACCTAATAAAGCCGCATATTTCTTCGTTGATTCGGAGCTTTCCAACGTAATTTTAAACGCCATTGTCAGCGGCACAGAAAGTAACATACCTACCGTACCAAGTAACCATCCCCAGAAAAGTAATGAAAAGAATACGACCAAGGTAGAAAGACCTAAGGTTTTACCCATCATTTTCGGTTCAATAATATTACCGATCACAATATTTAATGCAATGATACCGACGGTTACGCCCATTCCTACACCAAATCCGTTCAGCAATAACGCTTGAACAATAATAGGCACCGCTGCAATAATTGAACCAATATTCGGAATATAATTTAATAGGAAGCTTAACGTCGCCCATAAAATGGCATATTGGACATCCATCACATCCAACAAAATCCACGTCGAGATACCGGTAAGCAAACTAATCACTGTTTTCACGCCAAGATAACTAATCACACCGTCTAAAATACGATCAATATGATGTTCTTCCGCGACAACATCATGTTCATTATCACTTAACACTAAAGCAAGTTTATACTTCATCGTCGGTGCTTCAAGTAGCATAAAAATCACCGCTAAGATCAACACAAAAACATTCGTCACGACGCCAGAAAAGTTTAATAATAAACGGCTCACAAAGTTCATAATCACACTCGGATCAAAATGCTCCATAATGGCTTCGCGAGAAATCACAATCGGCAATTTCAGTTTTTGAGCTAATGCTATGACGTCATTTATACGCTCCGAAAGCAGCACTTTATATTGAGGGATCGAGCGTGTAAATTCCTGCACACTGCTGTTAATTAATCCCGCCAGGAAAAAGAATACAATTAAAATCAAGATAAACAACAAGGCAATCGCAATACCATGTGGCACTTTGCGTTGTGTCATTGCTTTAATCACTGGCGAGCAAATAATGGCGATAAATAATGCCAATAAAAAAGGCACAACAATCTCTGCCGCCAGTTTAATTCCCGCAAACACAATCACTAAAGCCGCCATAGCGACTACAGTGCGGTTAAAATTTAAGTTTTTTTCCACTAAATGGCTTCCTCATTTTCTTCGCCTGTACGAACACGAATCACGCGTTCTACATCATAAACAAAGATCTTTCCATCACCGATTTTGCCTGTTTGGCAGGTTTCAATAATGGTTTCAAGGCATTGCTCAAGCAAATCATCTGGCACGACAATTTCGATTTTCACTTTAGGCAGAAAATCCACCATATATTCTGCACCACGATAAAGCTCTGTATGCCCTTTTTGACGACCAAAACCACGGACTTCAGTCACGGTCATTCCGCTAATGCCAATATCAGATAGATTTTCACGCACATCATCTAATTTAAATGGCTTAATAATGGCTTCGATTTTTTTCATCTTATTTCTCCAAATTTTCGCGACGTGCGGCTTTTGGTCGGAAGCTTGTAATCACCTCAGGCTTGGTATCAATATAAATACCATCAATTAATTGCAAACAATAAGGCACCGCACTAAAAATCCCTTTCACTAAGACCTTGCCTTGCTCATCTTTCACGCCTTCTAAAGTCTCTTTGATGGCTTTCGGCTGCCCTGGTAAATTCAAGATTAAGCTGTTTTTACGAATTACACCAACTTGACGAGATAAAATCGCTGTCGGCACAAAATGTAAACTCACTTGACGCATTTGCTCGCCAAATCCAGGCATTTCACGATCGGCTACCGCTAATGTGGCATCAGGTGTCACATCACGTTTTGCTGGTCCGGTACCACCTGTTGTAAGCACTAAATGACAATGGTGCTCATCCACTAATTCTTTCAGTGTTTGTTCAATTAATGGCTGCTCATCTGGAATTAATCGAGTTTCCACTTCAAAAGGATCCACCAATGCTTGTTCTAACCATTGTTGTAATTCGGGAATCCCTTGATCTTGATACACACCACTTGATGCACGGTCTGACACTGAAACCAAACCAATTTTTAAAAGTACGGTCATTTTCTTCCTCATTTTTATACGCAATAAACAGCGTCATTCTACCCTATTTTATCTTTTACCAAAGCATAAAAAAGCCATTTAGCTTTCACTAAATGGCTTTTCATTTTACAAATTATTGTCTGGCTTGAACTTTGCCATCCACATAATCCACGGTGACCACTTTACCTGGTAATAATTGACCAGATAGAACTTGTTGAGCCAAGCTGTTTTCGATCTCTTGTTGGATTGCACGTTTTAATGGACGCGCCCCATAAATTGGGTCGTAACCGACTTCACCAATGAAATCTAATAACGCTTCGGTAAACACTAATTCGTAGCCACGAGTTTCCATACGTTTTGCTAGACGTTCTAATTGAATGCTTGCAATCGCACGGATATTGTCTTTGCCAAGTGGATGGAATACCACCGTTTCGTCAATACGGTTGATGAATTCCGGACGGAAATGTTGGCTCACCACTGACATCACTAAGGCCTTCATTTCGCCATAGCTTTCGTCTTTGCTGCCTTGGATTAAATCAGAACCCAAGTTAGAGGTCATAATCACCACGGTGTTACGGAAGTCTACTGTACGACCTTGACCATCAGTTAAACGACCATCATCCAACACTTGTAATAAAATGTTGAATACATCTGCGTGTGCTTTTTCCACTTCATCGAGCAAAATCACCGAATATGGACGGCGACGCACCGCTTCAGTTAAATAACCACCTTCTTCATAGCCGACATAGCCTGGAGGTGCCCCCACTAAACGAGATACGCTGTGTTTTTCCATAAACTCTGACATATCGATACGTACCATCGCATCTTCACTGTCAAAGAGGAATTTCGCCAAAGTTTTGCAAAGCTCTGTTTTACCTACACCAGTTGGTCCTAAGAATAAGAATGAACCAATTGGGCGATTAGGATCTGAAAGCCCTGCACGGCTACGACGAATCGCATTTGCTACCGCATCTACCGCTTCTTCTTGACCGATCACGCGTTTATGCAATTCTTCTTCCATGCGTAAGAGTTTTTCTTTCTCACCTTCCATCATTTTAGAAACAGGAATACCTGTTGCTTTAGAAAGCACTTCGGCAATTTCCTCATCAGTCACACGATAGCGCAATAAGGTCATTTCTTTGCCTTCGCTGGTTTCAGCGGCAGCAAGTTGTTTTTCCAATTCAGGAATACGACCGTATTGAAGCTCAGACATTTTACTTAAATCACCTGCACGACGTGCTTGTTCCATTTCAGTTTTCGCCGCATCTAACTCTTGTTTGATGTGTTGTGAACCTGAAAGGGTCGCTTTTTCTGATTTCCAAACTTCTTCAAGTTCAGCGTATTCGCGTTCTTTATCAGCAAGCTCTTTTTCTAACATGTCTAAACGCTTACGACTTGCTTCGTCTTCTTCTTTTTGTAATGCTTGTTGTTCCAATTTTAATTGGATAATACGGCGTTCAAGACGATCTAGCGGCTCTGGTTTAGAGTCAATTTCCATACGGATGCTCGAAGCGGCTTCATCGATTAAGTCGATAGCTTTATCCGGCAATTGACGATCGGAAATATAACGGTGTGAAAGCGTTGCTGCTGCCACGATTGCCGGGTCAGTAATATCTACATGGTGATGGATCTCATAACGCTCTTTCAAACCACGTAAGATCGCAATGGTATCTTCGATACTTGGCTCATCCACAAAGACTTTTTGGAAACGACGCTCAAGTGCGGCATCTTTCTCGATATATTGACGATATTCATCTAGTGTTGTTGCACCCACACAGTGTAATTCACCACGTGCTAAACTTGGTTTTAATAAGTTACCCGCATCCATCGCACCATCAGTTTTACCTGCACCAACCATGGTATGGATTTCATCAATAAAGAGGATCACGCGACCTTCTTCTTTTGATAATTCATTTAAAACAGCTTTTAAGCGCTCTTCAAACTCACCGCGGTATTTCGCACCGGCAATCAAAGCACCCATATCTAAAGAAAGTACACGTTTGTTTTTTAAGCCTTCAGGCACTTCACCATTAACAATACGTTGTGCTAAACCTTCTACAATAGCGGTTTTACCTACACCAGGCTCACCGATTAATACCGGGTTGTTTTTGGTACGACGTTGCAATACTTGAATGGCTCGACGAATTTCTTCATCACGACCAATAACCGGGTCGAGTTTGCCACTTTCAGCACGAGCTGTTAAATCAATGGTATATTTTTCAAGAGCTTGTCTGCTTTCTTCTGCATTTTGATCGTTCACGCTTTCTCCTCCACGAATATGTTGGATCGCTTGTAGAATTTGTTCTTTTTTCGCACCACATTTTTTCAAAATGTCATTTAATGTGCCTCGCTCTTCAAGCGCGGCTAATAAGAACAATTCACTAGAAATAAATTTATCTTGTTTTTGTTGAGCTAATTTGTCACATAAATTCAACAAATTAAGTAATTGACGGGAAATTTGCACATCACCGCCATTACCCGACACTTGTGGCAATTTATTCAATTCGGCGTTTAATTCATTACGCAATAACGCTACATTCACACCACTGGTCGTTAAAATTGGTGCAATTGAACCGTCTTGTTGATTTAAAAGTGCGGCCAATAAATGCACTGGTTCGATAAACTGATTATCTTTACCAAGCGCTAATGACTGTGCTTCACTGAGTGCTTGTTGGAATTTAGTGGTAAATTTTTCAATATTCATATCTTATCTTCTCCTGCATTAAATACTCGGGGTCATCCCCTTTATGAGTAATTAAATAAGACCCTTTTTTGGTATTTCAAGAGAAAAAATCGACAATTTTTAATTTTTTCTATCAAATTTTACTTCTTGATAGGTTTAAGCAACTAAGATTTGATGAAGTGGCACGTCCCATACTTCTGTTGGAAGTTGTTCAACTTGCTGACATTGATGAGCTAATCCCACAGGAATAAAAGAAGAATTTTGCCAATTTTGTAAGGTTCGGTCATAAAAACCACCGCCCATGCCAAGACGATTCCCTTGTTTATCAAAAGCAACAAGTGGTGTAAAAAGAATGTCTAATTCATCCAAAGGCAATACGTTTTGTACATTAAGTTTGGGCTCCCAAATGCCAAATTTATTTTTCACCATTGGTGTATCTGGCAAATAACGTAAGAACAAAAGATGATTAGGATTGAAAGGGTGCAATACCGGCAAATAAACGTGTTTATCTTGTGCCCAAAGGGTTTTGATCAGTTTCTCCGTGGAGATTTCACCATCAAAGGAAACATACAAGGCAATATGCTGCGCATTTTGTGCTTCAATTAATGCAAGCGCTTGCTGAGTGATGGAATCTTCTGCCTGTTGCTGCTGAAGTGCGGTCAAATTGGCTCGTGTTTTACGAATTTGTTGACGGAGCTGATTGCGAAGCGTTTGCTGTGTTGATTTCATTCGATTGGAAAGAATGGATTTAAGAGGAAGGTCCCAGAGTGCCGCTACGAGTAGTAGTCCTTGAACCCGACGGTCCAAGGAAACCGGTAAGGCCATTTTTAGGTTTCTTTAGTCCAATGACAAAGTCAAAGGTCAAGCCTACACACCAATGGCGGGAAACCGATTTATAAAGTTCTAAGTATCGGCTCAGGGACATAACCCATCCACGAACACCCCAGGAAATCTTTTAAATTTATACTAGCTCAATTTGATTAGTTTGACTAGCCTTTATTTGAATAATTTTGCTTATTCAAGCTCGTCCCACAAGGGACGAGAATTATTTTTTAACTGGTTGAGTTAAATCAGACTCTTCCGGTTTTTTAACTTCCGCAAATTGTTTATCTTTATTCGCATCGATAACTTGCTGGGTTTGGTTCGCTAATTGTTGTAAACCCATTTTCTCGTATGCTTCTTTCATTAAGAATAAACCTTCGTAAGTCGCTTTTGCATCCGGATATTGTTGCAACATACCCACTACACGGTTTGATACCGCAACCCACGCATCACGTTTTGCATAGAATTTAGCAATTTCTAATTCATGACGTGCTAATGAGTCTTTGATATACGCCATACGTGCTACCGCATCTTGTGAATATGGGCTATTTGGGAACGCACGCACTAAGCTTTGGAAGTTAGAAAACGCCGTTTTCATTGAAGTTGTTTCACGCGTTGCACGATCGATACCAAAGAAATCTTGGATCATGTTATCGGCAGTCGCTAAGTTTGTTAAACCCGCCATATACACTGCATAGTCACGGTTTGGACTTTGTGGGAATTGCTGTAAGTAGTTATCTACAGTAACCAACGTTGCTGTGTAATCTTGTGTTTTATAGTTTGCATAAATTAAATCAAGCATTGCTTGCTCTTGGTAAGTACTACCAGGGAAACGCTCTGTCGCTGCTTTTAAATAACGAATCGAGTCAGAATAGCTTCCTTCTTGTAATGCAGCCGCGCCTTTTGAATAAAGCTCATCAACAGAAGCTTGCTCCACTTCTTTATTACCACTGCTACAAGCTGCAATAGCGAATGAGGTAAGAGCAATAAGCGCGAGAGATTTTATTTTACGCATTCTTTTTTCCTTAATTTTTACGAAAATCAATAAATAAGTTACAATTAACGAATATTGTATAGAACATTACACAATAAGCCAACTTTTTAAATTTTTAGATGGATTTTTTATGCCACAAATTACCTTAACGGCTGAAGTTCAGCCCGAACAAATGGGACAGCGTTTAGACCAAACCCTCGCAGAGTTGTTCCAGAATATTCCCGTTCGCGTTTAAAAACCTGGATTGAAGCAAAACAAGTAAAAATGAACGGTGAAATTACCGATATCCCCGTGCAAAAGTTTATGGCGGAGAGCAAATTGAAATTTCGGTAGAAGTGGAAGATGAAAACCGTTTTGAGCCACAAAATATTCCGCTCAATATCGTTTATGAAGATGACGATATTATCGTGATTAACAAACCTAAAGATCTTGTGGTTCACCCTGGTGCAGGCAATCCAAATGGCACGGTACTTAACGCGCTACTCTATCACTATCCACCTATTGCCGAAGTACCGCGCGCAGGGATTGTGCATCGTTTAGATAAAGACACAACGGGTCTCATGGTTGTCGCTAAAACGATTCCTGCACAAACGAAACTTGTGCGCGATTTACAAAAACGTAAGATCACTCGTGAATACGAAGCCGTTGCTAGTGGCATTATGACCAAAGGTGGCACCGTAGATCAGCCAATGGCTCGTCATGCCACAAAACGCACATTGATGGCGGTTCACCCAATGGGTAAACCAGCTGTGACGCACTATCGCATTATGGAGAATTTCCGTAATTACACCCGCTTACGCTTACGTTTAGAAACGGGCCGTACTCACCAAATTCGTGTTCACATGGCACATATTGCACATCCACTATTGGGTGATCAAACTTACGGAGGCCGCCCTCGCCCACCTAAAAATGCAAGCGAAGCCTTCACTGAGGTGCTACGCAATTTTAAACGCCAAGCCTTACATGCGGTTATGTTGCGTTTAGCTCATCCTATCACAGGTGAAATGATGGAATGGTATGCCCCATTGCCAGATGACTTTGTCGAATTACTGCATGCCTTAAAAGCGGATTACCTCGAACACAAAGACGAGTTGGATTACTAAGATGAAAACCATTGTTCCAAACTGGAATGTTCCACCACATATCCAAGCTTTTACAACCACAAGAGAAGGTGGCGTAAGCCTGCCGCCTTTCGATAGTTTCAATTTGGGTGATCATGTCGAAGATGATAAAAGTGCAGTCAAAACTAACCGCACTTTATTGGTCGAAAAATTTAATCTGCCACATTTCCCGTTGTTTTTAAATCAAACGCACAGTACTCGTGTGATTACGATACCTTATGAGGGCAATAATTTCGAAGCTGATGCGGTTTACACCAATCAACCTAACCAAGTATGTTTAGTGATGACGGCTGATTGCTTGCCGGTTTTATTCACCAATAAGCAAGGGACTGAAGTAGCTGCGGCACATGCGGGCTGGCGTGGGCTCTGTGATGGTGTATTAGAAGAAACCGTGAAATGTTTCCAATCTGCCCCCGAAGAGATTATTGCGTGGTTTGGCCCTGCTATCGGCCCTAATGCATTCCAAGTTGGTAAAGAAGTGATTGAGCAATTTATGGCTTTTAACCCGATTGCAGAAATGGCTTTTCGACCCGATCCGAATGAAGCAGGAAAATACCTTGGCAATCTTTATCAAATCGCCACACAACGTCTCAACAAATTAGGAATTACCCAAATTTACGGCGGGGAGCATTGCACATTCAATGAAAAAGAGAGCTTCTTTTCCTATCGTCGAGATGGCAAAACAGGAAGAATGGCGAGTCTAATTTGGATAAAAAAATAAACCTATCAATACAACAAACCGCACCTTAAAGTGCGGTTTATTTTTGGCTTATTCTGAATAGTTTTCAAACCAACTTTCTAAGATCAGGCAAGCAGAGATCCCATCTACTTTACCTTTATTGAGAGCACGATAACCACCACGCTGAAAAATTTCATCTCGAGCAGAAACCGTCGTTAAGCGCTCATCTTGCAGTTCGACTTTGATACCGAAACGACCATTTAAGCGATTGGCAAATTTTTTCGCACGAAGTGTTAAATCTTGCTCGGTACCATCCATATTTAAAGGCAACCCCACCACAATAACATCAGGTTTCCAGTCTTTTAAGCATTTTTCAATAGCATCCCAATTTGGAATTCCATCTTGCGCTTTAAATGCCGGTAACGCTTGCGCCGTCCCCGTGATACTTTGCCCGACGGCACAACCAATGCTTTTTGTGCCAAAATCAAACGCGATTGCCGTGATGTCCATTAACTATGCCCTACTTGTGAAAAGACAAAATTATGAGGATTAATCCCCAATAATTGATTCGCGGCGGGGTAACGATCTTCATAAATCGTTTCAAATAAAATGGTGTCTGACGCTGGCGCGACTAGCCATGCATTATCTGCAATCTCTTGTTCTAGCTGTCCCGCTGTCCAACTGGCACAACCGAGCGAAACAAGATATTTTTCGGGCGCATCCTCTGAACCAAAGGTTTCCACAATATCAGCCGATGTGGTGAGATACATCTCATCGGTAATTTTATAACTATGCTCAAATTCTTTCGCAGTTTTCTTATGCAGAATAAAACCACGCTCAGAATGTACCGGCCCACCTGCAAGCACAAGTTCATTGCTAAAAGTGCGGTCATTTTTCATCATAAAATTCATTTTTGAATACAACTCAGCAATACTTAAATCAGTGGGTTGATTAATCACTAAGCCCATCGAACCTTGCTCATTATGCTCACACATATACACCACAGTATTTTGGAAATAATCCTCCAACTGTGGCATCGCAATTAAAAATTGCCCTTGTAAATCCATCATTATCCCAAATCTCCAAAACAAATTTGCAACGCACTAATCGCTGCTAAAGAAGCCGTTTCTGTGCGTAACACACGCTTTCCTAATAAAATTTCAGTAAATCCTTGTTGTTCAGTTTGAGCGATTTCTTGAGGTGATAAACCGCCTTCTGAACCAATAAGCAAACGAACCCCTTCTTTGGGAATAGAAGGCAAGGTTTTAATAGAATATTGGGCTCTTGGATGTAAATTCAATTTCAACGCGCCATCATTTTCTGCACACCAATCTTGTAATTTCATTAACGGACGAATTTCTGGCACAACGTTACGGCCACATTGTTCACAAGCTGCAATGGCAATTTTTTGCCATTGTTGGATTTTCTTATCCATACGCTCACCATCTAACTTCACGCCACAGCGTTCTGACCATAATGGTGTAATCACATTCACGCCCAACTCTACGGATTTTTGAATGGTAAATTCCATTCGATCACCACGTGAAATAACCTGCCCTAAATGAATCGATAAATTCGACTCTTTATCACTTAATTCACAACCAAGAATATCCACCTTAACGGCTTTTTTGCTCGCTTCAATAATTTTCGCTGGATAAATATGATTACTTCCATCAAATAATTCAATTTGCTCACCTTCAGTCATACGAAGCACACGTCCTACGTGATTAGCCGCGTCCTCTGAAAGTTGGCAAATAGATTGATTTTTAAGGGATTCGGGATGATAAATTCTTGGAATTCGCATAATATTGAGTCTTTGATATAAGGAAAAGTGCGGTCATTTTCAACCGCACTTTTAATATTATTCTGCTGCTATAAATCTTTTGGCAAATTTTCTAAAATGGCTCGCCAGTAAGCGGAAGTAACTTGTTTGTGTTTACGAATACAGTCCACCACCAAATCTGACTGGCCTTTTTCGCAAATCTCACGCAATTCAACATAGAAATCATAAGTTACTTGGCGATGTTTTTCTTTGCTGAAAAACAATAACCCTATTTTGTGATAAACCCCACGCAAACTGTTAAAAATCAAACGATAGAAAGGTTTATTAGCCATTACGGTAAACTGACGAAATAGCGCATAGTCAAATTCCATATAGCTTTCAGCAGTATTTTCTAATGAATCTAGCCCCTTAAACAAACCAACCGAAGCTTTATACGAATTTTTTACAGCTTCATAAATATAAGATTCAGACATACGACTACGCAATGAAAGCATATTTTCAATGATTAACGGCGCGCTTTGACGATCTAAAGTAATTAAGGTTTCAATAATGCTTGGACCCGCTGTATCCCAAATATCATTGACTTTTGTCGGTTTGCCATGTTGAATGGTAAGCCAGCCATCACGAGCCAAACGCTGTAATACCTCACGTAATGTCGTGCGTGTGACGCCGATTTTATCAGCTAAATCACGTTCAGAAGGAAGGTTAGTGCCAGCGGGAAATACATCATCCCAAATACTTCTAACAATATATTCTTCGGCAAGCGCGGCTGGGCTTTGAGCCCGTAAAAGGGTATTATCTGTTTGCATGAGTATGAAATAAATATAAAAAAGTCTAAAAAGATCAAAAAAATGTGATTTATTCACTAAATCTTCAACTGGTCTATTATCCTTTAAAGCAGTATATATTACAATGACAGGACTATAAAAAACGGAGTTCGATATGACTTACACACAAGCATTTATGAAAAACTTTCTGGGAACGAGTCCAGATTGGTATAAATTAACCATTATTGCCTTCCTGGTAATTAATCCAATTTTATTTTTTTGGGTAAGCCCATTTGTGGCTGGCTGGTTACTCGTCGCAGAATTTATTTTCACCCTAGCCATGGCATTAAAATGTTACCCTCTTCAACCAGGTGGTTTATTAGCATTTGAAGCCATTGCTATTGGTATGACAAATGCGGAACACGTTAAAGCAGAGATCGTAGCAAACTTTGAAGTGGTTTTACTTTTAATCTTCATGGTGACTGGTATTTATTTTATGAAGCAACTTTTGCTTTATGTCTTCACCAAACTATTAGTGCGCATTCGTTCTAAAATCGCCCTTTCTTTAGCATTCTGTTTCAGTGCTGCCTTTCTTTCAGCATTCTTAGATGCACTAACAGTTGTAGCAGTCATTATCAGTGTTGCCATGGGGTTCTATGGGGTTTATCACAAAGTCGCATCAGGCAAAAACCTACAAGATGCGGTTGATATTTCTGATGATAACAAAATCAATAATCACGAAACCTTAGAAAAATTCCGCTCTTTCTTACGTAGTTTAATGATGCACGCTGGCGTGGGGACTGCACTCGGTGGTGTAATGACCATGGTGGGCGAACCACAAAACTTAATCATTGCAGAACAAGCTAAATGGAATTTCATTGAATTTTTCTTCCGTATGGCGCCAGTCACTGTTCCTGTCTTTATCTGTGGATTACTCACTTGTATTTTAGTTGAAAAATTTAAAGCATTCGGTTATGGCGAAAAACTACCAGAAGAAGTATGGCAAGTCTTAGCGGATTTAGATCGCGAAAATGCACAAAAAATGTCTAAACAAGATAAGATTCGTCTTTCTGTCCAAGCTATTATCGCGGTTTGGTTGATCTTAGGCTTAGCCTTCCACTTAGCGGCTGTCGGCTTGATTGGTTTAAGTGTGATTATTCTTGCAACAACCTTTACAGGTGTAACTGATGAACATGCCATTGGTAAATCATTCCAAGAAAGTTTACCTTTCACTGCGTTATTAGTGGTATTTTTCTCTATTGTTGCGGTGATTATCGATCAAAAACTCTTTGCGCCAATTATTCACTTCGTATTAAGTTCTGAAGAGAAAACACAGTTAGCGCTATTCTACGGTTTCAACGGTTTACTTTCCGCAATTTCGGATAACGTATTCGTTGCAACGGTTTATATCAATGAAGCGAAACATGCGCTTGCGACAGGTGCTATTGCACCGCATCAATTTGAATTACTTGCTGTAGCAATCAATACAGGGACAAACTTACCTTCTGTTGCGACACCAAACGGTCAAGCTGCATTCTTGTTCTTACTCACATCATCGCTTGCACCGTTAATTAAACTTTCTTATGGTAGAATGGTCTACATGGCATTGCCTTATACTATTGTATTAACGTTAGTTGGTTTCCTTTCAATTGAATTTATACTACCTGGGGTAACAATTTGGCTTGCTAACCTTGGCTTAATTCTTCCAATTTAATAAAACATAGGAGAGAGAATGCTCGACTTTTTTAAGCAATTGTCCCTTAAGCGTTCGGCATGGATCTTTTTGGCATTTACTGCATTTGCCTTAGAATCGACCGCACTTTATTTTCAATATGGTATGGGGTTACAACCTTGCGTACTTTGTGTTTATGAACGTTTAGCTGTTGTGGGTTTATTCGTCGCTGGTCTTATCGGCGCCTTAGACCCTAGTTCACTTATTGTCCGCATTCTTGCTCTTATTGTGGGTTTATTTAGTGCAATCAAAGGATTAATGATCTCAATTCGTCACCTTGATTTACAAATGAACCCTGCGCCATGGAAACAATGTGAATTTATACCAAACTTTCCAGAAACGTTACCATTCCATAAATGGCTACCTGCGGTGTTCAATCCAACTGGTAGCTGTAATGAAAGCCAATGGTCACTTTTCGGCATCACGATGGTGCAATGGTTGGTATTTATTTTCGCTGTCTATGTCATTGTGTTGGGATTAATTACACTTTCGCAAGTGAAGAAAAGTCGAAATCGACGCCTCATTTTTAAGTAGTCTAATCGCATACTAAAAAGCCTAGAGAGATCCTCTAGGCTTTTTTATTACTGAAAGTTATTCTGCCAACATTATTCAAGAAAGAAATACCAATAAGGCATTAAGATCAACCAAACA
The DNA here is from genome assembly GCF_900450995.1 of Haemophilus parainfluenzae. Taxonomy (NCBI): domain Bacteria; kingdom Pseudomonadati; phylum Pseudomonadota; class Gammaproteobacteria; order Pasteurellales; family Pasteurellaceae; genus Parahaemophilus; species Parahaemophilus parainfluenzae. Next base: position 1,522,083 of record NZ_UGHY01000002.1, on the reverse strand, counting down.
AAGGCACTGAGAATAACAACAAATTTAAAACTGAAGTGTTTTGTTTTATGACGAAAGCGTTTCATCCCGCAATAAACACCAATAAACCCACCAAGAAGGCTTAATAGAAAGAAAGTATTTTCAGAAATTCGCCAGCCATGACGAACCGCGCGGACTTTGTCTTTCCACATAAAAAAATAAGCGGCGATATTTACCGCCGCTAACATCACAAATAAAAGCTGAATCAGCATTATGCGTAAACAGGAAGACGTTTACAAATTGCTAATACTTTTTCTTTAGTTTCAGCAATCACTTGTTCTTCATTTTCTTTGCCTAAAGCATCTAAAACATCACACATCCAGCCAGCTAATTCACGCACATCATTTTCATTGAAACCACGGCGAGTCACAGATGGTGTACCTACACGAATACCTGAAGTAACAAATGGTTTTTGCGGATCGTTTGGTACAGCGTTTTTATTCACTGTAATATTTGCTTTACCTAATGCTGCATCTGCTGCTTTACCCGTCAATCCTTGTTTGATGAAACTTACTAAGAACAAGTGGTTTTCAGTACCATTTGACACAACGTCATAACCACGTTGTTTAAATACTTCAACCATTGCTTTTGCATTTCTCAACACATTTGCTTGGTATTCTTTATATTGAGGCTCTAATGCTTCTTTAAAGCAAACTGCTTTTGCCGCAATAATATGAACTAATGGACCACCTTGATTTGCAGGGAATACAGATGATTGTAATTTTTTGTAGATTTCTTCATCACCACAAGATGAAAGAATTAAACCACCACGCGGACCACCCAATGTTTTATGGGTTGTTGTTGTAACAACATGTGCATGCGGTAGTGGATTTGGATATAAACCCGCTGCAATTAATCCCGCTACATGCGCCATATCCACAAATAAATACGCACCAACTTCATCTGCGATTTCACGCATTTTCGCCCAATCCACAACTTGTGAATAAGCCGAGAAACCAGCAACGATAAGTTTTGGTTTACATTCTAATGCTTTTTGACGAACATCTTCATAATCAATTGAGCCATCCGCAGTGATTCCATAAAGCACTGAGTTATAAATCTTGCCAGAGAAACTTACTTTTGCACCGTGAGTTAAGTGCCCACCGTGGGCCAAATCCATACCTAAAATAGTATCGCCCGCATTAATCAATGCACCATACACCGCAGCATTAGCTTGTGAACCAGAGTGCGGTTGAACATTCACGTAATCTGCACCAAATAATTCTTTCGCACGGTCAATTGCTAACTGTTCCACAATGTCAGTATACTCACAACCGCCGTAATAACGTTTACCTGGATAGCCTTCAGCGTATTTATTAGTGAATTGTGAACCTTGAGCTTCCATTACGCGTGGACTCGCATAGTTTTCAGATGCGATAAGCTCGATATGCTCTTCTTGACGACGATTTTCGTCCTGAATGGCTTGCCATAGAACTGGATCGTAATCAGCGATGTTCATACTTTTTTTAAACATTGTGTTTTCCTCGTTGCTTGAATTATTTGTGTATAGTTTACCTGTTTCCAAGTAAAAACTTAATCAAAAATTTCGATCATATTTTTCATTATTACAATGAAAAACATTCATTTATCTAAATCGAGCCTTTTTCTTTCACTAATTTCTCAATTAGTTTAACTTCTTTTGTTTTCTCGCCTGCACCCAGTTTACGACATTGGCTGGTCTCTTTCGTATAAGTATTAAAATTAGTCATACTGGTTGGGCTTTTCATTTTAATCTTCATATCCAAATGATTACCGCAACTATTACAAGGTGAAACAAGTTCCTTATCATACTCTTTAAATTCTGGAGATTGTTCAATAATTTTCGCGACTTGTGGTGAATGCGCGGTTTTAAATAGGCGATCCGTAAAGTCATAACTTAACTTGTCATCATTCGCCTGCCATTTAGCTTTAGCTTGCAATAAATAACGCATCCAGCCTTCTTTTGTATCAATCTGAGAGATACCACGCATCAGCACAGTTTGATTTGCTCGATAGGTGATGTAATCAAAATGCTCGACTGGTAAAGGGGCTTTTGCCGCAGGCTTAACATGGCAAATCCAATCGCCGACTAAAGCTTGTTCTTGTTCAGTTTGCTGATGAGCTACCGTACACCCTGAGAATAATACAGCAACAAGACCACCCAATATTAATTTTCTCATGAGATATTCCTTTTATTGACAGTAGAGATAACATTCATCAGTACAAAGTAGGAAAAATTTTATTTAATCTGGAATATGTAAAAGACGGCAGTTACATAAATCATCACCCTCAAATTCGGATATTTCACCTGCAACCTTATTCGGAATTGGGAATAAACGCACAGTTAGCGGTTTATTTAAGCGAAATGCCATCGTTCCCGTATCACGCATAATAGCCGCTATACTTTCAGCCTTAGCATTTCCCGCCACAGGAACCGTATCTAAACCGATACCACATACTGCACTATAAGTCAGTAAAGCACGGATATCAAAATAGTGTTTTTGTGTACCTTCGGCTAAACCTAAATCTTCTGTCACCGCCAACATCAATCCAGAAAACCCAACCAATGGCACGTGTTGGATTGATTTAAAAACTTTTGTCAGTAAAGCAGAAACTTCTACTGAACCAGCCGCAGCAAAATATGGCAATCCCATTAATTCATAAACTTTTGTCATGGATGCACAATTTTTAGATGGTGCCGCCGAACTATCAATGCCTGCAAATTCAAATGCACCCGACAATTTGACCGCACTTAACATATCTAGTATTTCATCTACATGATATTGCAGAGCCTGCGACATAGCTTGATAGCAATCTGCATAAAATTGATTATGAGGATACTTTGGTACAGATTTTAATACTTCGACTAATAAATCTGGTGTTTCTAAACCAATGACAAAACTGTTTGGCAAATGACTTAGATGATAACCGGCAGGGAAATAAGGAATAAATGGCTTACAGTTAAAATTGACAGTAAAGTTAAAATTACCTTCACCACGTGGTGTGATGTTTGCAATTTTTTGTACGGCATAAACAGATTGCTCAATGAGTTCATTATCTAACACACCATTTTCATCTAATGGCACGTTGACACAAGCATTACACAAGTCTCCATAAGCCGAGATTAACTCAGGCAATAAAGCAATTTCCTCTGTATTTCTAGCTGCACCAATAGCAAATCGAATACGAATTCCACTTTCATTAAATTTATTCAATAACTCCGTTAAATACTGTAAATCTGCTTTTGCCGTCTGCAAATTGGTTAAATCCAAATATTCACCAAAAGGATTGGTAATGACTCGAATCGATTGCAAGGTATAACCAGCTTTCTGCACAGCAGGCAATAACAAATCAACATCACGTTTCACCGAATAAAGTGCGCTTTCCCATTGCGATTTATCTTTATGTAATGTTAGAAAAAAACTTATTGTGCGAATACGACATAATTCTTTATTTTTATAATCCATGCGATACCTTAACATTTAATGTAGTTATTTTTGCTGCTCACGTTCAACAGCACGATAACCAATATCTCGACGATAAAAACGTCCAGACCATTGAATTTGCTCAGCCAGTTTTAGCGCTTTTTGTTGCGCTTCAAATACACTTTCGCCTAACGCAGTAACACAAAGCACGCGACCACCGTTCGTGACTAACTTGCCTTCCTCTGCAACGCCCGCTAAGAAAACTTTCTCATTTTCGACCGCACTTTGAGGCAAACCGCTGATTTCATCGCCTTTGCGATAATCTCCCGGATAACCTTCTGCTGCTAATACGATACCTAAAGAAGCCTTCGGGTTCCATTGGGATTTCACTTCGTCCAATTTTCCATCACAAGCCTTAAGACAAAGATCCACCAAATCCGATTCCAAACGCAACATAATCGGTTGGGTTTCCGGATCACCGAAACGGCAGTTAAATTCGATCACTTTCGGCTGACCATTTGGAATAATCATTAATCCGGCATACAGAAAACCGGTGTAAACATTGCCTTCTGCCGCCATGCCATTGACTGTTGGATAAATCACTTCACGCATAATGCGATCATGAATTTCTGGTGTCACCACTGGCGCAGGCGAATACGCGCCCATACCGCCAGTATTTAATCCTGTATCATTTTCGCCTACACGTTTATGATCTTGACTAGTCGCCATAGGTTCGACGTTTTTACCATCCACCATGACGATAAAACTTGCTTCTTCGCCATCTAAAAATTCTTCAATGACCACCCGACTGCCGGCTTTACCGAAGGCATTGCCAGAAAGCATATCGCGCACAGCCTCTTCCGCTTCTTGCAATGTCATTGCCACGATGACGCCTTTGCCCGCCGCTAAACCATCTGCTTTTACGACAATTGGTGCACCTTTTTCACGTAAGTACGCCAATGCCGGTTCAACTTCGGTGAAGTTTTGATATTCCGCTGTTGGGATTTTATGACGAGCGAGAAAATCTTTGGTAAACGCTTTTGAACCTTCCAATTGCGCAGCTGCTTGCATTGGTCCGAAAATGTTTAAACCGACTGCACGAAACGCATCCACCACCCCAATCACAAGTGGCGCTTCAGGCCCCACGATCGTTAAACCAATGTGATTATCTTGGGCAAATTTAACCAACGCAGGAATATCCGTTGCAGCAATATTCACGTTCTCGACTTTTTGTTCTAACGCTGTCCCCGCATTGCCCGGTGCAACGAAAATTTTATCCGCTAATGGAGATTGCGCCGCCTTCCAAGCCAGAGCGTGTTCACGACCGCCATTTCCGATGATGAGGATGTTCATAATGCTCCTTGTATCTTTTTGAATTTAATCCCCTCTTTAGCAAAGAGGGGGAAGGAATAAGTCGCTCATTGAGCGAAGTGACGACATAAATTAATGCCTAAAATGACGCATTCCAGTCAATACCATCACCATATTATGTTCATCTGCTGCATCGATGACTTCTTGATCGCGCATTGAGCCACCTGGATGAATCACACATTGAATCCCTACTTTCGCCGCTGCATCAATGCCGTCACGGAATGGGAAGAAAGCATCAGATGCCATTACACAACCGGCTACGGTTAAGCCTTCGTCCTGTGCTTTAATACCCGCAATTTTGGCCGAATATACACGGCTCATTTGACCTGCACCAATGCCGATGGTTTGGTTATCTTTGGCGTAAACAATGGCATTGGATTTCACAAATTTCGCCACTTTCCAGCAGAATAATAAGTCTTTTAATTCTTGTTCCGTTGGTTGACGTTTGCTGACCACTTTCAAATCATCCAAGCCTACCATGCCTAAATCCGCATCTTGCACCAACAAGCCACCGTTCACGCGTTTGAAATCTAAACGTTGGGTACGCGCTTGCCATTCTCCACATTCAAGCAAACGAACATTTTTCTTACGTTTCACCACTTCTTGCGCTTCAGCAGAAACTTTCGGTGCAATAATCACTTCAACGAATTGGCGTTCCACAATTTCATTCGCGGTTTTTTCGTCTAATTCACGGTTGAAAGCAATAATGCCGCCAAATGCAGAAGTTGGATCGGTTTGATAAGCGCGATTATAGGCTTCTAAAATATCTTTTCCTAAAGCCACGCCACATGGATTGGCATGTTTAACGATCACACAAGCCGGCTCATCAAATTCTTTCACGCATTCAAGTGCTGCATCAGTATCAGCAATATTATTGTAAGACAAGGCTTTACCTTGTAGTTGGTGAGCTGTAGCTACACTCGCCTCTTTCACATTTAAATCAACATAAAAGGCTGCATTTTGATGAGAATTTTCACCGTAACGCATGGTTTGTTTACGAACGAAGTTAAGATTTAAAGTCCGTGGGAATTGACCGCACTTCGCATTCGCATCTTCTTCCTCAGCTACATGGTACGGTTTCACCATTTGTCCAAAGTAGTTGGCAATCATGGAGTCATATTGAGCGGTATGTTCAAAGGCTTTAATCGCAAGGTCAAAACGGGTTTCAAGTGTTAAGCTGTTTTGGTGTTTATCCATTTCCGCAAGAATTGCATTGAAATCACCATTATTTACTACAATCGCCACATCTTTATGGTTTTTCGCTGCAGAACGCACCATGGTTGGACCACCAATATCGATATTCTCAACCGCATCAGCTAGGGTGCAATCCGGTTTAGCCACGGTGGCGGCAAACGGATATAAATTCACGACGACCATATCAATGCCTTCAATACCATGTTGCTGCATGATGGCATCATCTGTACCACGACGACCAAGAATCCCGCCATGCACTTTTGGATGCAAGGTTTTCACACGACCGTCCATCATTTCAGGGAACCCCGTATAATCAGACACTTCAGTCACCGGCAAACCATGTTGCTCCAATAATTTTGCGGTACCGCCTGTGGAAAGTAGTTTTACACCACGCTGTACTAAGCCTTGAGCAAATTCTACGATACCGGTTTTATCAGAAACACTCAGTAAAGCCTGACGAATTGGACGATCTGTCATTACATTTTCCTTTCATTAAATGGTTAAAAATAAGCGGGGTGAATTATAACGCAAACGTTTGCGTTTATATAGAGAAAATTTTCCTGGTAAGCGCACTTAAAGTGCGGTGGTTTATTTAAGCGATTTTAAAAACAAAAAAGCCCGCAAAATGCGGGCAATAAATGAATAAGATGATTAATTAACGTTTGCGGTTATCTAAAGAAAATGCACCAGCACCAGCAAACACAAAATAGAAGAACACGAGAGAGTAAAGTAAAGCGAGTTCACCACCGTTCGCGATTGGGAAGAATAAATTTCCTTTACCTGCAGCGTGCATAAAGAAATACGCATAAGCCATCTGACCTGAAAGGATAAATGCCGCTGGGCGAACAAATAAACCTAAAATTAATAGGATTGAACCGACAATCTCGATTACTCCACCGACAATCATCATTGGATCGCCTACTGCGCCGTTACCACCCGTCATTGAAATTGGGAATTCCCAGAATTTCGCTGTGCCGTGTAAGATAAACATATACGCAGCGACGATACGCAATAAAGCTAAAACATACGGAGAGTATTTTTCTAAGTTTTTCATAAAGTTTTCCTAATAAAAAATAAAAAGTGATTTGAGAACGGGGTGTATATTAATGATTAACTCAAAGCTAAACAATACCTCAAATCGAAAAGGACTTTTTACTATTAGGAAATAATCTTACGCTTTACTGATTTTCTCAATCCATTGTAAAAATTCAACAGCTGGCATGAATCCGTTAACACGACTGCCTTCAATTTCTTTTCCATCTTGGTTAAAGAATAAAATAGTCGGCAAACCTAGCACTTTATATTTTGTCATTAAAGCGCGGTTTTCTTCGGAGTTTTTTGTCATATCAATCTGAAGTAGCAACATATCACCAAAGGCTTTTTGTACACTAGGATCGCTAAATGTCTCTTTTTCAAACTCTTTACAAGCCACACACCAATCTGCATAAAGATCGAGCATCACAAGCGATTTGTTATTTTCAGCAAGTGCTTGTTGCAATTCAGCTTCGCTTTTCACTTTCTTAAATTCAACATGGGAAACTGCTTTATTTTCGACCGCACTTGGTGTTGAGGTTTCACCCCAACCCCAAGTTTGAAGCGGTTTAACACTAATCATAGCCGCGACTAAAAAGAGAATTCGGAATACCCAACCGGTGCCATTTTTTGGCATTTGGAACGCAAACCAAATGAAAAATGCGGTACCGAGCATTGCCCATAATCTTGGTGTCCATTCCTCTGGCAAAATACGAGAAATTAAGAATACCGGTAATGCGAGCATCACAAAGCCAAAGAGCTTTTTGACGGTTTCCATCCACATGCCTGATTTAGGCAGGATTTTATTCCCAAATAAAGTGATTAAAATCAGCGGTACGCCCATGCCCAACGCGAGCAAATAAAGCGTGATCGCACCTGTAAACAAATCACCACTCTGCGCCACATAAAGCAAGGCGCCAGAAAGCGGTGCTGATGTGCAAGGTGAAGCCACAAGTCCCGCAATCATGCCCATTAAGAACACACCACCAAAAGCGCCGGCTTTTTGCTGTTGGCTAAGTAAAGAAAGTTTTGTTTGTAAGGAGCTTGGGAGCTGTAAGGTAAATACGCCAAACATCGACAATGCTAACAAGACAAAGATGATGGATAACCCAATCATCACATAAGGATGTTGCAAAGCCACTTGGAAAGGTAAACCAATTGCGGCGACAATCAAGCCTAGCAAGGTATAAGTCAGCGCCATCCCCTGCACATACACAAAACTTAATGCAAAAGCGCGCCACATATTAGGACGCTGATTTTGGCCAATCACAATCGCTGAAAGCAGTGGTAGCATTGGCAACACACAAGGGGTAAAGGCCAAACCTAATCCTAACAAGAAGAAACCAAATACAGCATATTTGCTGTTAAATAAACTTTCCGCTAAACGGTCTTGCTCTGCTTTGGGTTGTGCTGAAAGTGCGGTCGATTTTTCCGATGTTTTTTCGGTATTAGCGACCTGTGCGATAGGTAAATCGGCTACTTTAATTTCTTTCACTTCAGGCGGATAACAAAAGCCCTCAGTACAACCTTGGTAAGCAATTTCAATCACATCTTCTTCTTTTAATGGAGGCTGACTCGCTTTAAAAATAGCTTGCACGGGCTTTTTGAAAATCTTCATTAAGCCAAAATAAGGATCGTTATAATCTTCGGGTAAAATAGAAAATGTCGGCACATCAAAGGATGAGGTTTCCGCTTGGTTAAGTTTCACGGAAATTTTCTCTTGATAGAGATAATACCCTTCTGCAATTGACCAATTGACGATCACATTTTCTTGATTATCGCTTTTCGCAGCTGAAAATTGAAAAGCTTCATCCACAGGTAAGAAAGCCGATTTCTTATCAAAAAGACCAGCTTGAGTGGAAAGTGCGGTAAAAATAAAAAATAAAAAAAGAAGAATTCGCTTCATCATAAAGTCCCAACTATTGTTCCTACTAAAATTCTAGCATAGATAAAAAGAATGTTAATAATTTATGACTTAGATCATAAAATTAAATGTAATTTAAACAATGACCGCACTTTTCTGTTGTTACAGCAATGTTGCAATTATAAAATATGCCCATAACAAAGGATAACAAGGAGCAACGAATGGCTACCCCGAAAATTCTCATCGTGGAAGATGAAGCGGTAACCCGTAATACGTTAAAAGGAATTTTTGAAGCTGAGGGCTATGAGGTATTACAAGCACAAGATGGTGCGGAAATGTATCGTCAGTTAAACTCAGAAACGGTTAATCTCATTGTATTAGATATCAACTTACCTGGTAAAAATGGTTTATTACTAGGTCGTGAATTACGTGAAAAAACAGCTATTCCACTGATTTTCCTTACTGGGCGAGATAACGAAGTCGATAAAATTTTAGGCTTGGAAATTGGGGCAGATGATTATCTCACTAAGCCATTTAACCCAAGAGAACTCACCATTCGTGCACGAAATTTATTGCATCGCACCATGACACTAAATGGCAAAGAAACCCATTTACAACGTGAGAACTATCGTTTTAATGGTTGGATACTGGATTTAAATAGCCATAATTTAATCACACCTGAAGGCGTTGAATTTAAACTACCGCGTAGCGAATTTCGTGCCATGTTGCATTTCTGTGAAAACCCAGGGAAATTGCAAACACGCGAAGAATTATTGCTAAAAATGACAGGGCGAGAATTAAAACCACAAGATCGAACTGTGGATGTAACAATTCGCCGAATTCGCAAACATTTTGAAGATCATCCTAATACCCCAGAAATTATAGCTACCGTACATGGCGAAGGCTATCGTTTCTGTGGTGAGTTAGAAGAATAATCTATCATTTATAGTAAAAGGCTGAGTCAAATCAGCCTTTTGTTTTTTGCTATCTACGGCGAGATTCGGTAAAATCAATGCCAATTTACGATTAATAAACGACGGATAATAATGACCAAGAAGAAAGTCAAAGTCGGCTCCAACACCATTGCGTTAAATAAACGAGCCAGACACGAATATTTTATTGAAGATGAAATTGAAGCAGGCCTTGAATTGCAAGGTTGGGAAGTTAAATCAATGCGCACGGGTAAAGCTAATATCAGCGATAGCTATATCATTTTTAAAAACGGCGAAGCTTATTTATTTGGTGCAACCATTCAACCATTAAGTTTGGCCTCTACTCACGTGGTTTGCGATCCAACGCGTACACGTAAACTTTTATTGAATAAACGTGAACTGGATAATCTTTTCGGTAAATCAAGCCGTGATGGTTTTACTATTGTTGCCCTTTCTCTTTATTGGAAAGGCGCTTGGGCAAAGATCAAAATCGGTCTTGCAAAAGGTAAAAAACAACATGATAAACGTGATGATATTAAAGAGCGTGAATGGAAAGTGGCGAAAGAGCGTATTATGAAAAACGCACATCGTGGATAACAATTCCTACAAATAGACAAAATGCCTTTCAACCGAAAGGCATTTTTCTTTTTCTTAATATGAAAAAAATTCTCATCCCCATGAATAAAAGTACATTGATAATTATTCTCCTTTAAATTAGTATCTTCGCCCAATTATTTCCGTCATATAAGGAGCTCTAATGAAAAAAGGCATTCACCCTGAAAATTATCGTACCGTTTTATTTTACGATTCCAACGCCAAACAAGGCTTTCTCATCCGTTCTTGTGCTAAAACCAACAACACCATGAAATGGGAAGATGGTAATGAATACCCTGTATTTATGTGTGATACCTCATCTGCTTCTCACCCATTTTATACTGGTAAAACTCGTCAAATTGGTAATGAAGGTCGTGCAAGTGAATTTGCAAGCCGTTACGGTAAATTTGGCGCATTTAAATCAAAATAGGAATATTCAATGAAAGTATTATCTTCACTCAAAAGCGCAAAAAACCGTCCTGGTTGCAAAATTGTTCGTCGCCACGGTGTCGTTTATGTTATTTCGAAAACTAATCCTCGCTTTAAAGCGCGTCAAGGTGGAAAAAAGAAAGGTTAAAGGTAATAAAAAAGAGCGGTCAAATTGATCTGACCCCAAAAAGTTAGACTGTTATTTAAAGGATTGTTTTCGATATTGTATCGGACTCAGTCCTTTTAATTTTAGTTGAATCCGTCGATGATTATAGTAATCCAAATAATTTATGACAGCATCAACTATCTCTTCTTTTGTTTTAAATTCTCGACCATAAAAACATTCCGTTTTTAATCGCCCAAAGAAACTTTCCATCGCGGCATTGTCCAAGCAATTCCCTTTTCTTGACATACTTTGAATAATGCCATATTCAGCCAAGATTCGACGATAAGCTACCATTTGATATTGCCATCCCTGGTCTGAATGCAAAATGACACCACAAGCTTTATTTAATCCTTTGACAGCTTGCATTAACATGTCCTCTACTTGCGCCCAGTTTGGGGAATAGCTGAGATTATAGGAGACTATCTCATTGTTAAATAAGTCTAAAATTGGGGATAAATAGACTTTACTCCCATCTTTCGCCTTAAACTCGGTGATATCGGTCACCCATTTTTGTTTCGGGGCTGTTGCGCTAAAATTACGTTCAATATGATTTGGGGCAATCACCCCTATCGTGCCACGATAGGTCGTAAATTTCTTGCTTTTTCTTGACCGCACTTGAAGCCCAAGTGTCTGCATTAAACGTTGAACTTTTTTATGATTCACGCCTGGCAAGCTGGCATGAACTCGTCGGTAGCCATAATCAGGATGATTGGCTTTGATGCGTTTAATGGCCTTTTTCAGCTGCTCATCCTTATCCGGTTTAATCTGGAGTTTCGCAAAAAACGTACTACGCGCTAACTGTGCAAAACCTAAAAGCCATTTTAACGGATAGCGTGTTCTTAACCTTTGGATAATTTCCGTTGCTCGGCTTCGTCCTGAAGTCTGAGCCTTCTCAACTCCTTTAGGTAGGCCACCTCCGCTTCAAGCTGTAAAATTCTCAGGCGTAAACGGTCTTCTTCAGTTTTGGGGGCGGTGGCATTCTGGCGTATTTAGGTTTCATTGGCGGTCTTCCTGATGGTTTACGGGGAATCAGTCCTTTTATGCCACTTTTTTCAAACCGTTTCAACCATGTCCCGACTAGGGCGTTGGAAGGAATATTGTAAAAACGCGCGGCTTCTCTAATACTCATTTTCCCATTCAAAATAGGTTGAAGAACCTGTAATTTAAATTCGATTGCGTAGTGTTTACCCATAAAAAAATCTGCACCTCAATTGTTGGTTTGTTGAGTCCAACTTTTGGGGTGCAGATCAAATTTCCGCTCTTTTTTCATTTAGGCATTAAGGTTTATAAATAAACTCAACGCCTTCTTCATCTTCTTCGTCCCAATCATCCCAGTCGTCATCTTCATCATCAAATTGATGTTCAGCAAGCTGTTCTTGATGATAATCTTCCCATTTGAATTTCACTTCTTCTGGTTTATTTTCTTCTACTTCCGCATCACGTGGATTCGCTTCAATGAAATCCATAATATCACGACAAAGTGGTGGCACATTTTTACCGGTTGCGGCAGAAATAAGGTGATAGCCTTCTTCCCAACCAAGACGTTCAGTAATCACTTGTGCTCGTTCATGCGCCTCTTCTTCAGTCATCATATCAATTTTATTGAAGACTAACCAACGTGGTTTATCTGCCAATTTTTCACTATATTGGAATAATTCTGACTCGATGATCGCAATATTATCAGCAGGATCGGATTCATCAATTGGGTTAATATCTACTAAATGAATTAACACACGACAACGTTCTAAGTGTTTTAAGAAACGAATCCCTAAACCCGCACCATCCGATGCACCTTCAATCAATCCAGGAATATCTGCCACTACAAAGCTGTGGCTCTCATCCACTTTCACTACGCCTAAACTTGGCACTAAAGTGGTAAATGGATAATCAGCGACTTTTGGTTTTGCGGCTGAAACGGCACGAATAAAGGTCGATTTACCTGCATTTGGTAAACCTAACATCCCGACATCCGCAAGAAGCATTAATTCTAATAATAAATCGCGTTTTTCCCCTGGTGTACCCATGGTTTTTTGGCGAGGTGCACGGTTCACTGAAGATTTGAAACGTGTATTACCTAAACCATGATAACCACCTTTCGCTACTAACATTTTGGCGCCATGCTTTGTTAAATCACCAAGCACTTCTTTGGTATCATTATCAATTGCACGCGTTCCCACCGGCACACGTAATGTAATATCTTTACCACGGCGACCTGTACAATCTGAACTATGGCCATTCTCACCGCGTTCTGCAGCAAAACGTTTCGTAAAGCGATAATCGATTAAGGTATTTAAGTTTTCGTCTGCAACCAAATAAACATCACCGCCATCACCGCCATCGCCACCATCTGGGCCACCTTTCGGGATAAATTTTTCACGGCGGAAACTCACACAACCGTTTCCACCATCCCCTGCTTCCACACGAATCAGGGCTTCATCAATAAATTTCATAAAAACTCTCCAATATTTAACCGCACTTTACTTTGATTGCGGTAATAACTTATGTCCGATTGCCGACAAAATTGCTCCGCATACTACAACAAACGCCCCGATATAGCTAATCATATTTAATTCTGGCGCAGCAAAATTCTCAGGACTCGCATAATGCGCAAGATGAGCAAAGAAAATAGTAAATAGCGGTACTAAGGTAATCACAACGCTGACTTTAGAAACCTCCCAGCGATTAAGGGCTTCGGCATAGGCGCCATAACCAAATAAGGTATTTAAGCAACAATAAGCTAAACAACCAAATGCTAACGGACTGAGCTCTCTTACTTGGGAAAATTCAGCAACAGGTGTAAAGACTAAAAGACAGCCGAAATACATCATTAATAAAACTTGTTGTGAGCTGAAACGACGGAGCATGAGCTTTTGTGCCATACCATAAGCCACCCAAACTAATGAAGCGGTTAGGCTTAGTAAGACGCCCGTTAAATAACCACTCTCTCCTTTAAACATCTCAAGCTTATCATTGAAGAAAAGCACCAACCCAACCAATAACAAACCCAAACCAATTTTTTGATGTAATCCGAGCTTTTCTTTAAAGACAAAAATACCGCAAATCAACATGCCAAAAGAAGAAAAATGAATAAAAATTTGAGCTGAAGGAGGATCGATAAAATTAAGTGAGCTATTAAATAAGAAGAAATTACCCGATAATCCTGCAACACCAATGAGCACAAGCCAAATGAATCGACCACCTTTGAAAAATTGTGGCAATTTTTTCTTATAGGAAAGCAAAATAAAGAGTGCTAGAAATGCGACAATAAAGCGATACAACACGATCGTTTGTGGTGTCATCACGGATAAAACCTGTTTTAACGCAATAGGTAAAGATCCCCATGCCATCGCTGTAATTAAAGCAAATAGAAATCCTAAAAGAGATTGTTGTTTCATGATGTCTTCCTTTATTTGGCTAAAGCACAGTTAGGAATTCAGGTAAATTTCATTCTAAGAAATATTGAAGAGAATGAATGACAGTGCCAAGATAACAGATTTGATTAATGATTGTAAATCACAGGTAAGAAAACAAAGAAAACGCCCCACAGATAATGCGGGGCGTTTATCAAATCAGACGTAAAATTATTCAGTTACAATACTTACGTATTTACGGCTTTTCTCGCCTTTCACTTCAAATTTTACTTTACCGTCAGCGGTAGCAAATAAGGTGTGGTCACGACCCATACCTACGTTGTTACCTGCGTGGAATTTAGTACCACGTTGACGTACAATGATGCTACCTGCTAATACAGATTCGCCACCGAAACGTTTAACACCAAGGCGTTTAGCTTCAGAATCACGACCGTTACGAGTTGAACCACCAGCTTTTTTAGTTGCCATCTACTTGATCTCCTCTGAAATTATGCTTGAATCCCAGTGATTTTCACTTCTGTGAACCACTGACGATGACCTTGTTGTTTACGGCTGTGTTTACGACGACGGAACTTAACGATTTTAACTTTATCGCCACGACCTTGTGCCACAACTTCAGCCACTACTTTCGCGCCAGCTACTACTGGTGCACCAATTTTAACATCTTCACCATTAACGACCATCAACACTGAGTCGAACTCAACTGTTGCGCCAGTTGCAAGTTCAAGTTTTTCTAAACGAACTACTTGACCTTCGCTCACACGGTGTTGTTTACCGCCACTTTGGAAAACTGCGTACATAAATACTCCGCTATAATTGTGCTTCTCCGTTACTATTTTCGGTCCGCACTTCAAAATTCATATAAATAGGTCGCAAATTCTACGGAAAAAACAACTCGATCGCAAGCACTTATTTGCAATAAAATAAAAAAAAAGCGCTTTTCCTCGAGTTTAATTTCAGAAACCCTGAAAAATCAGGTAAAATTCACCGCACTTTCTTTTATATAGACAACCATCGAACCAAATGAAGATGAACAAACAAGATTTAATGGATATGCATGCCATTCAAACATTAACAGATGCGGACATGCAGAAAGTCAACCAAGCCATTTTAGCACAAATTAACTCCGATGTGCCGATGGTTAATCAGCTTGGTTTTTATATTGTACAAGGTGGCGGAAAACGTATCCGACCACTTATTGCTGTTTTAGCAGCTCGTGCATTAGGCTACGAAAGCGATAAAGTGGCCACTTGTGCTACCTTTGTAGAATTTATTCACACCGCTTCTTTATTACATGATGATGTGGTAGATGAATCTGATATGCGTCGTGGTCGAGCAACGGCAAACTCTGCCTTTGGTAATGCGGCTAGCGTATTAGTAGGCGACTTCATTTATACTCGTGCATTCCAGTTAGTGGCACAGTTACAATCGCTAGATATTCTTCGCATTATGGCAGATGCCACCAACGTGTTGGCGGAAGGTGAAGTTCAACAATTAATGAATGTGAACGATCCCGATACCACAGAAGAAAGCTATATGCGTGTGATTTATAGTAAAACGGCACGTTTATTTGAAGTGGCGGCACAATCTGTTGCGATTGTTGCAGGTGCTGAAAAATCAATTGAAACGGCATTTCAAGAATATGGTCGATATCTCGGTACCACATTCCAATTAGTGGATGATGTGTTAGATTACAGCGCAAACGCTGCGGCATTAGGAAAAAATGTGGGTGACGACCTCGCCGAAGGTAAACCGACTCTTCCTTTATTACACGCAATGCGTCACGGTAATCCACAACAAGCCGCACTTATTCGCGAAGCCATTGAACAAGGCGGAAAACGTGATGCGATCGATGACGTGCTTGCGATTATGGCTGAACATAAATCCCTTGATTATGCGATGGAGCGTGCTAAACACGAAGCACAAAAAGCCGTTGATGCCATTGCCTTATTACCTGAAAGCGAATACAAAAAAGCCTTAATTTCACTGGCTTATTTATCGGTAGACCGAACTTATTAATATGACTGAAGAACAAATTCAACCGCAAAGTGCGGTCGATTCTCAACCTAAATTTCAAAAACCGCGTAAACAAAAAGTGCGCAAGGATCCCAATGCGCCTTTTATTCGTGAAAAACTTGAATTACCTGAAGGGCATAATAAGTTGCTTCTCCACTCTTGCTGTGCGCCTTGCTCAGGTGAAGTGATGGAAGCCATTTTGGCCTCTGGTATTGAGTTTACGATTTATTTTTACAATCCGAATATTCATCCATTAAAAGAATATTTAATTCGTAAAGAAGAAAACATCCGTTTTGCCCAAAAATTTGGGATTCCGTTTATTGATGCAGACTACGATCGCCAACAATGGTTTGATCGCGCAAAAGGCATGGAATGGGAACCTGAACGTGGCATCCGTTGCACCATGTGTTTTGATATGCGTTTTGAAAAAGCCGCTGAATATGCTCATGAGCATGGTTTCCCTGTGTTTACTAGTTGCCTTGGTATTTCTCGCTGGAAAGACATGGATCAAATCAACGGTTGCGGTCACCGTGCGGCTGAAAAATATGATGATGTGATTTATTGGGATTACAACTGGCGTAAAGCTGGCGGATCGCAACGCATGATCGAAATCAGTAAGCGTGAACGTTTTTATCAGCAAGAATATTGTGGCTGCGTTTATTCTTTACGAGACAGCAATAAATGGCGTGAAGAAACAGGGCGACAAAAAATTGAAATTGGTAAACTCTATTACACGCCCGATTAAAAATACATAAAAAAGAACCGCACTTTCAACATGCGGTTCTTTTTTATTTAATCGACGATAAGGCGCCCACCTAATGCATTCTCTAAAGAATGATCTAACTGCTGAATTCTCGTACATAGCACGTTTTCAATCCGGGCATTTTTATTCTTTTCTTGAGTTAATTCAAAACTTAAATTCAAGGCAACAATAGAAAGCACACGGTCTAATTGCAATAAACCTGTACGCTCTTTCATTTCAGATACTTGAAGATCTAAATTACGCGCCGCTTGACGCAAAATCTCTTCTTGTTCGGCAGGGACATTCAAGCGCAGCACTTGCCCTAATACAACAACTTCAACCAGTTTTAATGACATGTTATTCCCTTATGTTGAATGCTCAAGTGATCCTATTATGCCACAGCCAAATGCCTTCGTCATAATTTTTACGTTTAATTGACCGCCTTTATCCGTTCGCCCCATTTCGCAATTTACGCTATAATGCGACACTTTTCATTATTTTTGAACGGAATATTTATGCCAACTATTGCTCCTAATCCATTAGTCCTAGTGGACGGTTCATCTTATTTATATCGTGCTTTTCATGCCTTTCCGCCACTCACCAATTCTGCTGGTGAACCGACTGGCGCCATGTACGGTGTATTAAACATGCTCAAAAGCCTGATTTCGCAAGTGCAACCCAGCCATATTGCGGTAGTCTTTGATGCGAAAGGCAAAACTTTCCGTGATGAAATGTTTGAACAATATAAATCCCATCGTCCACCGATGCCAGACGATCTGCGTAAACAAATTCAGCCGTTACACGATATTATCCGCGCCCTTGGCATTCCTCTTTTAGTCATTGAAGGCGTGGAGGCTGACGATGTCATCGGTACCTTAGCGGTAGCCGCCTCCAAAGCCAATCAAAAAGTCTTGATCAGCACCGGCGATAAAGACATGGCTCAGCTAGTGGATGACAACATTATGTTGATCAACACCATGAATAATACCTTATTGGATCGCGATGCCGTGATTGAAAAATACGGTATTCCACCTGAACTCATCATCGATTACTTAGCGCTAATGGGTGATAATGCCGACAATATTCCAGGCGTGGCAGGTGTCGGTGAAAAAACCGCACTTGGCCTCTTGCAAGGTATCGGCAGCATGGCAGAAATTTATGCCAACTTAGACAAAGTGGCTGAATTGCCAATTCGTGGGGCAAAAAAATTAGGTGATAAGTTATTGGCTGAAAAAGAAATGGCCGATTTATCCTATCGTCTTGCCACCATCAAAACCGATGTCGCCCTCGATATTACGCCAGAGCAACTCACTCTTGGCGCAAGCAATAACGATCAACTCACTGAATATTTCAGCCGTTATGAATTTAAACGTTGGCTCAATGAAGTGATGAATGGTGCGGATTCTATCACCAATAGTAGTGAACAACCGGCTAAAGTGAATCACTATCAAGCCACGCCTGCGCTCGCTCAAGACAATAGCGATGAAGTATTGCCGGCAATTCAAATTGATCGTAGCCGTTATGAAACCTTGCTCACCGAAGCGGATTTAAATCGTTGGGTGGAAAAACTCAAGCAAGCCAAACTTTTTGCTTTAGATACAGAAACCGATAATTTAGATTATATGGCCGCTAACTTAGTGGGGATTTCCTTTGCGTTAGAAAACGGTGAAGCAGCTTATTTACCGCTACAATTAGATTATTTAGGCGCACCAAAAACTCTCGAAAAAATAACCGCACTTACGTTGTTAAAACCGGTTTTAGAAAATCCTGCTATTCAAAAAGTCGGGCAAAACTTCAAGTACGATCTCACCATCTTTGCCCGTAATGGCATTGATGTGCAAGGTGTGGCTTTCGATACTATGCTCGAATCCTACGTGCTCAACAGCACAGGCCGTCATAATATGGACGATCTAGCGAAACGTTATTTAGGGCATCAAACCATCAGTTTTGAAGAGATTGCAGGCAAAGGTAAAAATCAGCTGACATTTAACCAAATTCCGTTGGGAAAAGGCGCCGAGTACGCGGCGGAAGATGCTGATGTAACAATGAAACTGCAACAAATGCTATGGGAAAAACTTTCTAAAGAACCAAGTCTTGAAAAACTCTTTAAAGAAATGGAATTGCCGTTGTTAGGCGTACTTTCCCGTATGGAACGTCGTGGTGTCTTAATTGATAGCGACGCACTATTCCTACAATCTAATGAAATCGCTAACCGTTTAAGTGAATTAGAAGAACAAGCCTATGTCTTAGCGGGGCAGCCATTTAATTTGGCCTCAACCAAACAATTACAAGAAATTTTGTTTGATAAATTAGGTTTGCCGGTTATTCAAAAAACACCAAAAGGCGCGCCATCCACCAACGAGGAAGTGTTGGAAGAACTCGCATTTAGTCATGAATTGCCGAAAGTATTGGTAGAACATCGTGGGCTAAGCAAACTAAAATCCACCTACACTGACAAATTGCCGCAAATGGTGAATCCGCAAACGGGTCGAGTGCATACATCCTACCATCAAGCGGTGACAGCCACCGGTCGTCTTTCATCAAGCGATCCGAATCTGCAAAACATTCCGATTCGTAATGAAGAAGGCCGCCGTATTCGCCAGGCATTTATTGCGCGAGAAGGCTTTACTGTTGTTGCAGCCGACTATTCGCAAATCGAGCTGCGCATTATGGCGCACCTATCACAGGATCAGGGCTTAATTAACGCCTTTACCCAAGGCAAAGATATTCACCGCTCTACCGCAGCAGAAATCTTTGGTGTCGCACTCGATGAAGTAACGTCCGAGCAACGCCGTAATGCTAAAGCGATTAACTTCGGTTTAATTTATGGTATGTCAGCCTTTGGCTTATCGCGCCAACTCGGTATTGGCCGTACCGATGCTCAGAGCTATATGGATTTGTATTTCAAACGCTATCCAGGCGTACAAACTTTTATGCACGATATTCGTGAAAAAGCCAAAGCCCAAGGCTATGTGGAAACCCTATTCGGCCGTCGTTTATATCTGCCGGATATTAACTCCTCTAACGGTATGCGCCGTAAAGCCGCCGAACGTGTAGCAATCAATGCGCCAATGCAAGGTACCGCCGCAGACATTATTAAACGTGCCATGATTCAATTGGATCAAAAACTACAAAATGATCCCGATATCGCAATGATCATGCAGGTACACGATGAATTGGTGTTTGAAGTGCGGTCAGAAAAAGTTGAGTTTTATAGCGAGTTCATCAAAACACACATGGAAAGCGCAGCTAATTTAGTCGTACCACTGATTGTAGAAATAGGTCAAGGTACGAACTGGGATGAGGCGCACTAAGGAATATAGTCATGAATAAAGTTATTCAAAGTCAGCACTTTAAGGCAGAACGTGCTTGGGGAGCACTTGATATTACCAATATGAATGGTATTTCCGTGCGTCTTCACTGGACAGATAAACCTTACAAATGGCATATCAATGACGGTAAAGAAGTCTTTGCTGTCATGGATGGTACGGTGGAAATGCGCTACAAAGAAGACGGCCAAGAGAAAACTGTATTGCTCCATACAGGTGATATTTTTTATGCGGGTATCGGTACCGAACATGTTGCTCATCCACAAGGTGAAGCACGCATATTAGTTATAGAGAAAGAAGACAGCATTTAACATATTAAAAAGAATTTTATGAATCAAGAAAGACTCAACGAAATCGAAAAACCATTAATTCAAATTGTAGAACGCGATGTGGTTCCGGCACTTGGCTGTACTGAACCTATCTCTTTGGCGCTTGCAGCAGCAACAGCGGCTAAATATTTAGGCAAAACACCTGAACGTATTGAAGCTAAAGTATCACCAAACTTAATGAAAAATGGTTTAGGTGTTACAGTACCTGGAACCGGCATGGTGGGATTGCCTATTGCTGCAGCAATTGGTACTTTAGGCGGTGACCCTGAGGGTGAGTTGGAAGTATTAAAACACATCACACCAGAGCAAGTTTCCCAAGCCAAAGCGATGCTTGATAAAAAGCTCGTTAATGTGGATATTCATCAAACCGATCATATCTTATATTCAGAAGCCGTGTTGTTTGCCGATAATGACCGAGTGAAAGTAGCGATTCAAGATCAACACACAAACATCATTTTAATTGAAAAAAATGGCGAAGTTATTTTTGAGAAAGAACACGATGAATGTGCTGATTGCGATCCTTATGATATTTTCAAACAGGTGAGCGCACGTGAAATCTTTGAATTTTCTTGTGAAGTTGAGCTCGATAAAATCCGATTTATCGGACAAGCTGCTACGCTCAACCGCGCAC
This sequence comes from Haemophilus parainfluenzae, assembly GCF_900450995.1. Taxonomy (NCBI): domain Bacteria; kingdom Pseudomonadati; phylum Pseudomonadota; class Gammaproteobacteria; order Pasteurellales; family Pasteurellaceae; genus Parahaemophilus; species Parahaemophilus parainfluenzae. The sequence goes on along the minus strand of NZ_UGHY01000002.1, from coordinate 1,500,661 downwards.
TGTCTAACGAAGGATTACGTGAAAATTACGGCTTACACATTGGCAGAACGTTACGCAAACAAGTTGGTAGTGGTTTAATGTCAGATGATTTACTCAGTAAAATCATGATCGAAACCACTGCAGCCTCCGATGCCCGTATGGGTGGAGCTACATTGCCAGCAATGAGCAATTCTGGTTCAGGCAATCAAGGTATTGCCGCGACTATGCCCGTGGTTGTGGTCGCCGATTATTTAAACGTGAGTGAGGAAAAACGTCTCCGAGCTCTCTTCTTATCACACTTAATGGCCATTTATATCCACAGTAAATTACCCAAACTCTCTGCCCTTTGCGCAGTAACAACCGCATCAATGGGAAGCTGTGCGGGTATCGCCTATTTGCTTACAGGCAAATTTGAAACCGCGAGCATGGGGATTTGCAGCATGATTGGTGACATCAGCGGAATCATCTGCGATGGCGCATCCAATAGCTGTGCAATGAAAGTATCCACCAGCGTGGCTTCTGGTTATAAATCAGTACTTATGGCAATGGATGAAACCCATGTTACGGGCAATGAAGGTATCGTTGAACATGATCTCGATCGCACTATCGACAATCTATGCTCAATTGCCTCTAAGAGTATGCATCATATTGATCGCCAAGTGATTGAAATTATGGTGAGCAAGCCTTGCCCTTAAGCCCATTTAAAACAATAAAGTGCGATTTATATCGCACTTTATTTTATTTTTGTGATCAATTTCAATTAATTTTTTAATTAATTATGTTTTAATGTACCGCACTAACATTAGTATTAAGGGTTAATCAATGTTCACTGGTCTTCTTATCGGGATTGCTTTTGGCATCCTACTTCAACGTACCCAATTTTGTTTTGTTTCTGGTTTTCGCCGTTTATTATTTCAAAAAAATACTCGTTTTCTAACGATGCTTCTCATTGCGGTAAGCATACAATCCATAGGATTATTTTGCCTTGCTGAATTAGAAATCATTAAAATTCCTCAAACAACACTCCCCATCATGGCCACAATAGTCGGCGGATTATTATTTGGGATCGGTATGGTATTAGGGAATTGCTGCGGGAGTGGCGCATGGTTTCGCTCCGCGGAAGGTGCATTAGGTAGTCTATTGGCCTTGGTTGCTTTTGCAATCACAATGGCTTCTGCTCAAACTGGTAGTCTGCATCAATTTATTAACTATTGGACCCAACAAACCACAGAATGGGATAACATCTATTTAACGCTTTCTATTTCTCCTTGGTGGCTAGTAGGAGCGCTCGTATTGGTCACTTGTGGATTATCTTTTCTTGGTAATAAATCGACTGATTCAGAAAACCTTTCTTTTTTTGACCGCACTTTTAAACGCCCTTGGAATCCTTACCTAGGCGGTTTGCTAATAGGATTACTCGGTGTTCTGGCTTGGTATTTTAGTGCTCAAACTGGACGAAACTATGGATATGGCATTGCTGTACCCTCTGCAAACGTCGTTCAATATTTAGTAATAGGACAACAACGTTATATCAATTGGGGAAGCTTATTTGTACTAGGTATTCCACTTGGCTCATTTTTAATGGCCAAAATAAGCGGCGATTTTTGTTTAAAAATGCCAGATCCGCAAGAAGCACTACGTCGGATTTTGGGTGGTATCATAATGGGATTAGGTGCAGCATTAGCAGGCGGTTGCACTGTTACCAATGCTTTAGTTGCTACAGCTTATTTTTCCTGGCAAGGTTGGATCGCAACGGGATGTATTCTAATCGGTTGCTGGTTTGCCAATAAATGGATTGTTAAAAAATAAAAGGAGAAAACAATATGAAATTTAACCGCACTTTATTAGGTTTAAGTCTTTCACTTGCGCTTTTTGCTTGTCATGATAATCAAGTCAAAAATATTGAAACCAAAGCGTTATTGGATAATTTAAAAAATCCAAACTATGTCATTATTGACTCTCGTCAAGACAGTTATTACAACGGATTCAAAGATAAAAATGCAACACGTGGTGGACATATTCCTGGCGCAATTCAATTTTCTTGTTCTTGGCTAAATTGGATTGCACCAGACAAATTTGAATCTTTCGCAGCAGGAAAAGGGATCACAAGGGATAAAACCTTAGTTTTCTACGATACCAATCCTGATAATCTTGCTTGTATTAGTGCTGAATTCGCAAACAAAGGTTATAAAACACAGGTCTTCAATGATTTCCTAAGTTATGCCAATGCCGATTATCCATTAGAATCTTTCCCAAACTTCCAATATAGCGTATCGCCGGAATGGATTAATGCAGTAACCAAAGGTGAGAAACCTGAGACTTATAACAATGATAAATTCGCTATCTTTGAAGTCTCTTGGGGACCATTAGATAAATCCCAAGGCTATGTTCAGCATATTGTTGGTGCCTACCATTTTGATACAGATTGGATTGAGAATGGCCCAATTTGGAATTTATCATCACCTGATGTGATTGAACAAAATTTGTTAAAAAATGGCATCACAGCTGATAAAACCATCATCTTATATTCTGATAATCAATTAGCGGCTTATCGTGTATTCTGGGCATTAAAATGGGCAGGGGTAAAAGATGTTCGCGTGCTAAATGGCAATCTTTCAACCTGGATGGATGCTAACTTACCAACAGAAACAACCGTGAATACACCAAAACCAGAATCCCATTTTGGTGCCTCTATCCCCGCAAATCCAAGCTTCGATATTGAAACACCAAAAGAGATTATCGATGCACAACAACATGGATTAAAACTCATTAGTAACCGATCATGGGATGAATACATCGGTAAAGTCAGCGGTTATGATTACATTCCAGGAAAAGGCGAACCACAAGGTGCCATTTGGGGATTTGCGGGTACGGATTCTTCTAATATGGCTGATTATTATGATCCAGATGGTACATTACGTAATCCAAATGAAATTTTTGCATTATGGAAAACACAAGGTATCGAAAAAGGCGATAAACTCGCATTTTATTGTGGTACAGGTTGGCGAGCCGGTGTACCTTGGTTCATGACAAAATTAGCGAGTTGGGATCATACGGCTATTTATGATGGTGGTTGGAATCAGTGGCAAATGGATTCAATCTACCCAGTTCAAAAAGGTGCACCTAATAATATGACAAAACCGGATGCCAAAAATGATTTTGGTAAAGTAATGAAAAAAGGAAACTCTTGTAAAAGTTAATTTCACGCTCAATCATAAATGAAAGTGCGGTCAGAAAAACACACAAATTTCTGATCGCACTTTTTTATATCAAAAAAACATATTTTCTAGCTAAAAGTTATTGGCGTCATCTTCTTATTTTTTTAGAAAATACTGCTCTACTTAGTTTTAAAAGAAAGGAATATTTATGCTTTTAACCGGATTACTTTGCGGAATTTTACTCGGATTTGTGATGCAGCGTGGGCGCTTTTGTATTACTGGCGCATTTCGCGATATGTATGTCACCAAAAATAACAAAATGTTTGTGGCCCTTTTATTGGCGATTACCGTGCAATCCATCGGTTTCTTTCTCTTAAAAGAAATCGGTGTATTAAATGTTGATCCGGCTGAAAACTTCGCCTTTTTAGCGGTGATTATCGGTGCCTTTGTGTTTGGCATCGGCATTGTTCTTGCTGGCGGTTGTGCGACTGGTACGTGGTACCGTGCTGCGGAAGGCTTAGTTGGTAGTTGGGTCGCGTTATTCACTTATATGCTATTAAGTGCCATCATGCGTACTGGCCCATTAGGTGAATTCAATAAATCTTTACGCAGTATTAATATTGAGCAACGCAATATTTACGATACATTCGGTATTTCACCTTGGTGGTTAGTCGCATTATTAACTTTAGTGACAGCTTTCTATGTATACAAACATCTCAGCAAACCAAGCGCAAAAGTCGCGGCATTAAAACCAAAGAAAACGGGACTTGCCCACTTATTATTTGAAAAACGCTGGCACCCATTTTTCTCTGCCGTATTAATTGGATTAATCGCACTTGCCGCTTGGCCACTCAGTGTTGCTACTGGTCGTGAGTTTGGACTTGGAATCACTGGTCCATCAGCCAATATCATGCAATTCCTTGTTACTGGCGACGGTAAATTTATTAACTGGGGCGTATTCTTAGTCTTAGGGATTTTTATTGGATCATTCATCGGCGCAAAAGCAAGCAATGAATTTCGTGTTCGCGTACCGGATGCCACCACGATTCTACGCAGCGGACTCGGCGGTATTCTCATGGGCATTGGTGCAACCCTTGCGGGTGGCTGCTCTATCGGTAATGGTTTAGTCGAAACTGCCTTTTTCTCTTGGCAAGGTTGGATCTCATTGCCATTGATGATTCTCGCACTTGGGTGGCCGCCTACTTTACCATTATTCGTCCACAACGTTTAAAATTAACAAAAGCATCATAAGGAGTTTATATGATCGTTAAATTACCAACACTCGGCCTTGTTTGCCCATTTCCTCTCGTTGAAGCTAAGGAAGCCATGGCTAAGTTAAATAAAGGCGATGGCCTAGAAATTGAATTCGACTGTACACAAGCCACTGAAGCCATTCCCGCTTGGGCGGCTGAAGAAAGTTATGAAGTGACAAACTTCGAACAAATTGATGATGCGAAATGGTCAATTACCGTAATTAAATAATAAAAAAGTGCGGTCAGAAAAACACACAAATTTCTGACCGCACTTCTGCTTTAATAAATCGAAATAATTAAATTAATTCTACCGGTACTTTCACCACCAGTTTTTTCACAAAACTTGATTTGCCGTTTACGGTGCAACCTGGTTTATGTGGTTCATATGGGAAGAAAACAGCAAACATTTTTGGTAAAAGTGTCACGGTGCTTTTATCTTCAATTTGCGGAGTGAGTTGGTAATCATCTTCATCACGATATTCATCGTATAAGCTGAGATTTGGATAAGTTGCGCTTACTTCAATATTTTCTTCACCACGAATAAGCAATTGAATATCTAGGTATCTATGATGAAGTTCAGCTTGTTTGCTATCCGCTTCAACCGTATCAAATTCCATGACATTCATATAAACTTGCTCGCTTAAATCATGACGACCATTTTCTAATGCTTCAAGATCTAACGTGTTGAGATGATCGCAAATGTCCGCGATAACTTTTGGTAAACCCACTTTGAAATTTGGGTTATTTAATGCACTGATAATCATAGTGTCTCCTTACGTATGTATTTGTATGAGAATATGATAACAAGTTGCTTATATTAAATAAAGTTACCAATAAATTTAAAACTCTGTATAATAAGCGAGCTTTATTTTCTACATTAGCGTGCGGCTATCAAAAGCAATTTTAAGCGCTCGAAAGTGCGGTTGTTTTTACAAAAGATTTCTTTTGCTAGTCGCAATCTGGAAAATAAGGCACTGTTTTTAATATAAATTTTAAGGAAAACATTGTGAATCCAATTGTTAAGCAATTTAAATACGGTCAACACACCGTTACTCTAGAAACTGGCGCAATTGCACGTCAAGCAACGGCTGCGGTCATGGCAAGCATGGACGATACCACGGTATTCGTGACTGTTGTTGCTAAAAAAGATGTGAAAGAAGGTCAAGACTTCTTCCCATTAACCGTAAACTACCAAGAACGTACTTATGCGGCGGGTAAAATCCCTGGTGGCTTCTTCAAACGTGAAGGTCGTCCATCTGAAGGCGAAACTTTAATTGCACGTTTAATCGACCGTCCAATTCGTCCATTATTCCCAGAAGGTTTCTTCAACGAAATCCAAGTTGTGGCAACTGTAGTTTCTGTAAACCCACAAATCAGCCCAGACTTAGTGGCAATGATCGGTGCTTCTGCAGCATTAACCTTATCTGGCGTACCTTTCAATGGTCCTATCGGTGCTGCGCGTGTTGGTTTTATTGACAACCAATTCGTATTAAACCCAACTATGGCTGAACAAAAACAAAGCCGTTTAGACTTAGTGGTTGCAGGTACTGACAAAGCCGTATTAATGGTTGAATCTGAAGCAGATATCTTAACTGAAGAACAAATGTTAGCAGCAGTCGTATTCGGTCATCAACAACAACAAGTTGTAGTTGAAGCAATCAAAGAATTTGCAAAAGAAGCAGGAAAACCACGTTGGGATTGGGTTGCGCCACAACCAAACACAGATTTAATCAACAAAGTAAAAGTGATAGCTGAAGCACGTTTAGGCGATGCATACCGTATTACTGAAAAACAAGCACGTTACGAACAAATCGATGCGATTAAAGCAGATGTGATTGCACAAATCACAGCAGAAGATGAAGAAATCAGCGAAGGTAAAATCGTAGATATTTTCACCGCACTTGAAAGCCAAATCGTTCGAGGCCGTATCATTGCAGGTGAACCACGTATTGATGGCCGTACCGTTGATACCGTTCGTGCATTAGATATTTGCACAGGTGTATTACCACGTACTCACGGTTCTGCAATTTTCACCCGTGGTGAAACACAAGCATTAGCAGTTGCAACGTTAGGTACTGAACGTGATGCACAAATCATTGATGAGTTAACAGGTGAACGTCAAGATCACTTCTTATTCCACTACAACTTCCCTCCATACTCTGTAGGTGAAACTGGTATGATTGGCTCACCAAAACGTCGTGAAATTGGTCACGGTCGTTTAGCAAAACGTGGTGTTGCAGCTGTTATGCCAAGCCTTGCGGAATTCCCATATGTCGTGCGTGTTGTATCTGAAATCACTGAATCTAACGGTTCTTCTTCTATGGCATCTGTATGTGGTGCATCTTTAGCATTAATGGATGCAGGTGTTCCAATCAAAGCTGCTGTTGCAGGTATCGCAATGGGCTTAGTGAAAGAAGAAGAAAAATTTGTGGTGCTTTCAGATATTTTAGGCGATGAAGACCATTTAGGCGATATGGACTTTAAAGTGGCTGGTACACGTGAAGGTGTAACTGCACTTCAAATGGACATTAAAATTGAAGGTATCACCCCTGAAATTATGCAAATTGCATTAAACCAAGCAAAAGGTGCACGTATGCACATTCTTGGCGTAATGGAACAAGCAATCCCTGCACCACGTGCAGATATTTCTGACTACGCGCCGCGTATTCACACCATGAAAATTGATCCTAAGAAAATCAAAGATGTTATCGGTAAAGGTGGTGCAACTATCCGTGCATTAACTGAAGAAACCGGCACTTCTATTGATATCGATGATGATGGTACAGTGAAAATTGCTGCAGTAGATAGCAGTGCAGCGAAAAATGTGATGGCACGTATTGAAGAAATCGTTGCTGAAGTTGAAGCCGGCGCAATTTACAAAGGTAAAGTGACTCGTCTTGCTGACTTCGGTGCATTCGTCGCTATCGTTGGAAATAAAGAAGGTTTAGTTCATATTTCTCAAATTGCAGAAGAACGCGTAGAGAAAGTGAGTGATTATCTTCAAGTTGGTCAAGAAGTAACCGTTAAAGTGGTTGAAATCGATCGCCAAGGTCGTATCCGCTTAACCATGAAAGATCTTGCACCAAAACAAGAAACTGAAGCAGAATCTGCACCAGCAGAAGACATTTCAGAAGAACAAGAATAATCTCACAGGGTGTGTGAATTCAATTTGCACACCCGTTTTGATTATCAAACTAACTTATAAAACAATGCAGTATTTTCGGTTATTCCGTTTTCTAGTTTCGTTGTCTAGCCTAAGTGTGATTTTATTTATTTCCGGTTGTGTGCAATCGGGAAACGTGTTTGTCGCACCAAATAAAGTCGGGCTAGCGGATCAGAATCCGAATGCTCACTTCGAACAAGAAGTGATGATTACCCGAATCGGGCAGGTTTTATTAGTTGGAAAAATGAGTAATGAAGAACGGGCGACGCTTCACTTTGAACGTGGCGTATTATACGATTCCCTAGGTTTATGGGGCCTCGCACGTTATGACTTTACACAAGCCCTTGCATTACAGCCAAAGATGGCTTCTGTTTACAATTATTTAGGGCTTTACTTACTGCTTGAAGAAGATTACGACAGTGCATTAGAAACCTTTAATGCTGTGTTTGAATTGGATCCAAGTTATGACTATACCCACCTTAATCGTGGTTTAAATTTTTATTACGTCGAACGCTATAATCTTGCTGAAGACGATTTTATGAAGTTTTATGAAGCCGATACCAAAGATCCTTATCGCGTACTCTGGCTCTATTTGAACGAACAAAAATTAAAACCACAAGAAGCCCATGCCAACCTTGTTGAACGAGCTAAAGGGCTATCTAAGGACTTCTGGGGAACAAATATCGTTCAATACTATTTAGGTAATATTTCCGTGAGTGACTTGCAAGAGCGGGCAACCAAATTTGCAGAAAACTCTCAACAATATGCAGAAATATTAACCGAAACCTACTTTTATCTAGCAAAACAAAAACTCAATTTGGGGCAAATTGATGAAGCGGCGGCTTTATTCAAACTTGCTATTGCGAATCAGGTGTATAACTTTGTTGAGTATCGTTTTGCCGTGTTAGAGCTGATGAAATTAAAACCGGCTCAAACTGAAGACGAAAAAGAAGAAAAAAGTGCGGTCACAAAAACAGCTGTTTTTTAGACTTACCTCCTTCTTTTATAACAAATAAACCTGAAAGCTAAATTGAGCTTTCCTTACTTACATTCGAGTATTTTAATGACTGACAAAATCACTTTTAATGATTTAGGCTTGCCTGAATTCATTCTAAAAGCCGTTTCTGACCTTGGTTTTGAAACACCTTCGCCAATCCAACAAGCTTGTATTCCTGCTCTTCTAGAAGGCAGAGATGTACTTGGTATGGCACAAACCGGCAGTGGTAAAACTGCCGCATTCTCTTTACCTATTTTGGCAAAAATTGATCCTGCCGCAAAACATCCACAATTATTGGTGATGGCGCCAACGCGTGAACTAGCAATTCAAGTTGCTGATGCTTGCGAACACTTCATGAAATATGCAAAAGGTATCAATATCGTAACCCTTTATGGTGGTCAGCGTTATGACATCCAATTACGTGCATTAAAACAAGGTGCACAAGTTGTTGTGGGGACACCGGGTCGTATTTTGGATCACATCCGTCGTAACACATTAAATCTATCTGAATTAAAAGCTATCGTACTTGATGAAGCAGATGAAATGCTTCGTATGGGCTTTATTGATGACGTAGAAACCGTTATGGCTGAATTACCAAAAGAGCACCAAACGGCGCTTTTCTCAGCAACTATGCCTGAGCCAATTCGTCGCATCACAAAACGCTTCATGAATAATCCACAAGAAGTGAAAATCAAAGTAAATAACGATAACGCGCCAGATATTGAACAAAATTGTTGGTATGTTCAAGGTTTCCGTAAAAATGATGCATTATTACGCTTCTTAGAAGTGGAAGAGTTTGATGCAGCCATCATTTTTACCCGCACTAAAACAGGCACGCTTGATGTGACTGAATTATTAGAAAAACACGGTTTCCGTGCTGCAGCATTAAACGGTGATATGACCCAACAATTACGTGAGCAAACCTTAGATCGCTTACGTAATGGTAGCCTTGATATCGTCGTTGCAACTGATGTTGCTGCGCGTGGCATCGATATTGAAAGAATCAGTCTTGTGGTGAACTATGACATCCCGCTTGATGCAGAGTCTTACGTCCACCGTATCGGTCGAACCGGTCGTGCAGGTCGTTCTGGTCGTGCATTGTTATTCGTTGAACCACGTGAACGCCGTTTACTTCGTAACATCGAACACTTGATGAAAAAACCAATCAATGAAGTTGAATTGCCAAATCATGAAGTGTTACAAGCCTGTCGTCGCAAAAAATTCCAAGACAAGATTACCAAACAATTGGAACATCACGATCTCGAAATGTATCGTAGCTTATTAGAAGATTTATTCACGGCAGATCAGGATCAAGAAGATATTGCCGCGGCGATGTTGATGTTGCTTCAAGGTAAACAAAAACTCATTCTTCCACCTGATCCACCAATGGATAAACGTCGTCGTGACCGTAATGATCGCGGTGATCGACGCGAAAACCCACGTTCAGCTGAACGTCGTGGTGAGCGTAAAGACTATGGCAACCAACAACCTATGGATTTATATCGTATCGAAATCGGTCGTGCAGATGGTGTAGAAGTCCGTCATATTGTAGGCGCTATCGCAAATGAAGGTGATATTAACAGCCGTTACATTGGTCATATCAAACTTTATGATGACTACTCTACCGTTGAATTACCACAAGGCATGCCAAAAGAATTGCTTCAACAATTCGGTAAAACTCGCGTTTTAAACAAACAAATGCAAATGAGCTTTATGGGCGCGACACAATCAGACAGCGGACGTGGTGGTAACGATTTTGGCGGAAAAGGCCGTCGCGATGGTCGTCGTAATGAGCGTGGAGAGCGTGGTCAAGATCGCTTCCGTGGAGAGCGTAATGGTGAACGTCGTCAGCGTAAATTTAACGATAAAAACGACCGCACTTTTAATGAACGTGGTCGCCGAGATCGCCAACGTTAATCCTTATTTAACAGCCCCTTGAAGTAAAAGGGGCTTTTTTATTGTCTTAATTCTCGTTACAATCGTCTCTTATCTCAATTTATAAGGTTTATCTATTGAAAGGTCTATTTTTACGTATTATTGCTGCTTTTGCATTATTACTTTGGGCAATTGATATGGTCTTCCCTTGGCAAAAAATTATGCAATCGGAGCAGAACCCTTACACCACGATCAAAAATCGCGGTAGCCTTATTGTCGGCACCATTAACAATCCCATTTACTATTTTATTGGGAATGGCGGTGAGTCAGGCTTGGAATACGAATTAGCAAAAAACTTTGCTGATTATTTAGGGGTTCGCTTACAAATTAAAACCTTAGAAAATAACGATCAACTTTTTAACGAATTAGAGAACAACAATATTGATATTGCTGCTGCGAATCTTTTGTTCCAGCCTCAACGTGCAGAAAAATTTCAGTTAGGGCCCTCTTATACTTCAGCCTCTTGGCAGCTTGTGTATAAAAAAGGTGAAAATCGTCCGAAAGATTTAGCGCAAGTACAACAAGAAATTATCATTTCTGCGGGGGAAGATTTGGAAAAATTATTATCCCTTGCACAGAAAAAACTTCCTGCACTTAAATGGCAGAATAACAAGCAGTTGACCCAAGAAGAATTATTGATTCAAGTGGCTGAAGGCAAAATTCCTTACACCATTGCAAATAGTATTGATGTGGCTGCGGCACAACAAATTCGCCCTAACTTAGCGATTGCATTTGACCTAACGGATGAAATGACCGTGCATTGGTATCTTTCCAATAAATCCTATAATGAGCTACAAGCAGCCTTGTTGGATTTTATGAATAATGCCATTGAAACAGGATTAATTGATCGCATTGAGGAAAAATACTTCCGTCATATTACCGCCTTTGATTATGTAGATACTCAGGCTTATTTAGAGTCGGTTGAAAAAATTCTGCCTCAATATCAACCGCTCTTTGAAAAATACAAAGGGAATTTAGACTGGCGATTATTAGCCGCTGTAGCCTATCAAGAATCACATTGGGACCCTTATGCCACCTCTCCAACGGGCGTACGTGGTATGATGATGTTAACAAAAGATACCGCTACACGTATGAATATTAATAACCGCACGGATGCAGAACAAAGCATTAAGGCTGGCTCGGAATATTTGCATTGGCTACTCAACCAAATGCCAGACAGCATTCCAGAAGAAGATCGAATTTGGTATTCTTTAGCTGCATATAACATGGGGTTAGGGCATATTTTAGACGCTCGTCGCCTAACGAAAAAATTAGGTGGTAATCCTGATAATTGGTTAGATGTAAAAAATAATCTTCAACTATTATCAGAAAAGCGTCATTATTCTAACTTAAAATATGGCTATGCTCGCGGTTATGAAGCTTATCAATATGTCGAGAATATCCGCCGTTATATGAACAGTATTGTGAATTATCATCGTGTTCAAGAAAACCAAGCGACTGCAACAGAGTAAGTGCGGTCAGAAAAAACAACGTTTTTATTGAATAGAAAGAAAATAAGGAGAAAAAGATGTTAAAAAGAAAAACCTTCTTAAAGAAAAAAGCATCAAGAGATATTTCAGCTTCACGTAACCTGCGTTTAAGACGCTTAAAACACCGTAAAGCAAAACAGTTCCAACGCCATGCGTTACAATTAGTGATTCAAGAGATCTAAAAAAGGGCGAACATTATGTTCGCCCTTTTATTCACTCATTATTCTTTATTTTTCAAAAGAATCTTTCAAACATTCGTCTGCTCGACGGGATTCACCTTTATGTTGAAGTTTATTTAATTGACGTTCTAATTTTTCTTCGACTTCATTGATCGCTTTATACATATCATCAGCGGTTGCTGTCGCAAGTAGATTACCTAATGGGGTTCCAATTGAAGCCTCTACAGAAAAGCCGTTTGGTACTTTACTTAAAACAAAGTGTGGGCTAATCAGTTGAGTGTGCCATTTCTCTAATTTTGCAAGTCTTCCCTCCACATGTTCACGGATTGCAGGGGTGATTTCCATTTGTTTGCTTGTGATATTGAGTGTCATAGCATTTACCTCTTTTGGTTAAATGAACCCTTCGGTTCAGTTCATCTTTAATAACAACATATCGACCTTGCACTGCTTTTTCAAGTGCTTTTAGGCAAATAAAAAAACAAATGTTCAAAAATATGATCGGGATCTAATTTCTGCAAAAATATGATTTTCTTTCTGTGTAAACTTGTTATGATGTAAAGCTGTAAACAACAAAGGGAAGCACTCAGCTTCCCTTTTCTTTTTACAACATGAATTAGGCTAATTCATCTTGATCATATTGCGTCGCTTTTAAACGTTCAAAGTAATCCTTAGTTTCTGAAATAATCTCTTTACGCAAACCAATTAATGCTATCAAGTTCGGGAAAGCCATTAAACCATTCACGATATCCGCTAAAATCCAGATTAAATCTAAGGTGAGGAATGAACCCGCCCCGACCAAAACAATAAACATGAAACGATAAAATTTAATACCACGGATACCAACTAAGTAAAGGAAGCAACGTTCTCCATAGTAACACCAACCTAAAATTGTGGTGAAAGCAAAGAATAATAAGCCAACGGTTACAATAGTTGCACCGATTGATGTGCCTAAGCCCTGTGCAAAAGCGTAGTTAGTCACGCTTGCGCCTGAAAGCTCAGGGTTACTCCATGCACCTGTAATCACAAGCACTAAACCGGTCATCGTACATACGATGATGGTATCTAAAAATGTCCCTGTCATCGAAATTAAACCTTGGCGAACAGGCTCTTTGGTTTGTGCCGCTGCTGCTGCAATAGGTGCACTCCCTAAACCAGATTCATTTGAGAAAATACCGCGTGCAACACCCGATTGAATGGCTTTCATTACTGTAAAGCCAACTGCGCCACCTAAAGCTGCTTGAGGGTTAAACGCACTATGAATGATTAATGCGATCGCAGCAGGCAGCTTATCGTAATTTACCACTAAGATAATAATTGAGGTCGCCACATAGCCAATTGCCATAAAAGGCACTATAACGGAAGAAGCTGTCGCAATACGTCTTACACCACCGAGAATAATCATCGCGACCAATACCGTCACCACTGTCGCAGTAATCACAACAGGTACATGAAAGGTGTCTTGCATCGCATGTGTAATCGCATTGACTTGAGGAAAAGTACCGATACCGAAGAAGGCCACCAACACCCCAAAGAGCGCAAATAATTTGGCTAGCCATTTAATTCCAAGGCCACGTTCGATGTAATACATTGGTCCACCCGCCATAAAACCGTATTTATCACGTACACGATATTTCACGGCAAGTAAACATTCAGCGTATTTAGTTGCCATGCCTAATAATGCAACTAGCCACATCCAAAAAATCGCGCCAGGTCCACCCGCTTGTACTGCGGTCGCTACACCCACGATATTCCCTGTTCCGATGGTCGCCGCTAATGCCGTACAAAGTGCGGCAAAAGAAGAGACATCCCCCTTGCCTTTATTCGCACCACGAGCAAATAAATAGCCCAATGCACTAGGCAAATAACGAATTTGTAAGAAACCTAAACGAAGGGTGAGATAAAGTCCGGTTCCGGACAAAAGAATAAGTAGGGGCGGTCCCCATATAAAGCTGCTAATAGCCGATAAGATTGTCTGTAATGACATTGATGATTCCTCGTCGTTTAAAATACAAATAAACTCGACAAGGAGACAAGAAGAATCCCGATAGAAATATTTTTGATAATACCGATTGTCTTTTGCCCCTGTCCTTTTGCCTGAGCGTTTGGAAAACAATCGAAAAATCGACCGCTCTTTTGCGCCTTCGGCGTCCATTTACATCAATAAAATGCAATGGATCTCTCCAAGGGTTCGTCCAGTAACAGTCCCTGCAACCTCGCGATTGCGCCTGAAAGATTTTACCTCGTCGGCGTAGGGGCAATTCCCCACTCTCCAGCTACCTTCTTCCGAACTCACTTTTTACGTTTTATTCTTATTGCAAAAAGTACTGCAAATTTTAGCAAACTTGAAAAACTAACTCAATGGATTAACGAAAAAAGGGTTTGATAACAAGGTGTAAGCCGATAAAAACAAAGTGCGGTAAAAAATTTTCTTATTTTTTGACCGCACTTTTTCAAATCAAAAAATAAAGGCAGGTCATTACCTGCCTTTATTTATTTTAATAATTATAAAATCTCTTTTGCTTTTGCCACCACGTTATCCACGGTGAAACCAAAGAGTTTGAATAATTGATCTGCTGGTGCTGATTCGCCGAAGCTATTCATGCCTACTACGCGACCATCAAAGCCTACGTATTTATACCAGAAGTCTGCAATACCTGCTTCAATCGCAACACGTTTGGTTACAGCAGCAGGTAATACGCTTTCACGGTACGCCACATCTTGTTTATCGAAACGGTTAGTGCTTGGCATAGAAACGACACGTACTTTTTTACCTTCGGCAGCCAATACATCTGCTGCTTTCACTGCTAACTCCACTTCTGAACCTGTCGCAATGAAGATTAACTCAGGTGTGCCATCACAGTCTTTTAACACATAAGCACCACGTTTAACCGCATCTAATTGTGCAGAAGTGCGGTCCATTTGTGCTAAGTTTTGACGGGTAAAGATCAATGCAGTTGGGCCATCTTGACGTTCAACCGCTTGTTGCCATGCGATAGCTGATTCCACTTGGTCACACGGACGCCATGTTTCAAGGTTTGGAATTAAGCGTAATGATGCGGTTTGCTCAACTGGTTGGTGAGTTGGACCATCTTCGCCTAAACCAATCGAGTCATGAGTATAAACGAATAAAGCACGTTGTTTCATTAATGCTGCCATACGCACCGCATTGTGTGCATATTCGTAGAACATTAAGAAGGTTGCGCCGTAAGGAATGAAACCGCCGTGCAAGGCAACCCCGTTCATAATGGCAGACATACCAAATTCACGCACACCGTAGTTGATGTAGTTACCACCTACGTTTTCATGTGCACGAATCGGTTTAGAACCGCTCCATAAGGTTAAGTTAGAGCTTGCTAAGTCTGCAGAGCCACCTAAGAATTCAGGTAACACATGAGCATATGCTTCGATTGCATTTTGTGATGCTTTACGGCTTGCAATACTCGCTGGATTTGCTTGTAATTTTTCAATGAACGCTTTGGATTCAGCCGTCCAGTTTGCTGGTAATTCACCGTTTACACGACGAGTAAATTCTTCTGCAAGTTCAGGATATGCTTTTGCATAAGCGGCAAATTTTTCTTCCCAAGATTTTTCTGCTGCAGAGCCTTTCTCTTTTGCAGACCATTCAGCATAGTATTCAGCTGGAATTTCAAATGGAGCATATTCCCAGTCCAGTGCTTTACGGGTTAATGCGATTTCTTCATCACCTAATGGTGCACCATGACAATCATGAGAGCCTGATTTATTTGGTGAACCAAAACCGATGATGGTTTTACAAATAATTAAAGTTGGTTTTTCTTTTTCTGCTTGAGCAAGAATGGTTGCGGCACGAATTTGTTCTGCATCGTGACCATCTACATTGCGAATCACTTGCCAGCCATAAGCTTCAAAACGAGCTGCAGTATCATCGCTGAACCAGCCATCAACATGACCATCAATGGAAATGTTGTTGTCATCGTAGAATGCGATTAATTTACCTAAGCCTAATGTGCCTGCTAAAGAGCAAGCTTCATGGGAAATCCCTTCCATTAAACAGCCATCGCCTAAGAACACATAAGTGTGGTGATCGACAATTTCATGGCCTTCACGGTTAAATTGACCCGCTAAAGTTTTCTCAGCAATCGCCATACCCACTGCATTAGTGATACCTTGGCCTAACGGACCCGTCGTGGTTTCAACACCTGGTGCATAACCATATTCTGGGTGACCTGGGGTTTTAGAATGTAATTGACGGAATTGTTTTAAATCTTCGATAGAAAGATCGTAGCCTGTTAAATGTAATAAGCTATAAATCAACATTGAACCGTGGCCGTTAGAAAGCACAAAACGGTCGCGATCAGCCCATTTAGGGCTGTTTGGATTGTGTTTTAAGAAATCGCGCCATAATACTTCAGCGATATCCGCCATTCCCATTGGTGCACCTGGGTGGCCTGATTTTGCTTTTTGTACTGCATCCATTGATAGCGCACGAATTGCGTTGGCCAGTTGTCTACGAGTTGCCATGTTTTTCTCCTATCTAAATAATTCCGAGTATTCTAACCTATTTACTGATTGACTTGAGCAATATCTGCAATTTTATTTACCTTGATCAAATTCTACGACGACGTTGATGAAAACGCTGGCTACTCGATTTACCTTGTAAATTAACTACCGTTTTAGTTTCCACTGGTTTTCGATATGTTCGACGATAATGACTTAAAAAATAATGAATGGAACTGGCGAATAAAGCGCCTAATAAAAAGACCACCACAATTTCACCATATAAACGATGGAAGACTTGATTAATTTTGCTCTGCGTCGTTTGAGCATATTGCGCGTCAAAGGTCACCCGCAAAAAGCCACGAACGGCATTATTGGAAGCAGAGTAAATGGGCTCAACAATTTGCTGTGTTGAAAATTCACCTTCATTTTTATGTTCTAGACCAAGTTGCTCACGAAGATTGCCAGTATTGGTACTTTGTGCTAATTCCTTGCCGTTATAATCATAAATGGTCGCATCGAGCACAAAGTTTTCTTTAACTAAATTATCTAGATTTTCGACAAGTTGATCGGATTTCGCATTATTAGTTAATAAAACTGAAAATAAATTTGCTTGCTGACGAACCAAAATATGCGACAAATTTGCCACTTGATTCACACTTGAAAGCTGAGAACCAATCTTAAATTGTTTCACACCAAACAAAATCACGGACATGGCACCGATACAAAGCAGCACAATGAGCCCAAACATCAGTGATTTTTGAAGTTTTTCTTTAATTAATTGCACGTTGTTTTTCCATTTTTTCGCCAAGATCGGCTAGAATAGATGAGTATTCACAATTTACAGGATTTTCTATGCAAATTCAAAACCTTGCAAGCATTACCCAAAAATATCCCCAATTACCCACCGCACTTTCGTCTGATTTGCCTCATTCCAATGAAACACATGCGTTTATTTTATACGGCACCACGCTGAATTTAGCGAAATTACTCGAATTTCAACAAAAGTGCGGTCAATCTTTCCAGTGTTTTGATGCATGGAACGTTGAAAAAAATACCGTTGTCCTTTTAAAAGGCGAATGGCTAACTGATTTTATTGTCCACGCTCATGACCTGCAATTAGACATCGCTAAACTGGATTTTGATGCAAAGCTATCAGAAAAAGGTTTATTGGTGATGGATATGGATTCTACTGCCATTCAAATTGAATGTATCGATGAAATTGCCAAACTGGCTGGCACAGGTGAATTAGTTTCTGCCATTACTGAAAGCGCCATGCGTGGCGAGCTCGATTTTGAACAAAGTCTGCGTCGTCGAGTGGGAACACTTAAAGGTGCACCAGAAAGTATTTTGCAACAAGTACGTGAAAAATTGCCTTTAATGCCTGGCTTAATTGAAACCATTAAGACATTACAACAACATGGTTGGAAAACGGCCATTGCTTCTGGTGGCTTTACCTATTTCGCCGATTACTTAAAAAGTTTATTAAACCTCGACTTTGCGGCTTCCAATCAATTTGAAATTATTGATGGCACGCTTACCGGCAATGTAAAAGGTAGCGTGGTCGATGCACAATATAAAGCAAATACCTTGCAAAAACTCGCTGAAGAATACCATATTCCACGCAAAAACACCCTCGCCATTGGTGATGGAGCCAATGATTTGGCGATGATGAATGTCGCCGGATTAGGCGTGGCATTCCATGCCAAACCGAAGGTGCAACAACAAGCACAAATTGTGGTAAACTTTGCTGACTTAACCGCACTTTTATGTCTTTTAAGTGCAAATGATCGAATTTAATTCATTTTGGGAGAAAATTTATGCCATCTTTTGACATCGTATCTGAAATTACTATGCACGAAGTGCGTAATGCGGTTGAAAATGCAAACCGCGTCTTAAGTACACGTTATGATTTCCGTGGCGTGGAAGCGGTTATTGAATTAAATGAAAAAAGCGAAACCTTGAAAGTGACGACCGAATCTGATTTCCAATTAGAGCAATTAATTGAAATCTTAATTGGTGCGTTTGTAAAACGTGGCATTGAGCATAGCTCGTTGGATATTCCAACAGAAAGTGAACACCACGGTAAACTTTACACCAAAGAAATCAAATTAAAACAGGGAATTGAAACGGAGATGGCGAAGAAAATCACTAAATTAGTGAAAGATTCAAAAATCAAAGTGCAAACCCAAATTCAAGGTGAACAAGTGCGCGTAACTGGTAAATCTCGTGACGATTTACAAGCTGTTATTCAATTGGTGAAAGGCGCTGAATTAGGCCAACCATTCCAATTTAATAACTTCAGAGATTAAAAAATCTAGGTATAATTCTACTTTGTTTTTTATAATACGATGTAATTATTTTATTGGTCTCGATGTTCTCAAAACATTATATTGAGAACACCAACATCAACTTAACTAAACTTACTTATAGGTTACAATGAAAAGAATTTTAATGGCCATCGTTGCAGTTTTAACATTAGCGACAGCGAATATCACTATGGCGAAAGATGTCTATTATTGGACAGATCAAACCTTAACCACAACTGACGAAGATACTTTCCGTGTGAATAAAGCACAAGTGAATACTGAAGAAGATCGTCGTTTACTTGAGGAAGATAAACAAAAATTAAGAAATATCATCGCATATTATAAAAAAATTAATGCAGTTATCAAAGAGAAAAATAAAAAACCGTCATCTGCAGTTCATTATTATGATGATATGTTTCATAAATTTATAGACGTCTGGTATGAAGCTAAAAAACAAAAACGATATGACAAAGAATTTGCCATATTATTTAGAGAAATTGCACAAATTACTACAGAATATTATTTATCTGTATATAATGAGTTAAAAACAGAGGAAGCTAAAGAGGTTTTGAACTCAAAAACTCAAATTTTGAATTCGTCAGCAATTTTAAAATTTGTGACTGATCATCCAGATTATTATAAATAAAAAAAGCGGGTATCCCCGCTTTTTTATATTTTCGAACTTATATTACTAAAGTCATCATTATTTGATAATTCACCAGCCTGCATTTTGTCCTAATGCTGACTAGATGCGGTAAAGTCTTTCATTGAACCTTTTTTATATTGTTCAGCAAACTCATTTTCTTGCGCATAGAATTCGACCGTAGATTTAAACTCGCCACTCAATAACTTATCGGCAACTAAATTTAAATACTCTTCACTCGGTGTCTCATTTCGAGCAGCTTGAATTTGCGTCATTAACCCTTCTTTTAATTGGTTACGCAAATTTTCATTCTTTAATAGATAGCCTAGATTAATACGATCAGCAATATCAGAATTCTCACTAATAAAAGCATTAACTAATGTTAATTTCATTAAAACAGCATTAAGCTTACTTACCACCACCTCATCTCTGTTAGTTGAATTTGGTACGATAACCATTTTCGGCTCATCAGATAAATATTGATAAAGATAACTATTCACAAAACCAAGATATTCTTTACCATTTCTTGATAAACCCAAAATTTCAGGATCTAAAGCCGTTGTTAGATATTTATTACCCACTGTTGAGCCAACCTTTCGCGTCGCTTCTGCACTATTACCAGGTTCATTTGTATATACCTGCATTTCAATAAATTTACCTGAGTGAGTTGGTGTAGAATTTTATGCCAAGCTGAAAGTGTAATAACAAGACGTTTTCATTATTAATGGAATCGAGTTTCGATATAAAAGAGCCTAGCGATAAAATCCTTGAATTAATGGTTCCACCTACACCATAAAAACGAAAGAGCGGTCAAAAAAACACAACATTTTTTGACCGCTCTTTTTATTTACGCTAATTAAGCTAATCTCGCTTTTGCTTCTGCAATCGCTTCTGCTACTCGAAGTGGTGAAACCCCACCTTTCGCACAACGTTTATCTAAACAAGATTGTAGCGAAAGAATGTCATATACATCATCTCCTACCACATCACTGAATTGACGGAATTCTGGAATGGTTAAGTCTTCCAAGGCTTTTCCTTTTTCAATGGCATAAACCACTGTTTCACCGACAATATGGTGAGAATCACGGAATGGCACACCTTTCGCCACAAGGTAATCCGCTAGCTCTGTTGCATTTGAGTAGCCTTTTAAAGCCGCTTCGCGTGTACGGTCGGTATTCACTTTTAATTCATCTAATACAAAAGTCGCCATATCTACGCAATCTTGCCAGGTATCTAATGCATCAAAGATCCCTTCTTTGTCTTCTTGCATATCTTTGTTATACGCTAACGGCAAACCTTTTAAAGTCATCAACATACCGGTTAATGCACCCATTACACGGCCTGCTTTACCACGAATCAATTCACAAGCGTCTGGATTTTTCTTTTGCGGCATTAAAGAGGAACCTGAAGTCACACGATCTGACAACTCCACAAAATTCGCTTCACCACTGTTGAAAATAATCATATCTTCAGCAAAACGAGAAAGGTGTGCCATACTTAAAGATGCCGTTGAAAGCAATTCCACAATATGATCACGATCAGAGACGCTATCCAAACTATTACGCGTCGCAAAAGAAAAACCAAGATCGGTAGCTAATTGCTCACGATCGACTGCATAGGCTGTTCCTGCAAGTGCACCACTGCCTAATGGGCAGCTATTCATTCGTTTATAAGCATCGGTAAGACGTGAATAATCACGCTCAAACATCTCCACATAAGCCATACACCAATGGGCAAAAGTGATTGGTTGTGCACGTTGTAAATGGGTATAACCCGGCATCACCGCATCTTGCGTATTTTCAGCAGTTTGTACCAAGTGACGTTGAAGATGACGAACTGACTCTTGCAACTCGACTACACGCTGTTTACACCACATTTTAATATCAAGTGCAACTTGGTCATTACGGCTACGACCTGTGTGTAATTTTTTACCTAAATTCCCCACTTTATCGATGAGCTTACTTTCTACCCAGCTATGAATATCTTCTGCGTCGTCTTGTAAAATCGCTTGTGGATTTGACCGCACTTCGATTAATAATTCATTTAAGGCAACCTCTAGCTGTTGTTGCTCTTCAACACTTAAAACACCAACATTAACTAAAGCTTTAGACCAACCAATTGAACCTTCAATATCTTGCTCTGCCAAGCGATAATCAAAACGCAGGCTATCATTAAAATCTTTAAAACGTTTGTCTGCCGCTTGTGTAAAACGACCACCCCAGAGAGCCATAAGTTATCCTTATCTCGATTATAAAAATGATTAATTATTCAATTATTACGCATAATTAATCAACATGCAATAATAATCTCTATATCGTCCGCTATTTTACCCTGTTTTTTCTAACAAAAACTAGACAGTACTGCATTTTAGTGGTAATTTACGCAGCATTCTTAAGGGCATTGCCCACCATTCAAACAATTCAGTATTATCAACTCTTATTAGTTCCAACATTATTAATTATGCATCTTACAGAACTTAAAAACACGCCTGTTTCTGATCTTGTGAAACTTGGCGAAGAACAAATGGGTTTAGAAAATCTTGCCCGTTTACGTAAACAAGATATTGTTTTTGCTATTTTGAAACAGCACGCCAAGAGCGGTGAAGACATTTTTGGCGGCGGCGTGTTAGAGATTTTACCCGATGGTTTCGGTTTCTTACGCTCCGCAGACAGTTCCTACCTTGCTGGTCCTGATGACATCTACGTTTCCCCAAGTCAAATTCGTCGTTTCAATCTTCAAACTGGTGATAAAATCGAAGGCAAAATCCGTCCACCGAAAGAGGGCGAACGTTATTTCGCACTTTTAAAAGTCGACCAAGTTAACGATGACAAACCGGAAGTCTCTCGTAGCAAAATCCTTTTCGAAAACTTAACCCCATTACACGCGAATTCTCGCTTAAGAATGGAACGTGGTAATGGCTCAACCGAAGACCTAACCGCACGTATTTTGGATTTAGCCTCTCCGATTGGTAAAGGTCAGCGTGGTCTTATCGTGGCTCCGCCAAAAGCCGGTAAAACCATGTTATTACAAAACATTGCACAAAGTATCACGCACAACTACCCTGAATGTGAACTTATTGTACTTTTAATCGATGAGCGCCCAGAAGAAGTAACGGAAATGCAACGTTCGGTAAAAGGTGAAGTCATTGCCTCTACCTTTGATGAACCAGCAACCCGTCACGTTCAAGTGGCAGAAATGGTTATTGAGAAAGCAAAACGTTCTGTTGAGCATAAAAAAGACGTGGTGATTTTACTCGACTCTATTACTCGTTTAGCGCGTGCTTACAATACCGTTACGCCTGCATCCGGTAAAATTCTTTCCGGTGGTGTGGATGCAAATGCTTTGCATCGTCCAAAACGTTTCTTTGGTGCGGCACGTAACGTAGAAGAAGGCGGTAGTTTAACCATTATTGCAACCGCACTTGTGGATACCGGTTCAAAAATGGATGAGGTTATCTTCGAAGAATTTAAAGGTACTGGTAACATGGAATTACATCTTTCTCGCAAAATTGCAGAAAAACGTGTATTCCCTGCGATTGACTTCAACCGTTCTGGTACACGTAAAGAAGACTTACTTACCACACCAGATGAATTACAAAAAATGTGGATTCTACGCAAAATCCTTAACCCAATGGGTGAAGTGGAAGCGATGGAATTCCTCATTGACAAACTTATGGTGGCAAAAACCAACGATGAGTTTTTTGAAATTATGAAGCGGTCTTAATTTTGACCGCACTTAAAAACAAAAAAGGCTTGGAAAACCAAGCCTTTTTTATTTTGCGAATTATTCGCCCAAACGCTCTTTAATACGAGCAGATTTACCTGAACGTTCACGTAAGTAGTAAAGTTTAGCTTTACGTACCGCACCTTTACGTTTAACTGCGATAGAATCTACAGCTGGAGAGTGAGTTTGGAATACACGCTCAACGCCTACTCCATTAGATACTTTACGTAAAGTGAATGCTGAGTGCAAGCCACGGTTACGAATTGCAATAACCACGCCTTCGAATGCTTGCAAACGACGTTTGCTACCTTCAACTACCCATACTTTAACTTCTAAAGTATCACCTGGGCGGAAGCTAGGTACGTTTTGTTTTAATTGTTCTTGTTCAAGTTGTTTGATAATGTTAGACATTGTTTGATCCTTTATTGATCCTAGATGTAACTGAAACTAACTGTTATGTTCGGCTTGCGCCTCTTTTAACAGCTTACGTTGTTCGTCAGTCAGAGCTAGGCCTTCTAAGAGCTCAGGGCGTCGGAGCCACGTTCTTTGTAGCGATTGTTTTAATCGCCATTTCCGAATTTCTTCGTGATGTCCAGACATCAGCACGGGCGGTACAGTTAATCCCTCTAACACTTCCGGTCTGGTGTAATGCGGGCAATCTAATAAACCATCGGCAAAAGAATCTTCTTCTGCGGAGGCTTGTTTGCCTAATACACCGGGAATAAAACGTGCAACAGCATCAATTAATGTCATTGCTGGCAATTCCCCACCGGTCAAAACGTAATCCCCGATTGACCATTCTTCATCAATTTCAGTTTGAATCAATCGCTCATCAATACCTTCGTAACGTCCACATACTAAAATCAATTTCTGATTTTGAGCAAGCTCGGTTACGCCGCCTTGATCGAGTTTACGTCCTTGTGGTGAAAGGTAAATCACCTTTGCGCCTTCTCCTACCGCTGCTTTTGCAGCATGAATCGCATCCCGTAAAGGTTGCACCATCATCAGCATTCCCGGGCCACCACCATAAGGACGGTCATCCACGGTTTTATGCTTGTCGAATGTAAAATCTCTTGGATTCCAACATTCCACTTGCAGAAGATTATGTTTTACGGCTCTACCTGTAACCCCAAATTCCGTAATCACTTTAAACATTTCGGGAATAATGAAATCACCCCTATCCACATAAAAAGCCTACTACATTACGTTTGTGCATACTTGAGATTAGAAACCAGCGTCCCAATCCACTTCAATAGTTTTTGTGGTGAGATCGACTCTTTTAACTACTTGTTCATACAAAAACGGAATTAACCGCTCTTGTTTTCCAAAAGCATCTTTCGTATTGGCTTTAACTACTAAAACATCATTAGAACCGGTTTCCATCATCTCTGTCACCGTTCCCATTGTATAACCTTCTAAGTTTACGACTGAACAACCAATTAAATCATGCCAGTAATAATCGCCTTCTTCCAGTTCTGGGAAAACAGATAAATCCACACCAATTTCAACATTTGCTAAAATTTGTGCGGCTTCACGGTCATCAACACCTTTTAATTTAACGATGATTTCGTGATTATGATGACGCCAATGTTCTAATTCTGTTGGCTGCCACTCACCTTTGATTTTTAAAAACCAAGGTTGATACTCAAAAATGCTTTCAGCTTGTTCTGTTGATGAATAAATACGTAACCACCCACGAATACCGTAGGTTGAGCCTAATTTGCCCACAACTTCAATACGTTGTTGTTCCATATTTCTCACCTATCTTAGCTTAAGAACTAAATCAAAAAGCAAAATTATGCTGCTTTTTGTGCTTCTTTTACCAAGCTCGCAACACGATCAGAAAGTGATGCACCTTGAGCAACCCAGTGATTTACACGATCAAGATCAACACGAAGACGCTCAGCGTTACCTTGTGCGATTGGGTTGAAGAAACCTACACGCTCAATGAAACGACCGTCACGTGGTGAACGACTGTCAGCTACTACGATTTGATAAAATGGGCGTTTTTTAGCTCCGCCACGAGATAAACGAATGGTTACCATAACCTTCCTCTAAATGTTTAATTACTAAAAGAATATTCTCAAACTCGAAAGTGATTTAAGAATATAGCTTACTTTTTTCTCTGTATATATAGACAAAAAGCCTGAGGATTTTACACTTTTTGAGCAAAAAAGCAAGCCACAAGCCCATTTCAAACTTGAGAAATTCACCATAAAAAATGACCGCACTTCATCATAAAGTGCGGTCAAATTTTCATTCATTTATTGGATTAATAAACTCCTTGCGCCAACATTGCATCAGCCACTTTCACAAAGCCTGCAACATTTGCCCCGACAACATAGTTGATGTTTGCTTGACCAGCGACAGTACCATATTTTTTACAGTTTGCATGAATATCTAACATGATGCGATGAAGCTGTTTATCTACTTCTTCAGCTGTCCAGTATAAGCGTTGTGAACTTTGCGCCATTTCTAAGCCTGATGTCGCAACACCACCTGCATTAGCCGCTTTACCTGGGCCAAATAATACACCAGCTTCTAAGAATGCATCTGTTGCTTCGATAGTGGTTGGCATGTTTGCACCTTCAGCCACTAATTTCACACCATTTGCAATTAAAGCTTTCGCATCTGAAATCTCTAATTCGTTTTGGGTTGCACAAGGAAGTGCAATATCGGCTTTCACTTCCCAAGGGCGTTTACCTGCAAAATATTGAAGACCGAATTGTTTTGCAAACTCTTCTACTCGACCACGTTTTACATTTTTGAGCTCTAATAATGCCTCTAATTTTTCACGATCAAACCCTTCAGGTAAATACACATAACCCGCAGAGTCAGAACAAGTTACGACTTTCGCACCTAGTGCCATCGCTTTTTCAATCGCATATTGTGCTACGTTACCTGAACCTGAAACTAAAACCGTTTTGCCTAGGAAGCTATCCCCTTTCTCTGCAAGCATCGCTTGGGCAAAATACACCAATCCATACCCCGTTGCTTCTGGACGAATTAAGCTCCCACCGAATGAAAGACCACGACCAGTAAACACGCAAGCGGCTTGGTTTGATAATTTTTTCATATAGCCTGCAAGATAACCGACTTCGCGACCGCCTACACCAATATCTCCTGCTGGGACATCAGTATCTGGACCAACATGACGATATAACTCGGCCATTAAAGCTTGACAGAAACGCATCACTTCAGCATCAGATTTACCTTTAGGATCAAAATCTGAGCCCCCTTTCGCACCGCCCATTGGCAATGTCGTTAAGGCATTTTTAAAGATCTGTTCAAAACCTAAGAATTTTAAAATCGATAAGTTTACCGATGGATGAAAACGCATCCCCCTTTAAAAGGACCAATTGCACTGTTGAATTGCACGCGGAAAGCACGGTTTACTTGAACTTGACCTTTATCATCAGTCCATGCCACACGAAATTGGATTGCGCGCTCTGGCTCAACTAAACGCTCTAATAAAGCCTCTGAACGGTATTTAGGATTTGCTTCCAAGAAAGGCCAGATTGACGTAAAGACTTCACGCACGGCTTGTAAAAATTCAGGTTGGTGGCCGTCACGTTGAGCCACTTTTTCAAGAAATGCGTCTAATGATGCTACTGCTGACATAGGATTTTCCTTCTAGTAGTGAGTTAATATGATGTGTATAACGTTATTTTATTTATCACCGTCTTGTTGCGGCGTGTCATCAATATAACAATAGAAAAATCAACTAGGCAATAGTTTTTTTATAGAGAAAATAAAGAAAAAATAAAAAACGAGAAAATATTTAATACTTTCTCATTTTTATTAGATGATATCTAAAATTAACACCTAGATTAGCACTTCAAGTTAAAAAGTACTTATTTATTTTTACCTTCTAAGTAAAGCCATTCAGCGACTTGCTTCGCAAAATACGTCAAAATACCATCTGCACCCGCACGTTTAAAACAAAGCAATGATTCCATAATGCATTCTTTTTCTTTCAACCAACCATTTTGAATGGCTGCCATATGCATCGCATATTCGCCAGAAACTTGGTAAGCAAAAGTTGGCACGCCGAAATACTCTTTCACACGATATACCATATCCAAATACGGCATACCTGGTTTCACCATCACCATATCCGCACCTTCTTGTAAATCAAGTGCGACTTCTTGTAAGCCTTCATTACCATTTGCCGGATCAAGTTGGTAAGTTTTCTTATCCCCACCTTTCAGATTACCCGCAGAACCGACTGCATCACGGAATGGGCCATAGTAATTAGACGCATATTTCGCTGAGTACGCCATAATTTGTGTATTGATATGGCCATTTTCTTCCAATGCCTGACGAATACGACCAATACGACCATCCATCATATCACTCGGTGCCACAACATCAGCACCCGCTTCAGCATGAGAAAGTGCCTGTTTAATCAGAATATCTGTCGTGATATCGTTTAAAACATAACCTTCTTCATCAATGATCCCGTCTTGTCCATGTAGTGTATAAGGATCGAGTGCGACATCGGTTAATACACCTAATTCTGGATAAGCGGCTTTCAATGCTCTCACTGCACGCTGTACCAAACCATTCGGGTTAAATGCCTCATCCGCCATTAAAGATTTTTTATCTTGCTCAACTACAGGAAATAATGAAATCACTGGCACGCCGTATTTCACTAAAAGGCCTGCTTCGATTAATAACTGATCGATCGTTAAACGTTCAACTTTAGGCATAGAAGGGACTGGTTCACGATGATTTTCACCTTCAATGATAAATACCGGATAAATTAAATCATTCGCGGTTAAAGTATTTTCTGCGACTAAACGGCGACTAAAATCATGTTTGCGTAAACGACGAAGACGACGGGTTGGAAAACCGCCTAAAATTTGTTGAGTCATAATAATATTTCCTGTTTTTATGATGTTAAAAGGGCGTATAACCTACGCCCATTTTCTTAATCTTTGTGATTCAAATCACCCTGATTTTCTACCGCACTTTTCTCATCCGTTGTCTCTTCTTCATCCTCTTTCGGTTGATAGAAACGTGCAACTAACAAGCCTAATTCAAAGAGAAGACACATTGGTACAGCAAGTAAAGTTTGAGAGAACACGTCTGGTGGCGTTAAGATCATGCCAACAAAGAATGCTCCCACAATAATATAAGGACGTTTTGCCGCCAATGCTTTCGTAGTTGTGACACCTGTCCAGCAAAGCAAAATAATAGCAACGGGTACTTCAAAGCACACACCGAAAGCCAAGAATAATGCTAGCGCAAAATCAAGATAACTGCTGATATCTGTTGCGATAGCCACCCCTTCTGGTGCGGTTTGCGTAAAGAAACTAAACACGAAAGGGAAAACAATATAATAAGCAAACGCCACACCGCAATAGAATAAAACTGTACTGGAAAATAATAACGGATAAATTAAACGTTTTTCATGTTGATACAACGCCGGTGCAACAAACGCCCAAATTTGATAAAGCAAATAAGGCACCGAAATAAATACCGATACAATCGCGGTTAATTTAATTGGCGTAAAGAATGGCGTTTGAATATTGGTTGCAATCATGGTTGCCCCCTTTGGCATTACTGCCGTTAAAGGTGCGGCGACAAAATGATAAATATCATTAGAAAAATAAACCAACGCCACAAAAACCACTAAAATACAAATTACACAACGTAATAAGCGGTTTCTGAGTTCAACAAGATGGGTAATTAACGGTTGGGAATCGTCCGTCGTATTGCTCATAATTATTCTCTAGGACTTAGCTTCAGATTTAGGTGCTGGTTGCAGTTCCACATCATCCGGCGAATAGTAATCAGATAAACGCTCGGTTAATTCAGCTTGTTCATGGGCTTCAAGTGCGGTCAAATCTACTTCTGCTTTTTCAGATTCCAAAACGTCGGTAGTTTCATTCTCTGCATGTTCTGTCGATACTGTTTCAACTGGTTTTTCTGCTGTTTCTTGTGAGTTTACCGCAAGTTTTTCAGCAGAATCAGCAGAATTTTCAGCCGCACTTTTAATTTCTTTAATTTGCTCTTCCACCGTTGTGCCCGCAGCAGCCGCTTTTTCTTCTAGCTCTGCACGCATTTTTTGAGCCTGTTCTTTCAGCTCTTCAACGGTTTTACTTAAGTCTGGGGAAAGCTGTTTTAGATTCAGTTGTTCCGCTTTCTTGATACTATCTTGCAATTCTTGCAATTTAAGCTCTTGTTTTAATTCATTTTGAACATTAGCTGCCAACCCACGGATCGTTTTCACCCAGCCCATTACCGTGCGAATAGCCACAGGTAAACGCTTAGGGCCTAGTACCACTAAGCCCACAAGCATCAATAAAACAAGTTCGGAAAAACCAATATCAAACACGGTTATGCCTGTTCTTTATCTTTTACAGTTTCAGTTTTTTCAGCGGTTGTTGTACAGTCTTTAATTTGAGTAAATTCCGCATCTTTTTTCGGTTCGTCGTCAGACATCGCTTTTTTAAAGCCTTTTACTGCTGCGCCAAGATCAGATCCCGCATTGCGTAATTTTTTTGTACCGAATACTAATAAAATCACGACTAATAAAATAATCATTTGTGCTGGGGATAAACCAAACATAGAAAAACTCCGTTAGAATTAAATTGAAAATTTGGGCTTGAATATACTCTTTTTATGCATTTGTCTCAAGAGGTAATTTTAAAAGTGCGGTCAAAAATAATGCTATTTTCAACCGCACTTTAGTCTTATTATTCAGCCAGTTCTGTTTGCTCGTGTGCCATCAATTCTCGGCCTACGTCATCTAGCAAACTTAAGTAGCGTTCATAATGTTTCAACATATCAGCAATTAATTCATCTTGATCCATATATTGCACATCATAACCCACTCGACCATCAAAGAAATAAGTGTATGGTTCATAAGTCATACTATGCTGAATATGTGGCAAATTGTCATCATTAATGAGTTGAGTGGATACATCTCGACCCACAGATTTAACGCCATACATAAAATCACGCATTGATTCTTTTTGAATGACTAACTCGACTGCAGGTTCATCTTGATCAAATAACGTGTTAATTTGCACGCTCAAGTCATATTTGCCAATCAACTCTTGACGTAATTCTCGCATAGCCGGTAATACCGTATGTTTAAGGAAACGTAAAATATCTTTTTCTTGTGTTTGGTTCATCATTTGTTCCAAACGTTCTTTCCACTTATCCCCCGTCCAGAAAATACTGGTTGGATTCACTTTAGTATCAAAATATTTTTTATCCGCATTCAAGCCTTTCCATAAACTAAAACACATCAACAACATCAACATGGCGAAAGGTAACGCCACTAACAAGGTCATTGCCTGTAGGTTTGCCAAACCACCCGATTGCATTAAAACAATCGCAACGACTGACATTAATACGCCCCACATCACCGCTTGCCAACGTGGTGCAGCGAGGCTTTTATCACGTGATGCAATGTTGTTTAATACATAAATACCCGAATCAGCAGAAGTGATAAAAAATAAAGAAATCACCACCAAACTCACTAAACCCGTCACACCAGAAAGCGGTAAATAATCTAAGAATTTAAAGAGCAACGTTTCAGGCGAAGAAATCATTTGTCCTAACGTACCTGCAGCTTCACCATCATTCAACCAAATGGCTGTATTACCAAATACGGTAAACCACAAAATACCGAACATGCTAGGAATCACCAACACGCCGAAAATAAATTCGCGAATCGTGCGTCCTTTCGAAATACGGGCAATAAACAAGCCTACAAATGGCGCCCAAGAACACCACCATGCCCAATACAGAATTGTCCAACCGCTAAACCAGCCAGTATGTTCTTGTTCATAAACATAGGTTTTGAAGCTTAATTGTACTAAGTTGCTGAGATAAGTTCCGATGTTGTCGCTAAAAGCGGATAACAAATAAAGTGTCGGTCCCGCCACTAACACGAAAATCAACAAACAGAAAGCTAGTGTTAAATTCAGCTCACTTAAGATTTTTACCCCTTTCCCTACGCCAGAAATTGCGGAAAATGTTGCTAAACTCATTACCACAGCAATTACAATCATTTGTAAGCTGAAGCTATTTTCACTAATCCAGCCTAATTGATGTAAGCCTGCCCCCAATTGAGAAGCACCGAAACCTAACGTTGTTATAATACCGAATAAGGTAGCAAGTAGCGCCATAATATCGATAAAATCGCCTAACTTGCCATTAATACGCTCTTTCAATAACGGATAGAAACAAGAGCGTAATGCCAAAGGTAATTTGTAACGAAATCCAAAGTAAGCCAATGCCAACGCAATCGTGCCATACACCGCCCACGCATGAATTCCCCAGTGGAATAAGGTGTGTAACAAGGCTTCTTGTTGTTTGTGTTCTGCTGTACCTCCAGTAATGTCAGATAAGTAATGCGTTAAGGGCTCTGCTACACCAAAGAACATCAACCCTACCCCCATGCCGGCAGCAAATAACATTGCCAACCAAGAGAGAAAACCGAATTCAGGTTCTTCTTCATCATTGCCTAATTTGATATTACCTAGGCTACTGACCGATAAAATGACTAAAAAGCCCAAAAATACTGAGAATGCTAATACGTAAAACCAACTAAAGTTCGCAAAAATGCCCGATTTGGCGGCATTTAATAAAGTTTGTGTTTGTTCCGGTGCAATTAAAATCATTGCCACCAATAACACTACAAAAAATAACGTTGCACCAATCACTAAAGGATTGAACGACGTTTGTTTTTCCATAAATTTAGATAAAGACAAGCTTCCCCTTAAAAATTAGGTGAATAAAAATAAAATCAGATTAAATAAAACAAGGCCTTAAGACCCAAACGGGCGATGGAACCATCGCAAATGACAGCACGGAGAAGTGCGATTTTGAAGGAAACGCTCAGTAGGATTTGAGTGGATTGTTTCCAAATACGAAATTTATACTAGCAAAACATCATCATTTTTTCAAATTAACGAAAATTGAAATGCGATAGAAGAAAAAGTGCAGTCAGAAAAATCGTTAAATTTCTGACCGCACTTTGTTAGGTGTTGATTAAATTCGTTCTTCGATAATGCCGCCGCCCAAGCAGACTTCATCTAGGTAAAACACGGCTGATTGACCCGGTGTGACCGCGGCTTGCGGTTCGTCAAAAATCACTCGAATGCAATCGTCATCAATCGGCTCAACCAAACAAGCAATATCCGTTTGACGATAACGAGTTTTCACCGTGCAACGGAACGCTTCACGTACAGGTTCGCGACTCACCCAATGTAGCTGCTTGGCAATTAAGCCTTTGGAGAATAAACGTGGATGATCATGGCCTTGTGCGACAATCAATTCATTATTTTCCACATCTTTATCCACCACATACCAGGCTTCATCACCGGCATTTTTTAATCCACCGATACCTAGCCCTTTACGCTGCCCCAGTGTATGGTACATCAAGCCTTCATGGCGACCAATAATCTCGCCATCTACGGTACGGATGTCACCTGGTTGAGCCGGTAAATAACGCGCTAAGAAATCCTTAAACTTACGCTCACCGATAAAACAAATACCGGTAGAATCTTTTTTCTTCGCAGTGATTAAGCCTAAATCCTCCGCAATAGCACGTACGATCGGCTTTTCAATTTCACCAACAGGGAAAAGGCTTTGGCCTACCTGATTTTTACTCAACGTGTAAAGGAAATAGCTTTGGTCTTTATTGCTATCTAAGCCGCGCAATAGCTCTGCTTGATCATCTGCACCACGACGACGCACATAATGGCCGGTAGCAATATAGTTAGCGCCCAAATCTTCCGCGGCATATTCCAAGAAAGCTTTAAATTTAATTTCTTTATTGCACAAAATATCCGGGTTTGGTGTACGACCAGCTTTGTATTCTGTTAAGAAATGTTCAAACACATTATCCCAATATTCCGCCGCAAAATTGATTTTATGTAGCTTAATACCTAGCTTATCGCATACTGCCTGCGCATCAGCAAGATCCGCTGCAGCTGTACAATAATCGGTATCGTCATCTTCTTCCCAGTTTTTCATAAACAGGCCTTCCACTTGGTAGCCTTGTTGTTGAAGAATAAACGCGGAAACGGAGGAGTCTACCCCACCAGACATACCGCAAATAACCTTTTTAGTGGCATTTTCGGCAAGTTGCTCTGCACTCAATGGTGCGAAATGTTGATTATAAGTATTTGAAGTTAACATAAGTCTCCCGTAACTTCGGTTAAGGCGAAGCACATTGGTGATAATGATTGAAATATGGTGGAATGACTTCCGCCCCATAAATTAAGATTGTTGTACAAAGTGCGGTTGATTTTGAGTGAATTATTTCACTTCATAAAATTGCGAATCATCGTCTTTCTTCGCAAATTTTTGTTCGTATTCAGCTTTGGCATTTTCATCGCCAGCATCTAATTTTTCTTGCAAGGTGTCGCAAGGTTTATCGCAATCACAAGCTTTAGCAATACCCAGTGAGGAAAGGCCTCCACAGCTACCTTTTAAGCTTTGTTTTTTAAAGATAAAGCCCACAGACATTAATACAATAATGGCCACAAAAGCGATTAGGGTAAAAAATAACGTTTGCATGATTATTCCTTATTTGCGAGTAACTTTTGTAAGGCTGAAGACATTTTCGTTTCGAAGCCTTGCTCGGTTTTCATAATTAAATAAACTGGAATATTTTCTCTCTCGGCCACTTCCAAGGCTTTATCTTCACCAAGTACAAATAAGCCTGTAGATAAACCGTCAGCTGTCATTGAGCTTGGTGCAAGCACAGTAATTGAGGCTAAATGATGCTGAATTGGATAACCTGTTTTTGGATCGATTTCATGAGCAAAGCGTTGACCATTTTCCTCAAAATAAATACGGTAGTCGCCTGAGGTCGCCATCGCCATATTATTTAAACCTATCACTTCTTGAACTGCTCTTTCACCGGTATTATTAGGTTTTTCAATGGCGATTTGCCACGCTTTATTCTCAGGATTTTTACCTTTAGCGCGAATTTCCCCACCAATTTCCACCATATAGTTTTGTACGTGATTTTGCTCTAATACATCCGCGACTTGATCCACACCAAAACCTTTAGCAATAGATGACAAATCAATATAAACCTGTGGCACGGCTTTACTTAATGTTGGGGTTTTACCGCTCATATCAAGGTGAATTTTATCAATTCCCACCCAACTTTGACGTTCAGCAAGTTGTTCTGGGGTTGGTTTACGTTCTGGACGTTTTTCTGGGCCAAATCCCCATAAATTCACTACAGGCCCTACTGTCACATCCAATGAACCTTCAGTAACCTGATTTAAACGGATCGCTTCTTGTAACACTTTGGCAAAGTCCGCAGAGATTTCAATTGGCGTATTCACTTGTGTATTTTGATTAAAACGACTCAATTCGGAATCTTTAATATAAGTGGACATTTTCTGATTCACATCTTTTAAAACCACTTCAATTTGCTCATGCGTTTTTTGTGAGTTTTCACTTACAGAATCATCCTCAATATAGCGGATATGGTAAGTCGTTCCCATGGTTTTACCGCTAAGTAAAATAATTTCGGGATCTTTCTTACACGCACTTAATGAACAAGCTAGGACTACAGCAATCAATCCGCTTAATACTTTTTTCATCTATTCCTTCCTAAATATATGAATTACAGGCAAACCGACTCTTCCATCAGCTTGCCTGTAATCCATCTTAAATATTGACCGCACTTCATCACAAAGTGCGGTCAGTTTTCATGATGTTTTGATTAACTAAAATCAACCACCGAAGTCATCTAATAAGATGTTTTCATCTTCAACACCGAGGTCTTTCAACATTTTGATTACCGCAGCGTTCATCACCGGAGGTCCACACATGTAGTATTCACAATCTTCTGGTGCTTCATGATTTTTCAAGTAGTTTTCATAAAGTACGTTGTGAATAAAGCCAGTGTAACCTGTCCAGTTATCTTCTGGCAATGCATCTGAAAGTGCAACATGCCATACGAAGTTTGGATTTTCGGCTTGTAATTGGTCAAAGTCTTCTTGATAGAAGATTTCCCGTTTAGAACGTGCACCATACCAGAATGACATTTTGCGTTTAGAGTGTAAACGTTTTAATTGGTCAAAGATATGAGAACGCATTGGTGCCATACCCGCACCACCACCGATGAAGACCATCTCATTATCGGTTTCTTTCGCGAAGAATTCACCGAATGGACCTGAAATTGTCACTTTATCACCTGGTTTTAATGACCAAATGTAAGAAGACATTTGACCTGGAGGTGCATCAGGCTGACGTGGTGGAGGCGTTGCAATACGCACATTAAGCATAATGATACCTTTCTCTTCTGGATATGAGGCCATAGAGTAAGCACGGATAATATGTTCATCCACTTTAGAGACATAACGCCATAAATCATATTTATCCCAGTCTTCGTGATATTCTTCAGGAATATCGAAATCTTTATAGTTCACCACATGTGGATCAGCTTCGATTTGGATATAACCACCCGCGCGGAAAGGTACTTCCTCGCCTTCAGGAATCGCTAATTTAAGCTCTTTGATAAAGGTGGCTTTGTTATCGTTAGAAATAACAGTACATTCCCATTTTTTCACGCCGAAAATTTCTTCTGGAAGTTCAACTTCCATATTACCTTTCACGTTAACTTGACAAGCTAAACGATAGCCTTCTTTTGCTTCACGTTTATTAATATGAGAAAGCTCAGTTGGGAGAATTTCACCACCGCCACTTTTTACTTTCACAATACATTGGCCACAAGAGCCACCGCCACCACAAGCAGAAGAAACGAAGATACCTTTACTTGCTAAAGCACCAAGTAATTTGCCGCCAGCTGGTAAAGTGATCGCTTTTTCAGGATCATCATTAATAGAAATGGTGATGTCACCAGAATCCACTAATTTTGATTTAGCGAATAAAATAATTGCAACGAGCACTAAAAGGATAACCGTAAATGCCGCAACACCTAATAATAAAATTGAAGATTCGCTCATTTATGCCTCCTTATAACTGAATTCCAGAGAATGACATAAAGCCAAGCGCCATCAAGCCTGCAGTAATAAAGGTAATCCCTAATCCTTTTAAGCCTGCCGGTACATCGGCATATTTCATTTTTTCGGTTAAGCCTGCAAGTGCAACGATTGCTAACATCCAACCTAACCCTGCACCCACACCATAAACTGCAGATTCTGCAAAAGTGTATTCACGTTGTACAGCAAAAGATACACCACCAAAGATCGCACAGTTTACAGCGATAAGTGGAAGGAAAATACCTAATGCGTTATAAAGTGCTGGGAAGAATTTATCTAAAGCCATTTCAAGTAATTGAACAAGACCCGCAATAATCCCGATAAAGGTAATAAAGTTTAAAAACTCAAGACTTACACCTTCTACCAATGCGCCATCTTTTAATACATGTTCGTATACAAATTGGTTCGCAGGCACCGCAATACCAAGTACCACGGTTACCGCAACACCAAGGCCAAACGCCGTAGAAACTTTCTTAGAAACTGCAAGGAAAGTACACATCCCTAAGAAGAAAGAAAGCGCCATGTTTTCAATGAAGATCGCCTTCACGAATAGGCTAATATAATGTTCCATTGATTATTTCTCCTGTTGCTCAGGTTTCCACGTTCTTAAGCCCCAAATAACGAAGCCGATAATAAAGAACGCACTTGGTGCAAGAAGGAATAAACCGTTTGGCTGATACCAACCGCCGTCTTGAATCGTTTGGAATACAGGGAAACCAAATAAACGACCAGAACCGATTAATTCACGTAATGTGGCGACAATTAATAAGATCGCACCATAACCTAAACCATTACCGATACCATCAACAAAGCTTTCTAGCGGAGGTGATTTCATCGCAAACGCTTCTGCACGCCCCATTACGATACAGTTTGTAATGATAAGGCCAACGAATACAGAAAGCTGTTTAGATAAACCATAAGCATAAGCTTTTAATACTTGGTCAACCAAGATTACTAAAGATGCGATAATCGCCAGTTGCACAATGATACGGATACTATTTGGAATATAGTTACGAATCAATGAAATGAACAAACTGGAGAAACCAGTTACCAAACTTACCGCAATCGCCATAACGATTGCTGTTTGTAATTGGGTCGTTACCGCTAATGCAGAACAGATACCCAAAATTTGCAAGGCAATCGGGTTATTTTTAACAATAGGATCGAATAAAAGACCTTTTAAGTTTACTTTTGCATCAGCCATTATTTGATTTCTCCTGCTTTAAATTTCGCTAAGAATGGACCAAAGCCATTTTGGCTGAACCAATAATCAAATGAACCTTGAACACCGTTACTGGTTAAAGTTGCACCTGATAAACCATCTACACCGTGCTCTTTATCTGCAGCAGAGCTACCTTTGTAGATTTTGAATTTTTGGTTACCTTGCTCATCGAATAATTTTTTATCGACAAACTGTGCTTGCCAACGAGGGTTCGCAATTTCGCCCCCAAGACCGGCTGTTTCACCTTGATCATAGTAAGTAATACCTTTGATGGTATTCGCATCTGGTGCAACAGAAACAAAACCATACATGGTTGACCATAAACCACGGCCATACATTGGTAATACAACTTGGGTTACATTGCCTTGCTCATCTTTTACAAGATAAACACGCGCTTGGTTTGCACGGACCTTGATCCCTGCTTTATCTGCCTCAGCTGGGATAGCTTGGCTTTTAGCTGGATCTTTAACAGCATCTTTAGGTTCAAATTTATTAATTTCTTCTGCTGAAGCTTGAACGTAATCACCACTTTGCAAATCCACTAAACGTGGTTCAATAAATTTGCTGTAAGTGTCTTTAATTACTGATGCATTATCTTCTTTCATCAATCCGGCAACAGTTAAAATGTTACGTTGAACGTCGAGTGCTTTTTGTTCATCTTGTTTGGATTTTAATGCTACTGCAGCACCAGAAACCACGATAGAACACACTAAACTTAGCAACACAACAACGGTAACTGTACCGCTAACGCTATCTTTATTAAATTTAGCCATTTGTTCTTGCTCTCCGACGTTTGATATTTGCTTGAACCACGATGTAGTCGAAAATTGGTGCAAATAAGTTTGCAAATAAAATCGCTAACATCATCCCTTCTGGATAAGCTGGGTTCACTGTACGAATTAATACAGCCATCACGCCAATTAACGCACCGTACCACCATTTACCCGTGTTGGTGAATGAAGCAGATACAGGGTCTGTAGCCATGAAGATCATACCAAGTGCAAAACCACCTAATACAAAGTGCCAATGCCAAGGCATTGAGAACATTTGGTTAGAATCAGAACCGATTAAGTTGAATAAGGTTGCTGTACCAATCATACCGATCATGACACCAGCCATAATGCGCCAAGAAGCAATACGGGTGAATACAATTAACGCACCTCCGATTAATAGCGCAAGAGTTGAAACCTCACCCATTGAACCAGGAATATTACCGATGAATGCATCCATCCAAGTAATAGGTTGACCGGTTACAGTGTGTTGTAATGCTGCTTGACCACCTTGAGACCATTGTGAAAGTGCGGTTGCACCAGAGAAACCATCTGCAGCAGTCCATACTAAGTCACCGGAAATTTGAGCCGGATAAGCGAAGAATAAGAATGCACGGCCAGCAAGCGCAGGGTTCATAAAGTTACGACCTACACCACCGAATAGTTCTTTCGCTACCACGATACCAAAACTGATACCTAGTGCAGCCTGCCATAATGGCAATGTTGGTGGAACGATTAACGCAAATAAAATGGTTGAAACGAACATCCCTTCATTTACTTCATGGCCACGTACTACTGAGAATAATAATTCCCAAATCGTACAAACAGTGAATACCACTAAGTAAATTGGTAAGAAGAAGATCGCCCCTAATGCCATTTTTGAACCCCAAGTTGCATTATCGGTCAAATCTAAACCTAATGAACTTGCAAGTGCATAGTGCCAATCGTTAGCAATTAATTGATCTAAATTGCCTAATTGATTTAAAGCAGGGATCGCTTGGTTACCCACGTTATACATCCCATAGAAAATCGCAGGGAACAACGCAAGGAAAACCGTAATCATCATACGTTTTGAGTCTAACGCATCACGAACGTGCGTGTTTTTGTGCGTTACCGTACCTGGTGTATAAAGCAAGGTATAAATCGATTCAAAGATCGGATAAAGCTTGCTGTATTTACCGCCTGGTAAAAACGCGGGTTCCATTTTTTCAAAAAGATTTTTTAAACCCATTTTTAACCTTCCTTCTCAATCTTATCTAACACTTGACGCAAGATTGAACCGTATTCATATTTGCCCGGGCAAACGAAAGAACATAACGCTAAGTCTTCTTCATCTAATTCAAGACAACCTAACGCTTGTGAACCATCAGTATCGCCCACGATTAAATCACGTAATAATAATGTCGGTAAAATATCCAACGGCATCACGCGCTCATAGCTACCGATTGGTACCATTGCACGCTCACCACCATTTTCTGCGGTAGTGAAGTTGAATAATTTTTTACCAAAGTGACCCAATACGGTACGGGTAATCGAATATTTGTTCGATTGCGGTGTGATCCAACCTAAGAACTCTTTCTCATTACCTTCTGCAATCACAGACACTTGTAATGCATAACGACCTAAATAATCGTGAGCGTCTTTTGCAGTTTGACCACAAAGTACTGAACCAGAAATCACACGGTTATTACCGTCTTTTAACTCACCTGCCGTTAATTGAGAAAGGTTAGCACCGATTACTGTACGAACTAAACGAGGTTCTTTCACTTGCGGACCCGCAAGAGATACAACACGTTCAACATAAAGTTCGCCTGTAGTAAATAATTTACCTACAGCAATCACATCTTGGTAATTGATGTGCCATACGGTTTTATGAACACCAACCGGATCGATAAAGTGGATATGTGTACCCACTAAGCCTGCAGGATGAACACCACCAAAATCATGTACTTTTAGGTTAGCTAAATCCACGGTTGGGATATTGCTATCGCCAGCTTTACATAGATTTAATGGTTTATTTGGGAATAGACGATTTAATACTGTTAAACCGTCAATAAAATCTTGCCAATGCTCTTTTAACACCACCTCTGGGTTTACTGCCAAAGGATTGGTATCCATCGCATTTACAAACAGAGAAGAAGGTTCTGCATCTAAGGCAGGCACTTTGCTGAACGGACGGGTGCGGAACGCTGTCCACAAACCGGATTCAACGAGGTTTTGTTTAACTTGTTCAGAAGAAAGCGTATTGAGCTCACCTGCGTTATATTTAGCGAAAGTAACTTGATCGTTACCTTGCACATCAATGACCACAGATTGTAATACACGTTTTTCGCCACGATTAATTACAGTGATAGTACCGCTCGCAGGGGCTGTGAAAACCACTCCAGGGTTTTTCTTGTCTTCAAAAAGCACTTGGCCTTTTTTCACAACATCGCCTTCACGTACCTTCATAGAAGGACGCATACCCACATACTCTTCACCAAGAATCGCAACCTGATTCACAGCGTTACCGCTATGGATTACTTGTGCTGGTTTTCCTGCAATAGGAAGATCCAAGCCTT
This sequence comes from Haemophilus parainfluenzae, assembly GCF_900450995.1. Taxonomy (NCBI): domain Bacteria; kingdom Pseudomonadati; phylum Pseudomonadota; class Gammaproteobacteria; order Pasteurellales; family Pasteurellaceae; genus Parahaemophilus; species Parahaemophilus parainfluenzae. The sequence goes on along the minus strand of NZ_UGHY01000002.1, from coordinate 1,459,811 downwards.
TTTTGATTGTAATCATACTGTTTGCACTACTTTTCTAGGTTAAAAACACGATTGCGATTAAAGCATACACTCTAAAAGCAATCTCGCGATTGAGCGTGACAGAAAACACTTTTAAGATCAAAGCGCTATTAACTGACACATAAATTTAAAAACTCAAATCTGTTTAATTCCTCGATGAGTAAGGCATTACTTACACATCCAGAAATTGAAATTCGAAAATTAAAAGCGCTTCATTCTAGCGGAAAATGGGCTTTTTTTCTACTTTTAGCCGATACTTTTTGTGAAATATTTGTGAAGTTTTTAGAGTAACACTCATTAGGAGTTAAAAATAAATTCACGTTAAAATAAAAAGAGAGAAAGCCTCTTGCCTTCTCTCTTATTATTGAAATGGAATACAGGGAACGTAAGGAAATACTTACTGTCCAACACCAAGACAATTTGGTGATTTTGGAAATGCTTCACCTAGGCTCTCCCATTCGCTTCTTGTATAAAGATGAAGTGCTAATGCATGAATGCCATTTTTTAAATCATTGGTAAAAAGTTGGTAAAGTTTTTGGTGGCGTTGCACCTTGCGCATGCCTTCAAAAGCATCGCTGACAATCACTAATTTAAAATGAGAGTCAGACCCGCGACCGGAACTGTGCATATGGCTTTCATTTTCCACGGTGGCGAAGTGCGGTTGAAATTCGGCCTGAATTCTCTCTAATAATTCTTGCTGTTTTGACATAAATAAACTCCCTAACTTTTTGCTATACATTCAGCGTTAAGTTTGTAAGAATAACACAAATTAACCTAATTCAATGAGGAAATTATGAAAGTAACAAACAAAATCAAAGCATTATCAACAATGACGTTGGCCGCTGCAACATTATTTTTAGCAGGTTGCCAAGCGCAATCTAATACCTTAACTTTTACCCCTCAATCGCCGACTGCATCAATGAATATTAACCAATCAGCAGTGGTAACAGTTAATACTCGCGATTCTCGTCCACAACAAGAAATTGCAACTTATACTAAATCAGGTGAGCTGATTAAATTAAACGCATCACCAAGCGTTACTCAACTTTTCCAACAAGTGATGCAACAAAATTTAGTTAGCAAAGGTTTCCGTATCGGACAAGCTAATAATGCGAATGCGGGTGTAACCGTTGAAGTGAAAGAATTCAACACTCACGTAGATCAAGGTAATTTACGTTATACCTTGAACAGCAAAATCCAAGCAGTTGTTTATGTACAAGGTCCACGCGGACAATACAACAAAACCTTTAATGCAACCCGTTCACAATCTGGCGCATTTAATGCGAGCAATGATGAAATTCAAAAAGTGTTAGGCGAAACCTTCAAAGATATTGTTAATAATATTTATCAAGATCAAGAAGTTACTAACGCAATTAATCAATATACCAATTAATTAAAAGTGCCGTGTCCTTTTCAATAATACTTGACGAAAGCGCCTTTCAAGCGTAACATTCGCCCGATTTTTTAACGAGAAGGACACACACTTTGGACAGTCATAGTCGATACCGAATATCGCTTTAGACTCTCGCCTCTTATCAGCGAGAGTTCGCTGGTAATCAATTTACCTTTCTTCGGCATCTTTTATCGAACGAAACCCATTTTTAAAACACACAAAAATTTAACCGCACTTTTCTCTAGTGCCAATTTCGTTTGATCTTTTTTTGTTCACAGTTGGATCTTCATAATCCCAAAAGGAGTATGACCAATGATTAACGCTTTTGCCATTAACGATTCCCGTTTGCTTCGTATTGATGACGAGCCAGCCGAGCTCAGTTCTGCCATTTGGTTAGATTTACTCGAGCCGACAGGGGAAGAACGTGAAATGTTGCAAGAAGGCTTAGGACAAAGTCTCGCCTCATTCCTCGAATTAGAAGATATCGAGGCATCCGCACGTTTCTTCGAAGACGAAGACGGCCTGCACTTGCACTCATTCTTTTATTGTGAAGACGAAGAAAACTACGCCGACCTCGCGAGCGTAGCATTTACAATTCGTGATGGCCGCTTATTTACCTTACGTGATCGTGAGTTACCGGCATTCCGTTTATATCGTATGCGTTCTCGTAGCCAGCGCTTATTGGAATGTAATGCGTATGAAGTTTTGCTCGACTTATTTGAAACCAAAATTGAGCAATTAGCGGATGTTATCGAAAACGTTTATGCGGATTTAGAAAAATTAAGCCGTGTAATTCTAAACGGTACACAAGATGAAGCTTTCGATGAAGCCTTAAATACGCTAACAGAACAAGAAGATACCAGTTCTAAAGTGCGCTTATGTTTGATGGATACACAACGTGCATTGGGTTTCTTGGTACGTAAAACGCGTTTACCGGCAAATCAGTTAGAACAAGCTCGTGAAATCTTACGAGATATCGAATCCTTACAACCGCATAATGAGTCTTTATTCCAAAAAGTAAACTTTTTAATGCAGGCGGCAATGGGTTATATTAATATCGAGCAGAATAAAATCATGAAATTCTTCTCGGTGGTGTCTGTGATGTTCCTACCGGCAACACTTGTGGCATCCACTTACGGAATGAACTTTGAATTTATGCCGGAGCTTCATTTTAAATATGGCTACCCAATGGCTATTGGCTTAATGATTGGTGCGGCGATTACACCTTACATCTATTTCAAACGGAAAGGTTGGTTATAATGGAAATTTCCCAAACTGCGTTATTTTTAGGATCGTTTATCGATCTGTATTGTTTAGAGTTAATTTTACGCGTATGGCTACCATTAGCGAATGTGGATTACTACAATCCTATTTCTCAATTTACACTGAAATTTACCCAACCAGTTATTGCACCATTGCGTAAAGTTTTTCCTGTGGTGAAAAAAGTGGAAACTGCGGCACTGGTTTTAGTCTTCTTGCTTTGCGGACTAAAATCGATTCTCTTTGGCGGATTAAATCTCTGTTTCTTCTTACTATTGGGCATACTAGGGCTGATCAAAAATATCGGTGTGGCTATTTTCTATGTGTTAATCGCCGGTGCAATTTTAAGTTGGTTTAATCGTGGCAATAATCCTGCATTCTATGCGTTATATCAACTTACCGAACCATTATTAAAACCAATTAAGCGCATTTTACCAACTGTGGGCGTCATTGATTTTTCACCGATGGTTATCGCTATTGTTCTATTATTTTTGAATAATCTCTTTTACGATTATTTCAAGGTTTTATGGGCAATCGCCGCTTAAAGTGCGGTCAAAAATAACATTATTTTTTCGGGCTGGATTTTCCAGCCCTTATTGTAAATGTGGTAATTAAATTTAGTTATGTCTGCAATCGAACAAACGCCTGAAGGACTACGTCTTAAAATCATTCTGCAACCCAAAGCCAGTAAAGATCAAATTGTGGGATTGCATGATGATAAACTCAAGATCACGATCACGGCTCCACCAGTTAATGGTCAAGCAAATGCTCACTTGCTAAAATTTTTGAGTAAAGCATTCAAAGTACCTAAGAGCTCAATAGTTCTTGAAAAAGGTGAATTAAACCGACATAAACAAGTTTGGATTCCTTCGCCTAAATTAATTCCATCTGAAATTCAAAATCTCTTATAAAATCAGCAAAAAAATCACCGTACTTTCTACCAATTCTCCCTGTTTTACGCTATCCTATATCACATTTTACAAAGCAAAACATGCCGCAAAGTGCGGTCAAAATTTAAGGTGATTTTCTATGCAACAACATTACCGTCCCGATTTGATTGAACCTGCAGTTCAACAATATTGGGCTGAAAATAAAGTCTTCAAAGCAATCAAAGATACATCTAAAGAAAAATATTACTGCCTTTCAATGTTCCCTTACCCATCTGGTCGTTTACACATGGGCCACGTGCGTAACTACACGATCGGTGATGTGGTTTCTCGTTATCAACGTATGAACGGCAAAAATGTGTTACAGCCTATTGGTTGGGATGCATTTGGTTTACCGGCTGAAGGTGCTGCGATTAAAAATAAAACCGCGCCCGCGAAATGGACTTACGAAAATATCGAATACATGAAAAACCAGCTCAAAATGTTGGGCTTTGGTTATGACTGGGATCGCGAAATTACGACCTGCCGTCCAGAATACTACAAATGGGAACAATGGTTCTTCACTGAGCTTTACAAAAAAGGCTTAGTGTACAAAAAAAACTCAACCGTAAACTGGTGTCCGAATGATGTAACTGTGTTGGCGAACGAACAAGTGCACGACGGTTGTTGTTGGCGTTGTGATACTCCAGTAGAACAAAAAGAGATCCCTCAATGGTTTATTAAAATCACTGATTATGCAGAACAATTATTAGGTGGATTAGACCAACTTCCACAATGGCCAGACATGGTAAAAACCATGCAACGCAACTGGATTGGCCGTTCTGAAGGGGTAGAAATTACTTTTGATGTGGCAGATACCGCAGAAAAAGTTGCGGTTTATACGACCCGTCCAGATACCTTCTATGGTGTAAGTTATTTAGGTATTGCAGCAGCGCATCCATTAGCGGACTTAGCGGCAGAAAAGAATCCTGAATTAGCCGAATTCATCCGTGAAGCAAAAAATGCCAAAGTGGCGGAAGCAGACCTTGCCACGATGGAGAAAAAAGGGATGGCAACCGGCTTATTCGCCATTCATCCATTAACCGGTGAAAAATTACCGATTTGGGTCGCTAACTTTGTATTAATGCATTACGGTACTGGCGCAGTAATGGCGGTTCCAGCACATGACCAACGTGACTTTGAATTTGCTCAAAAATACGATTTACCAATTAAACAAGTGATCGCACCGCTTGCTGATGAAGAAATTGATTTAACCAAACAAGCTTTTGTTGAGCACGGTAAATTAGTGAACTCTGCTGAGTTTGACGGTTTAGATTTTGATGGTGCATTCAACGGTATCGCGGATAAATTAGAAAAATTAGGCGTGGGTAAACGCCAAGTGAATTACCGTTTACGTGACTGGGGTGTTTCCCGTCAACGTTATTGGGGGACACCAATTCCAATGCTGACCTTACCAAACGGTGAAACCGTACCGGCGCCAATCGAAGATTTACCGATTATCCTGCCAGAAGACGTGGTCATGGACGGCGTGAAAAGCCCAATTAAAGCCGATCCAAACTGGGCGAAAACTACCTTCAATGGTGAACCTGCATTAAAAGAAACCGATACCTTTGATACCTTTATGGAATCGTCTTGGTATTACGCACGCTACACCTCGCCAAGCTATGCGGAAGGTATGTTAGATAAAGATGAAGCTAATTACTGGTTACCGGTGGATCAATATATCGGTGGTATTGAGCACGCGACCATGCACTTGCTCTACTTCCGTTTCTTCCACAAACTATTGCGTGATGCAGGTTTCGTAACGAGCGACGAGCCAGCACAAAAATTATTATGCCAAGGCATGGTATTAGCTGATGCGTTCTACTACACCAGCCCGACCAACGAGCGTATTTGGGTGAGCCCAACGCAAGTGACCCTTGAGCGTGATGAAAAAGGTCGTATCATCAAAGCCACTGATCCGGAAGGCCGTGAATTGGTGCATACCGGTATGACCAAAATGTCGAAATCCAAAAACAACGGTATCGACCCACAAGAGATGGTGGAAAAATACGGTGCAGATACCGTGCGTCTTTTCATGATGTTCGCGTCTCCTGCAGAAATGACACTTGAATGGCAAGAATCTGGCGTAGAAGGAGCAAAACGTTTCTTAGGTCGTGTATGGAATTTAGTGTATGAATACAGCCAAAATCCTGCAAAAACCGCTTTAGATATGACCGCACTTTCTGCAGACCAAAAAGCACTTCGCCGTGATGTCCATAAAACAATCGCGAAAGTGAGCGATGACATTGGTCGCCGTCAAACGTTCAATACCGCTATCGCAGCAGTAATGGAGTTAATGAATAAATTAACCCGTGCGCCATTAGAAAGCGAACAAGATCGTGCGGTTATGGCAGAAGCATTAAGCGCAGTCGTGCGTATGCTTTACCCTATCACACCACATATCTGCTTTGAGTTATGGAAAGCTTTAGGTAACGAAAGCAACATCGACCATGCAGAATGGGTGAAAGCTGATGAAGCAGCGATGGTAGAAGATGAAAAACTTATCGTGGTGCAAGTCAACGGTAAAGTACGCGGTAAAGTGACTGTTGCAGCTGATGCGGGTGAAGAAACCGTGAAAACTGTTGCATTTTCAGATGAAAACGTGAAGAAATTTACTGACAATACACAAATCGTGAAAGTGATTTATGTACCAGGTAAATTGTTAAATGTGGTGGTTAAACCGCAATAATCCATAAAATAACCACATTTTATTCCAAGCGTTGCATAAACGGCTCTTAAACAAAATAAAGTGCGGTGAATTTTACAGGTAATTTTTATGATGAAATCAATCAAAACACTCTGCTTTGTTGGGGCAACAGCCTTTTTAACTGCTTGTGGTTGGCACTTAGATAATGGTGCGGCTGTTCCTGCAGAATTAAAAACAATGGCCCTTGAAAGTAGCGACCCATATAGTGAAATGTCAATGGCAATGCGTAAGCAACTGCTTAGCAACAATGTAAACCTTGTTCCTGCAAAACAAGGTGTGCCAGTGTTGCGTTTAAATAAACAGACTTCAAACGATAAAGTGGCGTCAGTCTTTAGACAAGGCCGTGAAGCAGAGAAAGTATTGACCCTTGATGTTGAAGCAAGTGTACGTTTAGCAAACGGAGAAACCTATCCAATCTCTGCAAAAATCAACCGCACTTTCTTTGATAACTCACGTGCTGCATTAGCAAAATCAGCTGAACGTGATGTGATTTGGAATGATATGCGCGAACAAGCGGCTCGCCAATTAATTAATAAAATGGCCGCCTTTCAACACCAAGTTCAAGGAAAATAATGAACCGCATTTTTCCTGAGCAACTGGCCTCTAACCTGAACAGCCATTTAGCGAAAGTCTATTTTTTGGTTGGGACAGATCCCCTGTTGCTCAGTGAAAGTGAAGATCTCATTCATCAAGCTGCTCTTCTTCAAGGTTTCGATGAAAAAAATCAAATCACCATAGATACTAATACTGACTGGCCTGCATTAATTGAGGCCAGCCAATCTATGGGGCTCTTTTTTAATAAGCAAATTTTCATTCTCAATTTACCCGAAAATTTGACCGCACTTTTGCAAAAAAACCTTCAGCAATTTATCAGTGGATTAAATGAAGATAGCTTGCTTGTTCTCACCTTGCCTAAATTGTCTAAAGCAGCCGAAAAACAAGAGTGGTTTATTCAGGCAAATCAACTTGAGCCACAAGCTGTTATTGTTAACTGCCAAACACCGAATTCAGAACAACTTTCTCGTTGGGTGAAGCATCGTACAAAAAACATGGGGTTATCAGCAGATGAGGAAGCCGTTCAACTACTTTGTTATAGCTATGAAAATAATCTCCTGGCATTGAAACAAGCATTACAGCTTTTAGATTTGCTTTATCCTGATCACAAACTCACGTATAACCGCGTTAAATCAGTCGTAGAGCAATCTTCTGTCTTTACCCCTTTCCAATGGATTGATGCTTTGTTGTCAGGCAAGGCAAATCGCTCAAAGCGAATTTTGCGAGGTTTACAAGCTGAAGATGTGCAACCTGTCATTTTATTGCGTACTTTACAACGTGAACTGCTCACCTTGTTAGAATTAACAAAACCACAGCTACGTAATCCCTCTCTTAATACGAATTTGCCTACACAGACACTCAAAGCGGATTTTGACCGCCTCAAAATTTGGCAGAATCGTCGTCACCTTTATATGGCAGCGATACAACGGCTCACCTATCAAAAGCTCTTTGAAATATTGCAAGAGTTGGCAGATATTGAGCGCACAACCAAGCAAGAATATGGTCAAGATGTGTGGGTAAAATTGGCAGACTTATCGGTTAAATTTTGCTTATAAAAAAATCTCGGCGTTAACCGAGATTTTTTATTATTGTGCAATTTTTAAATCTTGATACAGATAATTTCGATAACTATTCACTAAATCCATATCCTCTGCATCTTCAAGCTTACCTTGGCTTAACTGACGCATAGCGATATTTGCTCGCATAAAGTCATCTTTCGGTGATAAACCTGCCACATCAAGTAATACGCCACCAACAAAGGCTAAATCTAAGAAATCTTGCTGTTGAACAAAGTCAGTTTTACGATTAGTTCTAACCACAAATTGAGTCACATAATCTGGATTTGCAAAATTACCTTTTTTCGGTGGGAGCTGATTATCAAAAGCGACTTGGTGATCACCAAAATAACCGAATACATAAGGTGTTTCACGCGATTTTAAGTAATCATTCAAGCCTTCGATTGCCTCATTAAGGCTATCAATACGATCAATATAATCGTTCAAGCAAGAAATCGCTTTTCCCCCTAAACGCTTACTCGCCAAATTAAAATGATTTGGCATATTCGTGTTGTAAGGGCCGTGCTCTTTCATCGTAAGCACATAAACAAACATGGGCTGTTGTACATTTTCCAATGATAAATGCTGTTTCTGCAAAATCAGTTTGGTGTAATACATCATCTCTTCACTGCTAATATGCCAGAGATTTTTGCTGATTGATGCGGGATAGCCTAAATCTTGTGGTTGCAACATCAAATCAAAACCAAAGTGGTCATAAGCAGGTTTTGCATTGTAGTTACCTTTCGTAAAAGGCGATAACGCCACGCAAAAATAGCCTTGCTCACGGAGATTTTTAATAAAACCCGTCTGTAAGTGTGGGACAACGGAATAAAACACCCCACTTGCTAAAGCACCAAAATCGGTTGAAGGCACCCCTGCAAGGAAAGCAAATTCAGATTTCCACGTTGCACCGCCCACCGTATGTACACGCAATGGACTCACAAATACGGTATCTTCCTGCTTATTAAACATTGAAAATGGTGGGATGGTTTCTGCATCAAAATCAAATTGATGAGGATTCAAGGTTGATTCTTGTAAACAAACCACAATGTCGGGCTTTTCTGCACTTTCAGTTTTACTGTCAGCCTTTTCACTTAAAAGTACGGTCATTTTTTCTTTAAATTTTTGACTATTACCTTCAAATTCTGGCACTTTAAAGAATACGCCACGACAAGACATAGGCAGGTTTAAGAAAACATCTCGACCATCATCTGGCAATGAGTCTAACCAGACTTTTGTCGCATCCGGATCTTTAGAATAATGCCACATTAAACCAAAACTCGTTGCTGCAAGTATTGCTGCGAATACACGAAATCCAGTTGAGGCACTTTCTACATCTGACCAACCTAAGACAGCATAGCCAAGTAGGCCTAATAGCCCTAATACACCGAAAATTGCGCCTTTATAATGTAAAAGGGTTTCCCAATTTCGCCAGTCTGTCACAAGCCAAAAATCTGAAATGAGTAAAGGTTGTTTGTAGTAATGGATTTTCATTCGATGGAATAACATCAACACCACAAAAAGTACGGACGCAAAATTCAATCCGCGTTGCCATTGACCAGTTATCGCAAACATTGAGTTAAACAATAAAACAAATAATGCTATCGCAAAAAAATATGTCCAACGATAGTGCGAATTGACGATAAAAATCACCGTTGCAATAAAAAATAAGCTCAGAAAAATACTTGGAATCATAATAAATAAATTTGATTAAATGTTATTTGACACTTTCAGCCACTAAACGCTGAATCAGCTTTAAATTTGCTGGCGGGAATTGTCCTGCATCAAGCTCACGTTGTTCAAGCCAAAAACCTTCCTGGCCTTCTCGTCCAAAAGGCTCGCCGATCCATTCAGTGACCAAATAAAAACTAAAATCTAAAATTTTTGTTGGATATTCAAATTGAAAACGTTCGTACAGTTCAGCATTTAAAATATGAATGCCAATCTCTTCTTCCAATTCTCTTTTTAAGGCTTCTTCAGGGGTTTCATCTGCATCAACTTTACCGCCAGGAAATTCTAATGCTTGCGCAAAATCTTGCCCTTCTAAGCGCTGGGTCAAATATAACTGCCCAAATTCATTACGAATAATCCCTGCCGCAACTTGAATGATAGGCTTACTCATCATTTTTCCTTATCTCAAAAGTAGAAAGAGCGGTCATTTTTAGCGGTGTTTTAAAACACGCAAAAATTTAACCGCTCTTTTCCTTAACTAAGCATATCGGGCTTTATTGCCGTGACAATGCTTGTATTTTTTACCTGACCCACAAGGACAAGGTTCATTACGACCAATATGGCGATCTGAATAGTCCTCGCTTTGAGCTTGCTCTGTATTTTCACCTACAGAATGATGAGTTTGAGCTTCACGCTCAGCCATTGCTTGACGTGCACGCTCTGCTTCTTCCATCTCTTCCTGCGTACGAACTTTCACACGAGTAAGTGTCGTAATCACATGATGTTTTAAAGAATCTAACATTTCAGTAAACATACGGAAAGATTCTTTTTTGTACTCTTGTTTTGGATCTTTTTGGGCATAACCACGTAAATGGATACCTTGACGTAAATAATCCATTGCAGCCAAGTGCTCTTTCCAAAGCTCATCAAGGGTTTGTAACATCACGCCTTTTTCGAAATGACGCATGGTTTCTTCACCTGCAAGTGCTTCTTTCGCTTTGTATTCATCTTCTGATTCTTGAATAATACGCTCACGCAAGTTTTCTTCGTGAAGATTATTATTTTCTTCTAACCAATGTTCAATTGGTAACTCAAGGCCAAACTCTTGTGCTAAACGCTCTTCTAAGCCTTTAATATCCCATTGTTCTTCCAGCGATTGTGGTGGAATATATTGGTCAATTACATCGTTAAACACATCGCTACGGATAGCTTTGATAGTCTCTGAAATATCATCATTATCGAGCAAGTAATTACGTTGTTCGTAAATCGCATGACGTTGGTCGTTCGCCACATCATCATATTCAAGCAAGTTTTTACGACCATCAAAGTGGAAGGCTTCTACTTTCGCTTGCGCCGATGCAATTACTTTAGCAAGAAGCTTAGACTCCATCGCTTCACCTGGTTGGGTGAAGGCTTTACGCATCATATTTAATTTACCTTCATTCAGATAAATACGCATTAAGCCATCTTCTAAAGAAAGGTAGAAACGTGAAGAACCTGGGTCACCTTGACGACCTGAACGACCACGTAACTGGTTATCAATACGACGAGATTCATGACGTTCTGTCCCGATAATATGTAAACCACCGGCTTGCATCACGATCTCATGATTTTTCTCCCACTCAGCTTTAAGTGCCTCGATTTGCTCTGGGGTTGGGTTATCCAATTTTGCAGCTTTTGCTTTCCAGTTACCACCCAGGATAATATCGGTACCACGACCGGCCATATTCGTTGCAATGGTTACTGCACCTGGCGCCCCTGCTTCAGCAACGATTTCCGCTTCTTGTGCGTGGAATTTTGCATTCAACACATTGTGTTTGATACCCGCTTTATCTAACGCTTGAGAAAGCATTTCAGATTTTTCAACTGATACGGTACCCACTAGAACTGGTTGGTTGCGAGCAACGCAGTCTTTGATATCCTCAATAATTGCATTGAATTTGTATTCTTCATTCTCAAACATGACGTCCGTACGATCATCACGAATCATTGGACGATTTGTTGGGATGACGACAGTTTCTAAACCATAAATTTGTTGGAATTCAAAGGCTTCGGTATCTGCTGTACCTGTCATACCCGCTAATTTGTCATAAAGACGGAAGTAGTTTTGGTAAGAAATAGAGGCAACAGTTTGGTTTTCGCTCTTAATCTCTACCCCTTCTTTCGCTTCGATCGCTTGGTGTAAACCATCAGACCAACGACGCCCAGCCATTGTACGACCAGTATGCTCATCCACGATCACGATCTCGCCATCTTTCACGATATAGTCTACATCGCGCTCAAATAAGGTGTTTGCACGTAATGCCGCCATAACGTGGTGTAACAATACAATACGCGCAGGTGAATAAAGGGAATCACCTTCTGGCATTAAACCTTGTGCGATTAGCCACTCTTCTACTTTTTCTTGACCGCGTTCAGTTAAATACGCTTGTTTGGTTTTAAGATCTAAGGTGTAATCGCCTTCACCGGTATATTCTTCCGTATCTTCTTTTTCTTGCTTAATTAAATTCGGAATTAATTTATTTACCGCAATATAAAGCTCAGAACTATCTTCCGCTTGACCCGAAATAATCAACGGCGTACGTGCTTCATCGATTAAGATAGAGTCCACCTCATCCACTAAAGCATAGCCTAAATGACGTTGGAAACGTTCTTCTTTGGAATGCGCTAAGTTATCACGAAGATAATCGAAACCTAATTCGCTGTTTGTCGCGTATGTAATATCGGCCGCATAAGCTTCACGTTTTGCTTCAGGCGGTAAGCCAGGGATATTCACTCCAACAGTCATACCTAAGAATTCAAATAATGGACGGTTGGTATCCGCGTCACGACGAGCTAAGTAATCATTCACTGTCACAACATGTACGCCTTTACCTTCCAATGCCATTAAATAACAAGGCAAGGTTGCGGTTAAGGTTTTACCTTCACCCGTACGCATCTCAGCGATACAACGGTTTGTTAACACCATACCACCGATTAATTGCACATCGAAATGACGCATACCGAGTACACGTTTACCCGCTTCACGCACGGTAGCAAACGCTTCAGGTAAAAGTTGTTGTAAGGTTTCACCGTTAGCTAAACGGCTACGGAACTCGTCAGTTTTTGCTCTTAATTCATCATCACTTAATGCCTCAAAAGCCGGCTCCATTTTGTTGATTTTCGCAACTTGTTTTCTTAATTTACGTAAAATACGATCGTTACGGCTGCCAAAAATTTTTGTTAAAAAACTCATAATTTCTCTTTCAAATAAAAAATAAAAAGGATCATCCGATTAAAAAATCGGCTCGTTCAAAGATAAAAGAAAATTAAATGATGGCTGGGCCGGCACGAATAGGGGCAAAAACAGGGAATTCTGCCGCAATAAAGTGCGATTGAATTTTTTCGTGTTTTTGATTTGAATGGGTTTTGTGATTTATTGGCTGAGGTTGAACCTGCAATGCTTGACGAATTTCACGCACCGCAATCAACATATGTTGTTCAGATGATGTTTGGTAATTTTCACCGCTCATATTTGATGAAGGTGGCACCTCCAATCCCTGAGCAACAGGTAAAGCAAAAATCGCAATCATGCTTAACAGCAACTGCGACCAGAAATTTGTTTTACCTTTGTTTGATTTCATCATCTTATTGTCTCTGACAAAATTTGTGTGTATTGTATCGGAAATTCAACATAAAGTCATTATTGGGGTATTTTTGTGGAAAACAAGCATGAGCGTTATCAAAAAGCCATGAATATTATTGATGTGCTAGAAGGATCACAATTTGCCAAAATCATGCAGAAAGGCTTAATGTTGAATGAACTGAATCAAAACATCAGCCGCCTTTTCCCTCAAGAATTTAAAGGACTTTTTCGGTTAGGCGCCATCACAGATGGGAAACTCTTTATCGAAGTCAAAAGTGCGGTCGTTCGCCAAGGGATTTTATTTCGCCAACGTGAATTACTCGCTGCAATTCAACCGACTTATCCCGAAGTGAAAGGCTTTGAGATTAAAATCAATCCAGAATTAACCTGCTAAACTAACCTTTAAAAATAGCGATTAATTCTTTTACCTTAACTCGTTTCTCTGAAGATTGACTGATCGAGCGCTGTACTTTAACGCGTTTAAATTTTGCCCCTTTGTAAATCTCACGTGTGAATTTTGTATCGTGGTTAGAAATCACGACAGAAATTTGCTTTTCTTTTTGTGCTTTCTTTGCACATTCCGCTAAATTCTTTTGATGCTCAAACCCAAAAGCATTCCCCGCATATCCAGTAAAATTAGTATCTTGCGGAAGCGGTGCATAAGGAGGATCACAATAGATCACGCTGTGTTTATCCGCTAATTCAAATGTCTGTTGAAAATCAGCACATAAAAAGACCGCACTTTGTGCCTTATGAGCAAAATAGCGTAATTCATCTTCAGGGAAATAATGGGTTTTATAAGCGCCAAAGGGCACATTAAACTCATTTTTACTGTTATAACGGCACAAGCCATTAAACCCAAAGCGGTTCAAATAAAGAAACAACACCGAACGCTCGAAAGGATCAGTTGATTGATTAAAGGTATCTCGCTGTGCGTAATAATACTCGGCTGTATTCGCATTTTCAGCGAAGAAAATTGGCTTACAAGCCTCAATATAGGCATCCACATTGTCTTTGACGATATTAAACAAGTTAATCAAATCAGGATTAATATCTGCCAAAATATAACGTTCAAAATGAGAATTTAAAAAAACAGCACCCGCGCCCACAAAAGGTTCGATTAAACACTGTTTTCTTTTTGGAAAGACTCGGTTGAGATCGTCCGTTAAACGAAATTTACCGCCCGCCCACTTCAAAAACGGGCGATGTTTAATTCGAGGTTTCGTTTTGTTATTTTTCGGACGCAACATGAGAGCAACGACAGTTAGTCATGTTGTATGCAACGCTCAATCGCGTTTAGCACAAGAGATTTGTCAGTATCAGTCGCCACGTAGGCTTGACCAAGAGCTTTTAGCAACACAAGACGCAACTTGCCTGCCAGCACTTTTTTATCTCGCATCATGTGCGGTAAATAATCGTCTGGTTGCATGGTATCAGGCGAAACGGTTGGTAAATTAGCACGTGCTAAAAGTTTTTCTAAACGTGCGACATCTTCAAAAGAAAGATCACCTAATTGTTCGGATAATACGGCAGCCATCATGGTTCCAGCTGCAACAGCCTCACCATGTAACCAGTTTCCATAACCTAGATGCGTTTCGATCGCATGCCCAAAAGTATGACCGAGATTTAATAATGCACGATCACCTTTTTCTGTTTCATCGCGTGCAACAACATCCGCTTTGATTTGGCAACAACGCGCAATACAATGCTGCAGTGAATGTTGATTTAACGCGACTAATTCATCAATATGAGTTTCAAGCCATTCGAAAAAGGCATAATCTAAAATCGCCCCATATTTAATGACTTCCGCAAGTCCCGCATTCACTTCACGTTTTGGCAAGGTATTGAGCGTAAGGGTATCAATGATCACCGTAGAAGGTTGATAAAACGCCCCAACCATATTTTTGCCTAACTCATGATTAACGGCAGTTTTTCCACCGACAGAAGAATCTACTTGGGCTAATAATGTGGTAGGAATCTGAATAAAACGCACACCACGCTGATAACTTGCGGCGGCAAAACCTGCCACATCACCAATCACACCACCACCTAATGCAATAATGGTGGTATCTCGCCCATGATTATGTTTTAAAAGTGCGGTAAAAATGAGGTTTAAAGAATCGAGCGTTTTGTATTTTTCGCCATCAGGCAATAATACTGATTCAACCTGACAGCCGATTTTTTCTAAAGTTTGTGTAACGGTTTCAAGATAATATTGTGCGACAGTTGGATTAGTCACAATCATCACTTTATCCCCTTTCTTCAGCGGATAACAGGTTTCATCTTTAAGCAACCCTTCGCCAATATAAATGGGATAACGACGTTCTTTTAATTCAACATTTACGCACAACATTTTTAATCCTTAGAATGAACCGTTTAAGCCGTTTAGATTATCAATTAAATCAACAATTTGATTAACCATTACTTTGGCATTTTGCTCATCTGTTGGTAAAGTAATATCCGCAATTTCTTCGTATAACGGATTACGCACTTTAGCTAAATCTTCAAGCACTTGGCGTGGGTCATCAGCACCTTGTAATAATGGGCGCTTTTTATCACGTTGTGTACGTTGATATTGCTTATCTACCGTGGTTTCTAAATAAATGACAATGCCACGAGCAGAAAGATAATTTCGATTCTCTTTTGACATCACAGCCCCACCACCAGTAGAAAGCACGACGCCTTGTAATTGAGTCAATTCATTGATAATACGTTCTTCACGCTTACGAAAGCCTTCTTCGCCTTCTAAATCAAAAATCCAGCTAATGTCTGCTCCCGCACGTTCCTCAATTACTGCATCTGAATCGACAAAATCCATATTCAATTGTTGCGCAAGCTGACGGCCAATGGTACTTTTACCCGCGCCCATTGGACCTACTAAAAAAATATTACGTTTTTCAGCCATTGTTATTCTTCTAACTTAAATAATGTTCAAATTAATCTTTCCTAATAAAAACTGGTCACCTGAAAAAATGGCAGCCCGAAAGATCACCCAAGAAATAATGAAGATTATCGCAATAAACCCCCCTATGTTTCAACCTTTAGCTGGAATTTATTTTAAGAAGCGCAAAAGTGCGGTAAGTTTTTTAGGGATTTTAATGAATAATAAAGTCAAATAGAGCATCGAGATAAAACATCCTAAAATTCAACCGCACTTTAGAAACAAAAAAGGCTATTCATACGAATAGCCTTTTCTTTTATCAGTTAGCTAATTATAGATAACCAAACAAGCTTGTGAAAATGTAACCAAAGATACATGAAGTGATTACACCAATTAAGCCCGGTAAAATAAAGCTGTGGTTAATTACAAACTTACCGATATGAGTGGTACCTGAACGGTCAAATTGGATTGCCGCAAGATCACTTGGGTAAGTAGGTAAAATGTAGTAACCGTAACAAGCTGAAGCAAAGGCCAAGACAATCGCTGGATCAACACCGATACCCAAAGCAAGAGGAACGAATGCAACTAATGCTGCGGCTTGTGAATTTACGAATTTAGAAATTAATAACAACATTAATGCATAAGTCCAAGGATGCGCTTTTACCACATCACCAAGTGCCGCTTTCATCATTGGGGTGTGGACAGTAAACATGGTTTCTGCCATCCAAGAAATTCCGAATACAGCCACTAACGCAATCATACCTGAACGGAAAATTTCATTTTTACTGATTTTACCCGCATCAGTTTTAGTAAAGATAACAATTAATGCGCCCGCTAATAACATGAAGATTTGAATAACGTGAACCATACTTAAATTCACTTTTTTCTTCGCAGTGTCTTTTAATACGATTGCAGCATTATCAATCGTTTCTGTTTTATCTCCCGCTGTAATTACAACACCGTTATCTTGAACGGTAATTGTTTGAACAACTTCACCTTTATCATTATAAATCGCAACGTTGTTATAGGCAGTTTTTGCTTTTGCTTTACTGTCTTTAACATCAAGCACTAATGTACCGTCTTTCGCTAACGCAACGATTTTACCGTCTTTAATATTAAAGGTTTTCACAGCTTTATCAGCAGAAACGATTTCTACCACTTGAGCTGGTGCTGATTTTTCAAAGGCTGGGCGTAAATCTTTAAAGTAACCTAATAGGGCAACTACTAAAATCGCACCAAAGAAGATCCACATCGCATTCCAGCTAGATTGTGGTAATTTCTTATCTAACAATGATGTGCTATCACCATAAACATATTTTTTGAATTCGGGATCTTTTAATTTCTCTTGGAATTCTGGGTCTTTATCTAAATCTTTACCACGGAACCAGCTGAAAATACCGATAGCTAACACGCCGCAAAGGGTTGAAGGCACGGTAATTTTTAATAAATCTAAATAGCCATCAAAACCTGCTAATGGGGTTTTAGCATTCACTAAGAATGTGGTTAAAGTCACTACTGCCACAGAAACTGGTGACGCGATGATACCCATTTGAGAGGCAATTGAACTTGCCGCCATTGGACGTTCAGGACGAATATCATTTTTGATCGCGATATCATAGATGATTGGTAACATGGTATAAACCACATGACCTGTACCACATAAAATGGTTAAGAAACAGGTTACAAACGGAGCCAAAATACTGACATATTTCGGGTTACGACGAAGCATTTTCTCCGCGATTTGTAACATGACATCTAAACCACCACTGGCTTGTAATGTTGCTGATGTCACCACCACCGCAAGGATGGTTAACATAACATCGATAGCAGGCTTACCTGGTTCAATACCAAAGCCGAAAACAAGAACAATTAAGCCTACTCCACCGAGCATACCCAGTGCGATACCACCTTTTTTTGCCCCGTAAAATAAACAGATAAGAACAATAGCAAGCTGAATCGCAAACTGGCTACCTTCACCTAGGTTCATTAGAAAATCCATAAGATACTCCGAATCATTTTATGGTTAATTAGAAAAAATTTGGACCAGATATTAGCACCAAAATTAACTCATAATAAGTATTTTTAGGATAAATTTTGTTTTAAATCAAAAAATAAGGAACTAAATAATAAAAGCAAATCTGAGAAAGATTAAATAAAGAAAAGTGCAGTCAGAAATTTAGAAGATTTAAATATATTTTGTTTTATTTGAAGATAAATAATTTAGAAAAGGAATTTAAAGAAAAAAATTAGGCGACCTAAAAGATCGCCCAACTTAAAAATTACTGATTGTTTTGAACGTAGTCAATCGCAGATTGAACAGTTGTGATTTTTTCAGCTTCTTCATCAGGAATTTCGATATCGAATTCTTCTTCTAAAGCCATTACTAATTCAACTGTATCTAAAGAGTCCGCACCTAAATCTTCAACGAAAGAAGCTTCTGGTTTTACGTCTTCTTCTTTAACACCTAATTGTTCAACGATGATTTTTTTCACGCGTTCTTCAATACTCATTTGTTTTTCCTATTGTTGTTTTAACTCATTTAAGAGCGGTTAGTGTATGCATTTTTGATAAAGTTGCAACTATTTCTTAGGTGGTCGCACCACAAAAAACAGGCAATGTAAAAACACATACAGAGAAAAAGTTACATTGCGATTGGGATTTTATCATTAACTAAACTGCTTTGCTATATTTTATAGACAAAATCCCAGATATATATCCCCTAAAGGGTTAGCTCATATATAAGCCGCCATTCACATGCAATGTAGTACCCGTAATATAAGCCGCATCATCAGAAGCTAAAAACGCCACCGCTTTTGCGATATCTTTTGGCTCACCTAAACGACCTGCAGGGACATTACCAAGAATACCTGCTTTTTGTTCTTCAGTAAGCACTTCTGTCATATCCGTTGCGATGAAGCCAGGAGCCACAACGTTTACTGTAATGCCACGTGATGCCACTTCTTTCGCTAAGCCTTTAGAGAAACCAATCAAACCCGCTTTTGCTGCACAATAGTTAGATTGACCCGGATTACCCATTGAGCCCACAACTGAGCCAATAGTAATGATACGACCGAAACGTTTTTTCATCATGGAACGTAACATCGCTTTAGAAAGATGGAATACAGAAGTTAAGTTGGTTTGCATAATATCGAACCATTCTTCATCTTTCATACGCATTAATAAGTTATCGCGTGTGATACCTGCGTTATTCACGAGGATATCAATATCACCAAATTGTTCTTTAATTTGCTCTAATACGGCATCAATACTTTCTTTATCCGCCACATTTAATACTAAACCTTTACCTTTATCGCCAAGGTAAGAAGAAATTGTATCTGCACCTTTTTCAGAGGTTGCGGTACCAATTACAAATGCACCTTTTGATGCTAATTCTTCTGCAATTGCGCGGCCAATACCACGTGTTGCACCTGTCACTAATGCGATTTTATTTTGCATTTTTAATCCCCTTTTATGCTAATAATGCTTCAACAGCATCTAATGATGCCACATCGTTTACTGATGTTGCTTGTAATTCTGCCACGATACGTTTTGTTAAACCGTTTAATACTTTACCTGGGCCGATTTCAACTAAAACTTCTACGCCATCTTGTGCCATTTTCTCAACGGTTTCAGTCCAACGAACAGGGCTATATAATTGACGAATAAGTGCGGTACGAATTTCTGTACTTTCTGTTTCTGCTTTGACATCCACGTTGTTTAATACTGGTGTTGCTGGCGCATTAAGCGTAATGCCTTCAAGTGTTACGGCTAATTGTTCTGCTGCTGGTTTCATTAATGCGCAATGTGAAGGAACACTTACCGCTAATGGTAAAGCACGTTTTGCGCCAGCTTCTTTACATAATGCAGCCGCACGTTCTACCGCTTCTTTCGCTCCCGCAATGACTACTTGGCCTGGAGAGTTAAAGTTTACTGCAGATACTACCTCACCTTGCTCGGCTTGTTTACATGCATTAATAATCGCTTCATTATCTAAACCAATAATCGCATACATTGCACCAGTACCTTCAGGTACCGCTTGCTGCATTAATTTACCGCGTAATTCGACTAATTTGATCGCATCTTTAAAATCAATGACACCGGCACAAACTAATGCTGAATATTCACCTAAACTGTGACCAGCCATCACGCTTGGTTGTAATTGTGGGTATTTTTCTTGCCATACACGGAAAATCGCAACGGATGCCGCTAATAATGCCGGCTGAGTTTGCCAAGTTTTATTTAATTCTTCTGCTTGACCTTGTTGAACCAAGTTCCATAAATCATAGCCAAGCGCTTCAGATGCTTGTTTAAAAGTCTCAGTGACTACCGGATATTCGTTAGCAAGATCAGCTAACATGCCAACAGCTTGAGAACCTTGTCCTGGAAAAACCATTGCGAATTTTTTCATGTTTTCTTCCTATTTCTTCATCGTTTAAATGTTGAAAGTGCGGTCAAATTTAACCGCACTTTTAAAATTCTGTCGGGATTCTAACAAATTAATTAGAATCGCACCAATGCTGAACCCCAAGTCCAACCACCGCCAAAAGCTTCGAGTAAAAGCAATTGACCGCGTTGAATTCGGCCATCACGCACCGCTTCATCCAAAGCGGTTGGTACAGTCGCCGCACTGGTATTGGCTGTACGATCAAGCGTTACCACCACTTGCGACATATCCATCTCTAATTTTTTTGCTGTCGCCGTGATAATACGTAAATTCGCTTGATGTGGCACAAGCCAGTCGATATCTGTTTTTTGGAGATTATTGGCAGAAAGGGTTTCTTCCACGACATTAGAAAGCTCACGTACCGCTAATTTAAAGGTTTCATTACCTTGCATTTCAATATAGCCAGATTTCTCCACGCCACGTTCTGCTTGTGGAAGCTGTAATGCCGCATTGTTATCTGGTGATGCATGTAAATGCGTTGAAATAATGCCTTCTTGCTCTGATGCTTCTAAAATCACCGCACCTGCACCATCGCCAAATAACACGACAGTACTACGATCAGTTTCGTCTAATTTACGCGAGTTAAGATCCGCACCAATCACAAGGGCTTTTTTCACGCTACCTGAACGAATAAATTTATCCGCTACGCCTAAAGCATAAACAAAACCAGTACAAGCCGCCGCTAAATCAAAAGAAATCGCATCTTCGATACCTAATAAACCTTGAACTTGGCAAGCTGAACTTGGATAAGCATGAGAACCACTGGTTGTCGCAACGATGATCAACTCAATTTCTTGAGGATCAAGATTAGCCATTTCAAGTGCCTTTTTGGCTGCTTCACATCCCATTGTTGCAACAGTTTCATCTGCTTCAGCAATACGACGTTCACGGATGCCAGAACGCGTCACGATCCATTCATCTGAAGTATCAACCATTTTTTCCAAATCCGCATTGGTACGAATATGGCTCGGCAAATAGCTACCGGTGGATAAAATTCTACTATTCATAATATCAAAACTTATTAATTAATAACGTTGTAAACCCGCCAAGATTTTTTGTGGAATTTGCAAACGAGCTTGCAAAGCTGCATCCGCAATTGCACGAGCAAATGCATCCACATTTGCGCTGCCATGGCTTTTCACCACAACAGCCGTTAATCCGAGTAAAGATGCCCCATTATATTCATCTGGGTTAATACGTTTCAAGCGATGATAAGCATCCTTAAAGAAAAAACGCAGAATAAATTTGGCAAATGATTTAAAAATAGGCTGTTTTTCTTTTCCTTTCAGAAGGGATAACAGATTCTTAGCCGCCCCTTCAAGGGTTTTTAATGCAATATTTCCCGAAAACCCATCACTCACGATCACATCAGCCACACCATTTAATAAAAGGTTACCTTCAATAAAGCCGGTATAATTAAGTGCGGTCGATTTTTCTAATAAATTCGAGGCTTCACGAATGGATTGATGTCCTTTAATTTCTTCCACACCAATATTGAGTAAGGCAATACGTGGATAAACTAAGTTCAATCGGTTTTCGGCAAAGATCGAGCCCATGACGGCAAATTCATAAAGATTTTGAGCAGAACATTCTACGTTTGCGCCTAAATCTAACATCACGGTTTTATCACCCGTCATCGACGGTAATAAGGATACCAACGCAGGGCGTTGAATCCCTTCTAAAGGCTGTAAGAGTACCTTTGACAATCCCATCAATGCCCCCGTATTTCCTGCACTCACACAACCTTGTGCCTCTCCTTTCTGAACCATTTCAATCGCTAAACGCATCGACGTGCCTTTGCTATGACGCAATGCATGAGAAATACCTTGATTGTTATCAATAGTCTTAGTGCAATGATGAATTTGAATACGTTCTAAAAGAGGAGAAGGTGCATTTTCCAGCAAGGGAGAAATTTGTTGGCTATCGCCAAACAGCACTAAAGAAAGCATTGGATCTGCTTCCAACGCTGAAAGAGATGCGGGGATAGTAATACGGGGACCAATGTCCCCGCCCATCACATCTAACGCTAAGGTTAGACGGTTCAAGTGAATACCTTATAAGTAAAATTACTTATTGATCACTTTGCGACCACGGTAGTAACCGTCAGCAGTTACGTGGTGGCGTAAGTGAGTTTCACCGCTTGCTTTATCTACTGATACTGCAGCAGTAGTTAATGCATCGTGTGAACGACGCATATCACGACGTGAACGAGATTTTTTGTTTTGTTGAACAGCCATTGGCTATACTCCTAAATTTAATTTACTTTTGCTTTAAATTAGCTAATACAGCGAACGGGTTCGGTTTTTTTGCCAATTCTTCAGGCAATTCGCCAAAAACCTGTTCGTGCGCGGACACTTCACAGTGTTCAGATGAATGCATTGGAACAAGCGGTAGAGCTAAAATAAGTTCGTCTTCCACTGCACCAAGTAAATCTATTTCACCAAACTCATTAAATTCGATTGGCTCATAAATTTCCGGCAAGTCATCAGCCTGATCCCAATTAGCCACTGGACTATACATAAAATGACATTCCAATGTTTGTTTGAATGGTTCGCCACAACGTTGACAGTCTAATTCGACATCAACTTGTACTTGCCCTTTCATCACCACTAATTTTTGTGGATCAATATAAAACGATAATGTTACCTGTGCATCGCTGAGCACTTTCCCCGTAGATTCAGCTAAACGCACTAACTGACTAGCGGTATAATAACCATCATAATCAATTCTTTGTTGAGCGTCTTTAACCGGATCAACGGTTAGGGGTAGTTTTACCTTTTGCATAGGGTGCGAATATTACCTGTTGTCAATAAAATAGTCAAAGGAAATTCGCACTAATTATGAGAAAAGTTCAATCTCTATCTAAACTCTCTCAAGATTTACACCTTTGCAAAGTGCGGTCATTTTTTCCTGTGTTTTACTCGGCATGCTCACTCAAGAAGCCACCACTTTGATGTTTCCAAAGGCGAGCATAAAGGCCATTTTGTTCAAGTAATTCTGAGTGAGTCCCTTGCTCGACAATTTGCCCTTTATCTAACACAATTAAACGATCCATTGCCGCAATAGTGGATAAACGGTGAGCGATGGCAATAACCGTTTTATTTTCCATCATCTTATCGAGACTTTCTTGGATCGCTACTTCTACTTCGGAGTCTAACGCACTGGTCGCTTCATCCAACAGTAAAATTGGTGCATCTTTTAACATCACTCGTGCAATGGCAATACGTTGGCGTTGTCCACCTGACAGTTTCACCCCACGTTCACCAACATGAGCATCATAGCCTTTTCTACCTTGCGCATCGCTGAGATAAGGAATGAAATCGGCTGCTTCCGCACGTTTAGCCGCATTGATCATTTCTTCGTCCGTCGCAGTTGGGCGACCATAAATGATGTTATCGCGAACAGAACGGTGTAAAAGCGAGGTATCTTGTGTTACAAGACCAATCTGACTACGAAGGCTTTCTTGGCTTACATCTAAAACATTTTGACCATCAATGGTAATTGAACCTTCTTGTGCTTCGTAGAAACGTAGAAGTAAATTCACAATGGTTGATTTACCTGCACCAGAACGACCAATTAAGCCCACTTTTTCACCTGGTTTGATGGTGAGATTAAAATGGTTAAGTAACGGTTTATTCGGATCATAGGCAAACGAAACATTGTTAAATTTGATCTCACCTTGTTTTACTTCTAATGCAACACAATTTGGCTTATCAACAATGGTATGCGGTTTGGTTAGTGTTGCCATACCATCATTCACTGTCCCGATATTTTCAAATAAACGAGCTGATTCCCACATAATCCAACGAGAAAGACCATTTACACGTAACGCCATCGCGGTTGCTGTAGCCACTGCTCCCACGCCAACTTGGCCGTTTTGCCATAACACCACACCTAAAATCGCGGTGCTTAACGTTAAGAAAATATTGGTTGCGTAAGTTAAGGTATCTAATGAGCTCGCCAACCGCATTTGTGCATGCACGGTGACCATGAATTCTTCCATGGAACGTTTGGCATAATTCGCTTCTCTCGCATCATGTGAAAATAGTTTTACCGTTGCAATATTTGAGTAAGCATCTGTAATACGCCCTGTCATTAGAGATCGAGCATCAGCTTGTCGTTGCGCAGTTTTCGCTAAGCGTGGAATAAGCAAACGTAAAATAGTCACAAATGCCACAATCCATAAGAAAAACGGCACTAAAAACCAAGTATCTAAAGCCGCAAGCACTAAGCCGGAGGTGATAAAATATACGGCAACATACACCAGCATATCCGCAATGGTCATGACGGTATCTCGCACCGCAAGAGCGGTTTGCATCACTTTCGCCGATACGCGACCTGCAAATTCATCTTGGTAGAAGCTTAAGCTTTGGCCTAGCATCAAACGATGGAAATTCCAACGCAAACGCATTGGAAACACCCCTTGTAACGTTTGTAAGCGTACATTCACGCCCACAAATGACCATACAATACTGAAAATAAGCAAAGCTGCCATACCGGCAAGCAGATGCCCTTTTTCTTGCCAAAGTGTGGTTGGTGAATAAGCCCCCAGCCAATCCACCAATAATCCCATAAATTGGAAAAGTAAGGCTTCCATCACACCGGTACCGACCGTCAATACCGCGAGTAAAAAGATCCAACCCTTCATGCCATCAATGCTTGACCAAATAAAACGGAACAAACCTTTTTCAGGCGTCGTAGGATTGTTTTCCGGATAAGGATTTAAACGGTTTTCAAACCATGAAAATATTTTATTAAACATAACAATACCTTAAAAAATTAAAGGCGACAAAGCCGCCTAAAGTGCGGTCATTATAGCGTAAGTTTTGAACGATGGGCTAGGTTTTACGAAATTGGCTCGGTGAAAGCCCATAAATTGCCTTAAATGCTTTACTAAAATGTGCTTCTGATTGATACCCTACTTCAAGGGCGATTGCCAAAATGGTCTTTTGCGTATTTTTCAATAAAACAGCCGCCATTTCTAACCGCACTTGTGTGAGAAATTTTCCTGGTGGCATCCCGAGTTGCTGTTGAAAGATCCGCATAAAGGTCGCACGAGACATGGATGCCAACTCGGCTAATTGCTCAATATTCCAATCTAATTGAGGTGAAAACAGGATTTTTTCAAGGACTTGATTCAGTCTTTTATCCTGCAACGAGGCTAATAAGCCTTGATTGAGCAAACCTATTTGTTGAGCATGACGCAAAATATAAATAAACAACACATTTGATAGCGCGTCTATCACGGATTTTGTGCCTTGCTCCGGTTTCTCGGCTTCTTGCAAAAAAAGTGAAACCAAAGGCTGCACTGGCGTATTTTGTAGCGAAAGATGTAAGTAATCTGGTAACGACTCAATTAATAATGACGGTTTTTGATAATAAAACGTCCCACAAAACATCTTCAGATCGGGCGTACCTGCACCTATTTGATGGACATTAAAAAGTGCGTTTGATTTCTCTCTCTGTAGACTATTCTCTCTTTTTTGTTGAGAACTGCCCAAAAAGTGCGGTCTATTTTGAGGGAGAAAAAAGAGATCTCCTTTTTTCAAATGGAACTGTTTTTCTGCAAAGGTTACCCAGCACTCACCTTGCTCAATTAAATGAAATAAACCTTGATATTCCGCCGCATCTGGCTGATGTTCAACTTGCCAATCCCCTTGAAACAAGCAGCGAATATTAATTTCCCCACGCACTTGCGCCAGCTGAGTTAATTTATCTAAATAATCCATTGTGAGATTTTCCGTCTAAAAGTTAAGACAATTTGACAAGTATCATACGCTAATCTGCTTATAATTCCTCTCGAAATTTGTACTAAATTTAAGGAGAAAAACTATGTTTGCAGATTGGAAAAATGATGTAGCACACGTTAAAAAATCATTCGGTGCATTAGGTAAAAAATACCCTAAAATGTTACAAGCTTACGGCGCATTAGGTGCGGCTGCAGCAGAAGGTAACGTATTAGATGCCAAAACCCGTGAATTAATTGCATTAGCCGTTGCAGTAACAACACGTTGTGAAAGCTGCATTGGCGTGCATGCTGATGAAGCGGTGAAAGCAGGTGCAACTGAAGAAGAAGTGGCAGCAGCATTAGCGATGTCTATCGCATTAAATGCAGGTGCAGCTTACACCTATTCTCTTCGTGCATTAGAAGCTTACAACGCACAAAAAGGCGAATAATTCGCAAGGAACTTTATGATTCTTTTAGCCCTCATTTGAGGGCTTTTTTTATCTCTAAAATTGACCGCACTTTAAAATAAATTTAATGCTCTCATCTGAGCCACTACTTGATCTACCTGAATTTCAGCCATTAAATTTTTGCCTTTTAATTTAGTCACCCAAGGCAATTCACTTGAAGGTTTTCCTTGTTCTTTTTGCACATTTTCTTCATATACTGACACCACATTATCCAGATTATGATAAGGCGCGGTGCGCAATGGATTGTGATAGGCATACAATCCAATCACTGGCGTACCTTGAGTAGTAGCAATATGGGCTGGCCCAGAATCAGGCGAAATGACTAAATCTGCTTGATGAATTAATGCGGCAAGTTGTTTCAAACTGGTTTTTCCAGATGCATCAACAGCTTCAAAATCACAAAGTGCGATAATTTTTTTCACCATTTCTAATTCGCGTTTTGCCGGCGAACTACAAAAAATCACATTCACATGATGTTGATGAGCAATGTTCGCCACCTCTGCATAACGCTCCACCAACCAATCTTTCTCGGCTTTACTAGAGCAAGGAGAAATAATCAGATTTTTACGCGTAGGATCAATAAACTGTTTGGCGTATCCTCGATCTGCATCAGAGATCGCTAATTGCCAAGAAAGCATTTCTGCCGGTGGCACTCCTAGATAATCGGCAAAAGCCATAAAACCATCTAGCACATGAGTCGTTTCAGGATCTTGAACTCGGTGATTCACAAACAACCACTGCCCTTCTCGAGAACGTTTTTTGCCAAACCCAATTTTATATTTTGCTTGAATACCAAGAGAGATAATAGAAGCACGAAATGCCGTCTGCATATTCAAAAGCGCATCAAATTGATTATTTTTCAAAAACATCCATAAATTCCACACGCCTTTCCAACCGCTCTTTTTATCGTAAGGAACAAGTTCCACGCCTTCAATACCAGAAAGCAAGCCCATTTCTGTTTTACCCACAATCCACGTTAATTTTGTTTGCGGCCAATAACGTTTAATATGTTGTACCACCGCAAGTGCATGGCAAACATCACCCACCGCAGACAAACGCAAAATACAAAGTGATTTAGGGGGGGAGGTAAAAAGTGGAGAATGGGACATTTGAATTCCTCACGCATTTAATTTCCACCTATTTTAAAGTAGAATGAGAGCATTTTCTATTATTCGGTTCAACTAAAATGCTTGAATTCCAAAAAGATAATCAATTCTTTCTTTTTAATCTCACGGAAAAACCAACGGAGCCCGCTTCATTTTTTGAATCGGCTTTTTGGGAAAAACAACAACGTATTACCGGTTCAGCCAAAGGACGTGGCACAACCTACTTCCTGGATACAAAAGATCTGTTTGGTGTAAATACAGCCCTTCGTCACTATTATCGCGGTGGTTTATGGGGAAAATTCAACAAAGATCGCTATCGTTTTCAATCATTGACTGAAACTCGCAGCGTAGCAGAACTTCAGCTTTTAAATCAACTCCATCAAGCAGGTGTTGCTGTGCCTAAACCTGTTGCTGCATGTGTTAAAAAAGGCAAATTAGGTATTTGCTACCAAGCGGATATCTTGATTGAAAAGATCGAAAATGCCCAGGATCTGACTGGACTTTTACAAATCCAGAACCTGCCTAATAATATCTGGCAAGCCATCGGGAAATTAATTCGCCAATTACATGATTTGCAAATCTGCCATACGGATCTCAATGCTCATAATATTCTCGTTCAACAACTCGAAAATGAACAAAAATGTTGGCTTATTGATTTCGATAAGTGCGGTCAAAAATCGGGTGATTTTTGGAAACAAAGCAACCTAGAAAGATTACACCGCTCTTTTGTCAAAGAAGTCGGCAGAATGAACATTCAATTCAATAAAGATAATTGGACTGAATTGTTGAAAGGATATAACGCCTAAAACGCGTTATAGAAAGGGAATAAAAAAGACCGCCTAATGCGATCTCTGTAAAATGGTCCCCCCTACCGGACTTGAACCAGTGACCAAGCGATTATGAGTCGCCTGCTCTAACCGACTGAGCTAAGGGGGGAAAGTGCGAGTGATTATAGAGAAATAATCCGTTGAAGTCTATATACAAAAGGATGGTCGTTTGAAAATTGACCATCCTTTTTAGATCTATTATTGCAATACCGAAATATCCGCCACTTGTAAGAACAAGCCTTGTAACGTGTTTAAAATCGCTAAACGGTTTTGACGTAGCGCTGGATCTTCAGCATTTACCATTACGTTATCAAAGAAGCTATCTACTGGTGCGCGTAAGTTAGCTAATTTATCTAATACTGCGGTGTAATCGCCTTGTGCGATAAGCGGTTGAACTTCAGTGCGTAATGCAAGTACCGCTTCAGCAAGGGCTTTTTCTGCTGGTTCTACGCAAGCGGTTAAATTGATCTCACCAATTGCAACATCCGCTTTAGCTAAGATGTTACTTACACGTTTATTTGCTGCTGCTAACGCTTCCGCTGAATCTAAAGTACGGAAGTGTGAAACCGCACGCACACGCGCATCAAAATCAGCAGGGCGAGTTGGACGACGCGCTAATACCGCTTGAATCACATCCACCGCAATGTCTTCATCTTGATACCATGCACGGAAACGACCGAGCATGAAATCTACTACCTCTTTTGTTACCTCATCAACAGTTGGAACTGATGCATCTGGAGCAGTTAGCCCATCTTTGCTCGTAATAATCCCCTTATAACGAGTAAATGGACTTCGTTCTGGAGAGCGACGACCAGATCCTAATAAATGTTTATATGTTCCAATAGACTTTCTTACTAAATCATCCAAATCAAGAGGAAGATTTTTCTCAACAATAATACGCAATGCCCCTAATGCTGCACGACGCAATGCAAATGGGTCTGCACTGCCTTTAGGCGCTTGTCCGATGCCGAAGATCCCCGTTAGGGTGTCAAATTTATCCGCTAAAGCAACCGCACTTGCCACTAGAGATTTTGGTAATTCATCGCCAGCAAAGCGTGGCATATATTGTTCATTTAACGCCACTGCGACCTCTTCATCTTCACCGTCGTGACGCGCGTAATGCATACCCATTACACCTTGCGTATCGGTGAATTCGAATACCATGTTGGTCATCAAGTCACATTTTGACAGTAAGCCAGCACGTTTTGCTTTCACTTCATTTGCACCGATTTGTTTTGCAATTTCACCTGCAAGCAGTTCAATACGGTCAGTTTTATCTTTCAATGTGCCCAGTTGCTGTTGGAACAACACGGTTTCTAAACGCGGTAAACGATCGACCAGTTTTTGTTTTAAGTCGGTTTTAAAGAAGAATTCCGCATCGGTTAAACGTGGGCGAACTACTTTTTCATTCCCTTCGATAATCGCGGTTGGATCTTCCGGGTTGATATTCGAAACGAAAATAAAGTGCGGTAATAATTTGCCGTCTTTGTCATAAATCGGGAAATATTTTTGGTCGCCTTTCATGGTGTAAACCAAGGCTTCCGCAGGTACTGCTAAGAAACGTTCTTCAAATTTTGCCGCTAGTACGTTTGGATATTCCACCAACGAGGTTACTTCTTCAAGCAGACTTTCTTCAATATCAGCCACGCCGCCAAGTGCGGTCGCTTTTGCTTGAGATTTTGCAAGAATTTCCGCTTTACGCTCATTGAAATCGGCTACCACAGACCCTTTTTCACGCAACAATTGTGGGTATTGGTCTGCGTGTTGAATTTCAAATTCTTTCTCGCCTAAGAAACGGTGACCGCGAATAGTGCGCGCACTTGCCACACCTAAAATTTCACCTTCAATTAACTCATCACCCAATAACATAGTCACAGTATGAACCGGACGGATAAATTGCACGGTTTTATCTGCCCAACGCATTGGTTTTGGAATTGGCAATTTTACTAAGGCATTAGCCACAATATCGTTCAGCAAGTTTTTAGTTGGCTGCCCCTCAATTTTTGCACGATGAACTAACCATTCACCTTTATCGGTCGCAATACGTTCTGCTTGCTCAACGGTAATACCACAACCACGCGCCCAACCTTCAGCCGCTTTTGTTGGTTTGCCTTCTGCATCAAAGGCTGCTGATACTGCAGGTCCGCGTTTTTCGATTTCTTTGCTTGGTTGCTGTGTGGCTAAGTTCAACACTTTCACTGCTAAACGACGCGGCGCTGCAAACCATTCGATTTTGTCGAATGATAAGCCCGCTTGGTTTAATTCCGCCTCTACGTTATCCGCAAAAGAGGTCGCTAATGTTTTGAGAGCTTTTGGTGGCAGCTCTTCTGTGCCGATTTCTACTAGGAAGTTTTGGGTTGTCATTTTGTTTTCTCTTAACTTATTGATATTGATTCATATCTCTTGTTCTATGTTCAATAATTTCATTAGGTTCATCTAACCAATGGACATTTTGAATTAAGTTTGCACAATCAATACCACCATTTTGTTTTACTTGCGCAGCAAGTTCCATAAATTCATCTTTATTCGAGAAATTTTTAATTTCAGTTAATCTTTCATCAGTAAATGCAGCAAGTAAAAATCTATCGTATGGGTTATTTGTTCCGATTGTTCCTGTTGAACACCATTGTAATGCTGAACGTCGTTCCTGAAATTCTCGTGTTACAGGCTCTCCCATAATTTGAATAACTTCAGCCTCTGTCATTCCACGTCGCAAAAACTTTGCATTTTCTAGTGGCTGTCTTGTCCAATTTTTTTCTTGAGTAGGCAGTTTAATAACAGCCCCTCCATAAGTATTCGGATTTGCTTCACAACTAGCTAAGGTTAATCCAATAATACTTAATCCAACTAATTTTAATAACATTTTTTTCATCTAATTATCCTTAGGTTGAGTAATCAAAATTTATAAAAAATCTTAAAAATTGACTTACTTTCTATTAAACATCTCGCCTTTTATTACCAGTTTTACTATTCACTTCTGCCAAATCTCCCCTAACCCCTCTTTGCTAAAGAGGGGATTGGATCTTTACAGAGTTAGATATCTGCGTTCTACATCAACCTCTTTTTGAAAGAGATTGAATTAATCTCTATTGAAATCGAAATGCAAATGAGCCTGTTGCTATTAATTTACTAAAGAAATCCCCCCTCTTTAGCAAAGAGGGGTTAGGGGAGATTTGGCACAAGTTAATCCAACCTCATACTCTATCAGCCCTCACATTCTCCAAAAATAAATAAATCTGCTCAACTACCGCTTCAATTTCACGTATGACTTCATCATTGCTAAATCGCATCACCATAAAACCAAGTGAATTTAATTCTGCATCTCGCAATGCATCTTTTTCCTGATGATCTGGCTCATAGTGCTGACTACCATCTAATTCGATAATCAGCTTTGCTTTCGCACAATAAAAATCAACAATATAGCTTAAAAGTGGCTTTTGTCGATTAAATCGAAATCCTAATAATTGATCTCGATTGATGCGTTGCCATAGTTTTCTTTCCGCATCCGTTTGATCCACTCGTAGTTTCTGCGAATTCTCTTTTAAGTATTTTTCATAGGGTTGCATGAAAGCTACTTCTTGCCGTTTTCAATACCCTCACTCAACACCTGTTGAAAACGCTCGTAATCACAAAAGCCCTTTTCATCTTTTTCACAGCCTTTGAGGGTTAATGCTGTTTGGTTTGGTGGTGTTGCTAAACTTAATGGCGTGATGTTAATCAGTTGTTCAGTGGTTTGATACACATAATCCAACTTAAATTTTAGCTTACCACTTGGTTTGTGCTTCCACACTTCAAATAGTAACTTGCCACCGATTGGGATATTTTCTAATGAATCATTCAATTCGTAAGGCTCAACACCTAGTGCTGCAAGCAGAGCGACGATATTAGAATCGTGTCCAACCAATAAGTTAATTTTGTTCTCACTATTTAGCTGTTGCTGAATAAATGCCAATAACGGATATGAGGCATTTTGTGCCAACGCTTCGTTGTTTTTAAATAAAGTGCGGTAATATTCGTTTTTAATTTCGTTAATTGCACGCCATTTTTCTTGGCTATTCACGCGCCCGTTTGCGATTTCTGAATCAGGCTTGCCCACATAATGCGCGAGTAATAATGCACTGACAATTTTCTTTCCTGTGCTGATAGAACCCGTAATTTTGACCGACTTGCCGTCTTTAATACTGTATTCACCGACTTTTTTACCTAAATCACATTCGCCTTTTTGCAAGCAGTTTGGTGAGTTTTTGTAATCGATGATTTCACTCAATAGCGCATAATTTGGCGCTAATTTTTGCTGTAAAGCGGTTAAATCAACGTTATTTTTTGCAGATTCAATCAAGGCTTGACTTGGATTATGCGCCTGCGTGTTAAAAATTGGATCTTTTTCTGAACCAATTTTACCGTGATGTTGCAGTTGAACATTACAGCCGGCAAATGCGCCAGAAACAATCGCTTGCCCTGTTGCAATGGTGCGTTGCACACCATTTGCATAAGCGAAAATACCTTCGCCCGATGCACAACGTTCTGTCGTTAATAACCCTTTATCCGCAAGCCATTGACCTAAATATTGTCCGAAGTAGGTTTCTAATACTGTACCTTTTGCCGTGAGATAACCTGATGGCACATCCCATTTCGCCCATTCATAAGGGGAATATTTCGCCATTTCTTGCGGATCTTTTTCCACTGGTGAACGCAACCCATGTCGGCTAAAAATCAATACTTTCTCTAATTCATAATCAGAACTTGAGGAATTTGAGCCATTTTCTGTTGCCAACACGCTACTTGCTAAAGCTGAGCCAAGCAAAAGTGCGGTGAATTTTAGGATTATTTTTTTCATATTCGAGACCTAATCTAATTTTTCTACTAGTACCAATCTTTCTTCATTCACGCAATCCACTAAAATGCGTTTTACCCGTTCTTGCCAGAGGCTTTGGAAATGCGTGATTTCATCTGCTTTTAATTGATTGTTAAATGCTCTTGGCAGCAACTCACGGATTTCATCTGACCATGGGGCTACTTCATCTAAATTAAGGGTTAATTTAACCGCACTTTGATTATCTTTACGTTTTAAGATGAAGGTCGCATCAGTTTCATTATTGAAGCTCAATAAATTTCGGCGAGAAAAACGTTTAGCCACACCCATGCCAGCAAAACCCATCTCCGTTGTTGCGCCTGTAAGTAATGTTGCGATAGAGGCAACCACACCTGTTGTGCCTTCTTCTCTACCTTTTGTCATCAATACTTCAATATTGCCACGCTCTGGCATGTCATTACCATAAAGCGCTTTTAAACCTCGAATAACCGCAACAAAGCTTCCTGCAACAGTCGGGCAAGAATGACCAGCCAGTTTCACTGCATCTTGATAAGAATAGGTCATTAAACCACCTTCTGCTGCACCTAAAAATGCAGCTAAGGGATCACGCAAACAAATCGTAGGTCCTTGCCCAAAGAAAGTAGGAACGCCATTTTTAAATTCAATTGTCATAGTAAGCTCCTTAGGATTACTTGTTACTTCTATTATGAAATGAAACTACTTACGAATCTTCCAACTTTTCTTGGTTTTCATTACAAGCGGTCAAAATCATCGCTGAAGTTGCAAAGGCTAAGGTTTTTTTCACCATTTTAGAAAATCTCTTTTAATTTGGATTCATCCAAAATAACACGGTCGTCATCTAACAATAATGCTGGAAAGCCTGCATAACCTTGTGCTTTTGCATCATCAAATGCGGCGTGACGATCACGCAAGCGTAACCATTGTTTCAAATTTGGGATGGAAGATAGTACTTCCACTGACTCATAATCCACACCCAAGCGTTTTAACTCTGCCACAAATGGCGCAGTATCAGGGCAATCTGCCGCATAATAAAGAATGGGTTTCATTATTCACCTCCTTGTTCTGCTGCCGCAGTTGGATTTAATTTCGGCTCAGCAATTTTGGTTAAGCGGTTACGATCGCGATGTTCAAATGGGGCATCATAATTTGGGATAATCATGGTTGTGGTTTGATCGTATGACCAAGTGCCATCATCATGGAATTTCACCGTCATTTCAAAACTTTCCGTGGTAAATGAACGCTCCAAGAACGGATTCGAAATAATACCGTTTGTTAGTGAACCGCGTGCCGCTTTTACCGTAAACTCTTTCGCATCAGCCGGTGCATTACCGACAGCAATAAAGGTTTGGCCACGTGGAATGCTACCTGTTAATAAAATATTGCCTGTTTCAGGCTCCCATAACCAATAGCCCACTTGATCGTGGAACGTCTCCACTTCGCCTGGTTGTACAATATGGGTGTGATAGCGTAATCCATAATAGAGTTGCGGACCGTTGGTTTGACCATCAGTTGGATGGGCTTCGTAACGTTCGATATAAGGATCTTTTTCTGGCCCTTCCGCTTTCGGGTTGATATCCACACCACGCTTACCTTCCCAAACACCCGCTAATTTTGCCAATGGGCCTAAATTCGCAAGTGTATTAGGATTAGTTTCTGCTTCCGTGTAGATATCATCTGGGTATTGAAAATCTTTCATTATTTTCTCCTTATATCGTCGTGTTAATGCTTAAAGTGCGATTGTTTTTTGACTATTTTTTACAACCTGGGAAGCCTAAGGCTTCACGGCTCGCATAGTATGCTTCCGCCACACCTTTAGTTAATGCACGAATGCGTAAAATGTAGCGTTGACGCTCAGTAACGGAAATCGCTTTGCGCGCGTCTAACAAGTTAAAGTTGTGTGCCGCTTTTAAGATGCGCTCGTAAGCCGGCAATGGTAACGGACGCTCTAATTCCAATAAGCTTTTGGCTTCTTTTTCATATTGATCGAAGCAGTAGAATAAGAAATCGGTGTTTGCGTGTTCAAAGTTATAGGTTGATTGCTCAACTTCATTTTGATGGAAAACATCGCCATAAGTGGTTTTGCCTAATGGGCCGTCAGACCAAACTAAGTCATACACAGAATCTACGCCTTGAATGTACATGGCTAAACGCTCTAAACCGTAAGTCACCTCACCGGTAACCGGTTTACATTCTAAGCCGCCCACTTGTTGGAAATAGGTAAACTGGGTCACTTCCATGCCGTTTAACCATACTTCCCAGCCTAAGCCCCAAG
The DNA here is from genome assembly GCF_900450995.1 of Haemophilus parainfluenzae. Taxonomy (NCBI): domain Bacteria; kingdom Pseudomonadati; phylum Pseudomonadota; class Gammaproteobacteria; order Pasteurellales; family Pasteurellaceae; genus Parahaemophilus; species Parahaemophilus parainfluenzae. The sequence goes on along the minus strand of NZ_UGHY01000002.1, from coordinate 1,424,039 downwards.
CACCTAAGGTTGGGTTTTCCCAGTTATCTTCTACGAAACGAATGTCGTTTTTGGTCGGATCGAAGCCGAGCATTTCAAGCGAGCCTAAATAAAGTTCTTGAATGTTATCTGGAGAAGGTTTGATCACTACTTGGAATTGGTAGTAATGCTGTAAACGGTTTGGGTTTTCGCCATAACGACCATCAGTTGGACGACGTGAAGGTTGCACATAAGCAAATGCCATTGGCTCTGGGCCTAACGCGCGTAATGCGGTCATTGGGTGAGAAGTTCCTGCACCCACTTCCATATCAAATGGTTGAACAATGGTACAACCTTGATTTGCCCAATATTCTTGCAAGGCTAAAATCATGCCTTGGAATGTTTTTACGTTGAATTTTGTACTCATAATTTTTTTAATAATAATGTGATGAAAAACACTGCCATTATACTTGAAACTATAAGGCGGATAAAGGCGAAAAAGTGCGGTCAAAAAACGAATTTTTTTACAAAATGAACAGAATTTGTAAAGTAAATGAAAATTCTCAACTAGGAAATGAATTTCTATTGTGTCAAAATAGAACACTTTTTAAAAATAGGAACCAATTTAATGAAAACTAACTTGATTACTACCGCACTTTTATTGGGTGCATCGGCTTTTGTACAAGCTGAAACCAAAACCGAGCTTGAACCGATCAATGTGTATTCAGCTTACGCAACACCTGTAAACCAAGATCAAACCGCTTCATCTGTTACTGTTTTAACTGAGAAAGATTTTTTAGAACGTAATGCGACTTATGTAAGTGATGTGTTGAAGACCGTACCGGGTGTGGCAATGAGTGCAAATGGTGGACGTGGGGCGTTAACTAGTTTGTTCTTACGTGGTGCAGAATCTAATCACACTGTAGTTATCATTGATGGCGTTAAAATGAATCCAGTTAATGGCAGGGGATTTGATTTTGGTGGACTTTCATTAAGTAATATTGATCGCATTGAAGTATTACGTGGTGAGCAATCTGCTCTTTGGGGCAGTGATGCGATGGGAGGAGTAATCTACATCACAACAAAAAGTGGTCTTTACAAAGACAAGCCTGTGAACTTAGATTTTGATATTGGTACGGGTTCGCATGGTACAGTGGATGGTTCTGCGTCTGTTTCAGGCTATAATCAAGGTTTTTATTATTCATTACATGGTGATAGCCATCACACACGTGGTATTTCAGCCTTAAGTGATCGAGAATTCCTTTATAAAGGTAGAAATGGCGCACAATATCGCCCATCTTTCCTAGGGACTGAGCGTGATAAATTCCACCGCGATAACGCGTCTGCTCGTGTTGGATTTGATGATGGCAAAAAAGGTGTAGAATTTTTAACGTCGCACTCTAGTCAGACGGTGCGTTATGACAGCTATTTTGATGCAAAAGATGGTATGAATGATTATAAAACCCGCATTCGTGACACGCTATATAAATTCAGTGGCTATTTAGGTAGCGATCAAGATTTATTCAAACATAAAATTAATTTGAATCGTTTTAAAACTGACAACAAAGATTATTATGGACACTATACTGCTCGTCGTGATGACGCAAGCTATCAATTAGATTTCAACTTTGATCGCGAAGGAGACATTAAACAATCTCTTAGTTTGTTAGCAGACTATAATAAAAGCCGTTATTTAGGCTCAGAATACAACCATAAATTAAAACTTAATGAAAAGAGTGTTGCGTTAGAATACCGATTGTTAAGCGAAGATGATCATAGCCTTTCTATCAGCGGACGAACAATTGATAATTCTCAATATGGGCATGCTTTTAATGCACGTTTAGCTGGAGCATACCGTCTTTCTCCTAATTTCCGTTTACATGCTGCGTTAGGCTCTGCATCTCAAGCACCAAATGTTGCGGAATACTTTGGTTACAGCGGTTATTCAATTGCTAACTTTGAGCTTAAATCAGAAAAAAGCCGTGGTGGTGAATTCGGATTATTAACACAAACATCCGATAAACGTCATAATTTGGACGTTACGTATTTTGCGCGTAATGTAAAAGATTTAATTTCCGATCAAATTGTTTCTTGTATTACTTGGTGTACTTATCAAGCACAAAATATGTCTGGCACAAGCCATATTCGTGGCGTAGAAATAGCATATAGCGGACAGCTGAATGATAAACTCAATGCTTATGCAAATTACACTTATACTGCAGCTAAAGATAGTTCTGGTTTACAATTAATTCGTCGACCGAAACACGTGGCTAATGGTGGACTTGCTTATAAAATTACTGAACACTGGGGCAGTGATGTAAACATTTCTTATGTTGGTAAAAGAGTGGATGACAATAAACATCGCTATCAAATGCCTTCTTATACTTTGGTTAATTTAGGCGTGAATTATCAATTAAGCAAAAATCTAAACATTTATGCGAATTTAAACAATGTTTTTGACCGAAAATATGAAAGTACAGTACGCTACGGCCAAGACGGTCGCAACGTTTATGTTGGGTTGAAAGGATCGTTCTAATTATTTCCCTCTAATAAGGGCGTGCTTAGCACGCCTTTTTACATTCTTGATGGCGTAGCGTATCATTATCTATATGCAAAAAACTCGCTTAATTTTAACCGCACTTTTCCTTCCGTTTACCGCTCAGGCTTCGGAACAATTTGTCTCGCTTACGCTTTGCAGTGACAGACTGCTTATCGAACTGGCTGAGCCTTCGCAAATTGCTGCACAGTCACCTTATTCGAAAAATCCGTTGATGATGTTAGACAAAATCAATACCGACAAACCTGTGCTGGAACCGCAATTAACGGAATTATTGCCCTATTTAGATAAAACTATTCTGATTAACGAAACCTTTTATCCACAATTAGTCGCAGAGCTGAAAAAACTCAACGCGAAGATTATTCCGATTAACGACAGTCCGCAGACACCAGATGAATTATTTGCGCTGATTCTAGACTTAGGCAAGCTACTGGGTAATGAGCAAAAGGCGGCTGATTTAGTAACAAAACTCAAATCGCAAAACTTTCACTTAAATCGACCGCTTACTGACACACTAATTTTGTCGGAAACAGGCGTAGTGGAAAGTTATTATCCGCAATATCCCGTGCTGTTAAATTTACTCGGATTAACACCGTTAAAAACGCCACTAACCGCACAAAACTTCTCGCTAGAAAAAGTGATTTTGAGCCAACCGAATGTGCTCATTTCACTGACTGACAAACAAGGTTACAATGCGCAAGCAGAACTGCTACAACACCCTATGTTGCAAGATTTTTTCAAAAACCAACCGCTTGTCAGCATCCCAATGAAATATACCTATTGCTTCGATCACGGTGTGTGGCAAGGGGCGGAGAAGATTTATCAACAGTTAAAATAATGTAGTTGCAAATCTCCCCTAACCCCTCTTTGCTAAAGAGGGGAATTATTATGGTGATAATTTATAATTTTGATATTTATTTAAATTATCATATATAAAAATTGTAACTACATCACTCTAGATTAATTTAATAATGAAATCCCCCTCTTTAGCAAAGAGGGGTTAGGGGAGATTTGACAAACTCAAATTAACAAATGATATTTGGATTACATAGGAAATTGATCATTGACCAAAACACTCAAATTAAATACCGCACTTTTCTTCGCGTTGCTATTGATTAGCGGCTTTGCGATTTATCATCAGCTCGGTGACTTTGCCCATCTCAAAAATGCGGATGGTGCGCTCACCGATATGCGTTCGATGGTGCTGTGGGATATTCGTTTTCCGCGTATTGGCTTAGCTTTATTGACGGGAGCTAGTCTCGCGATTGCCGGCAATGCGATGCAAGGTATTTTCCAAAATCCATTAGCGAGTCCAGGTTTACTCGGCAGTAGTGCTGGTGCAACAGCGGCTAGTGTATTTACCCTTTATTATTTTGCTGTACCATTTTCACTTCTCTTAGCGGGTGGCGTAATTGGTGCACTTTTAAGTTTTTTAATCGTGTATTTGATCGCCAAAAACTACGGCACCACGATGATGATTCTAAGTGGCTTAGCCGTGAATATGCTACTTGGCTCAGCAATTGCATTACTGCTTTCCAACGCGGAAAGTCCGTGGGCATTAGCCGAACTTTACCGCTGGTTACAAGGCTCGTTGATGTGGGCAAAATTAGATACTTTACTTATTTCACTCCCCATTGTTCTGGCGGGGATCTTCTGTTTATTCCACACTCGCCGATACCTAGATTTACTCACCTTTGGTGAAGAAACTGCGAGCACCATGGGCGTAGATCCGAAACGTAGCTTTTTCATCAGCACCTTTGGTGTGGCCTTATTAGTCGGGGCGACCATTCCACAAACCGGTACCATTGGCTTTATCGGCCTAATCGCGCCACACTTTGCCCGTATTTTACTAAAAGCTCGCCCATCACAGCTTTACCTTACCAGCACATTAATTGGGGCGTTATTACTGTTACTAGCCGATTTAGCCATTTTATATATCCCGCTGTTCTCACATATTTACATCGGCACATTGACGGCACTTATCGGCGCACCTTGCTTGATTTGGATGTTATTAACGCAGCAGAGAAAAATCTATGATTAGAATTGAAAAACTCACCCAATCCTATTGCTTAAATGGCATCAACTGTACGCTTCCTTCAGGTAAATTGATTGGCATTATGGGCGCCAATGGTGCGGGAAAATCTACCTTATTGAAAACCATTGCGGGTATCTTGCCCTCAAACAAGGGGAAATTTGGTTTGATGCTCAACCATTAAGCAAAATGAATGCAACTGAAAAAAGCCAACACATTGCTTACCTTGCACAAAATACGCAAATTCATTGGGATTTATCCGTTTATGATGTGATTGCGTTAGGTTTAGCAACCCCATTACCAAAAGAAAAAGAGCGGTCAAAAATTCAAGCGTTTTCAGAAAAATTTGCGGTAACGCATTTGCTCGAAAAACCTTTCCAACAACTTTCAGGTGGCGAAAAAGCGCGTGTACAACTCGCTCGTTGCTGTATTAAGGAATCACCTGTTTTATTGGTAGATGAGCCGATTGCGCCACTCGACCCTTATTATCAAATTGATATGATGGAACAGCTTCAATCACTCACACCGCAACATACATGTGTTGTTGCCATTCATCACCTTTCGTTGGCTTATCAATTTTGTGATGAAATTGTTCTATTAGATAAAGGAAAATTGTTAGCTGTAGGTGAAACGCAAGCGGTGTTAAATGCGGAGAATTTGGCAAAAGCCTTTCATATTCAGGCTGAAATTGATCCAATGAAAAAGACTATCTCAAAAATTGAAAAGCAATAAAATAAAAGCACTTAGCGATTCACTAAGTGCTTTTTTATAGAAATGAATTACGGTTGGATTTCTGAATCTACAAAGAAATAAGCAATTTCTCGTTTTGCGCTTTCAACGCTATCAGAACCATGGACAGAGTTTTCACGCTGACTTAATGCGAAGTCTTTACGGATAGTGCCTTCTGCCGCCTCAGCCGGATTCGTTGCACCAATCAAAGTGCGGTAATCTTTCACGGCATTTTCTTTTTCCAACACAGAAACCACCATCGGTCCAGACATCATATACTCCACCAACGGCTCAAAAAATGGTTTACCTTGGTGTTCCGCATAGAAACCTTCCGCTTGGTCTTTGGTTAATTGCACCATTTTAAGCGCAACGACACGGAATCCCTGTGCTTCAAAACGCCCTAAAATAGCACCAATTAAATGACGCTTTACTGCATCGGGTTTGATAATTGAAAAAGTACGTTCTGTCATAAAATCCTACTTAACTTGCTTTCGTTACTAATAAATTTGCTAATGTTTTCACACCGATTCCAGTTGCGCCAACCGCCCATAAATCACTACCTGATTTACGATAAGTGGCCGAACAATCAATATGCAACCAACGTTGTTGATAGTTTTTCACAAAATACGATAAAAATGCCGTTGCAGTACTTGCGCCCGCGACAACCGGCGCTGTACCTGTATTTGCAATATCAGCAAAAGAAGAAGTGATTTGGCTACGATGAAACGCTTCGAAAGGTAAGCGCCAGAACGGTTCATTTTCTTCTTTCGCAGCTTGGAATAGGCTATTTACCAACGCATCATCCATAGAAAGTACACTGTGGTAATCATTACCGACTGCTACTTTCGCTGCACCGGTTAAGGTTGCACAATCAACAATAAATTGTGGATTTTGACTATCGGCTTCAATTAAGCCATCCGCCAATACTAAACGGCCTTCCGCATCAGTATTTAAAATTTCAGCGGTTACACCATTTTTATACGTGATGATATCACCCAATTTAAACGCATTACCACTCACCAAGTTTTCTGCACAGCATAAATAGAGTTTTACACGTTGATTTAAACCGTGCGCAATGGCAAATCCTAATGTGCCCGTTAATAACGCCGCTCCGCCCATATCGGTACGCATGGTACTCATACCATCACTTGGTTTGATACTATAACCGCCACTGTCAAAAGTAATACCTTTACCGACTAAACAGGCTAATACTGGCGCATTTGGATCATTAGTCGGATTAAAATCTAATTGCAACATAGCGGGTGGATTAATAGAACCACGACCCACAGTAAAGATCCCATGGTAACCTTGCTCTTTTAACGCTTCACCAGAAATGATTTGAAAACTGACCGCACTTTTATCGGCATAATTTTCGGCTTGTTTAGAAATAAACTCAACTGCGCGTTCTGCTAATTTAACCGGAGTAAGGGTTTGTGCCGGTTCATTAATAATTTCACGCACAAAATCGCCACATTCAATACGGGCCAATAATTCATCTTGTGGCTCATCATCTAAATGAGGAAATTCAATTGCATAATCTTGCTTCGCCGAGTAAAAACCTTGATAAAATGCCCAGCAATTTTCTAATTCCCATACATCCCCCACAAGCTCAACATCTTTAATACCTTGTCCACGTAACTTACGTGCGGCTTTTTGAATTAAAACAAGGTTCGATTTTTCATCATCTTTAAGATGAATAACGGCTTGATCTTGATTAAAACTTAAAATGGCATTTTTGCCCCAACTCTCCGAAGTGGGAGCCGTTGATAATGTAATTTGCATGTAGTTCTTCTCCTTTATTTATTGTATAAGTTACTTTGCTAATAAGCTCCGGTCTTCTTCCATACAACTTTAAATGTTTTAAATAGAATCACGATATCATTCCATAATGACCAGTTCTTTGCGTACCAAGTATCAAAATAGACACGAGTATCATAACTTACATTATTTCGTCCACTAACTTGCCATAAACCTGTCATTCCAGGCTTTGCCATAAGATAATAATCAACGTCGTCCTGATAATAAGGTAACTCCTCTTTTACTATTGGGCGAGGTCCCACTAAACTCATTTCACCTTTGAGAACATTCCAAAGCTGTGGCAATTCATCTAGACTTCTCGCTCTTAACCATCTTCCTATTGGTGTAATGCGTGGATCATCTTTAAGTTTGAAGTCTTTTTCCCATTCTAGTCTAGCACTTTCATCCGTTGCTAAAAGTTTTTCTAACACTTCATCGGAATTATTTACCATCGTTCTAAACTTCAAACATTTGAATTCTTTTTTATTCTGACCAATTCTTGAATGCTCATAAATTAGTTTCCCCCCATCTTTCTTAATAAGAAAATATAATGGGATACATAATGGGAATAAGAAAAGAATAAGAAAAGAGGCACCCAATATATCAAAGACTCTTTTAATCAATCGAGAAGACCGCTTTGCTAAGTTATTATTTACTCGAAACAGTACCATTTCATGGCTAAACAGAAAAGACATATCCGTACCATAAAGCGGAATACCTCGAAAATCAGGAATAACTGAGATAGAACGGCAACCTTTTCGAATTAAATAACGCAACCAGAAATCCTGCTTTACTTTATTTTCCTCATCTATAGCAAGAATAAACTGTGTAAATTCTGGAGATACCAGTTTGATCAGCAACTCGGGATTATGGCGCATTACTGGCACACCTTCAATATACTCTGACTTATATTCTTCAGTAGTTATAAACAACTTAATATCAAATCCTAAATATGGTTCATTATTTAATGCATCAAATACTTCTTTCGCATTCTTACCATTGCCAATAATAATGGTTTCTTTCAAATACCATCCTAATTTGATAAGTAAATTTTTGATTAAAACTCGCCCCAAGGGCACTAAAGTAAAAACAAAAAGCCAAGTTATAGACCAAAAATAACGAGAAACATAAAGACGGGAAAAAGCAACTATAGCTAGCTCAATAACAAAAATAATTAATAATGTTCTAAATATCTCTTTTAACTCAAACCAAAATGGCTTGCGGTAGGTATAATGACGAAAACGAATCCAAAACCAAATAACACAACAGCCTCCCATAAGGCTATGAATAAAAATAAAAGATGAAAGTTGCTCTATGGGAAAATATTGACCATCCTCCCTACTAAATTTAAGTAAAACAAAGGATGCTAAAAAAATAGAAATCCAGAAAGAAACAAAATCTACAGAAATTTGAAAAAACTTAATAAAATTGGCTCTATTCATGTTACTTTATTCCAATATCCTTTATGCATACTAAAAGCCCTACACCACTTATAAGGTAATCTATAGTAATAATAACCTAATTTAAAGCCGAGCCACTTAGCACATGTAGATAATATAGCTTTAGGAATTAAATGCGGTGACTTTATGGATAAAAACTTTAATTCTGATAGTACAAACCTTTTTCCCTCAGAAGCAGCCCTACCAAATTTCTGTTGAATCCATTTATGTTCTTGCTGAAATACACCGGTATCAAAATAACGTTGGAATTCTTGTTTTAGTGTATAGTTATGACTGTGAAATACGGTTGCCTCAGCACAGTAAGCAATTTTATACCCAGACAAAATCATTTTTGCTGTTAAATACATATCTTCAGCTAGAATTGTGTTATCCGGAAATCCTCCTAATTTATCAAATACAGATAAGCGGTATGCAGCAAAAGAATTAGACATAAATGCTGTCTTGATACCTAATTCTGAAATATCAGCCATAGTTCTTACTCTGGACTCAGACGGATAATTAAAATAACGAGCATGAACTGCTAGCGCTGTTGCTTCATGATGTGGCAACTGTCGTCCACAAACAGCGGCTACTTCAGGATCTAGAAAGGGAACGAGTAAATTCGCTAACGAATCTGGTGAAGCCAAAATTGCATCTTGAGTCATAAATACCACTACATCAGCAAAACTTTTGGCAAATTCAACCGCTTGGTTACGAGTTCTACCATGGTTAAATATAGATTTCAGAATCGTATGAATTGAAAATCCCGCTTCTTCCGCTAGTTTTACCGTATTATCAGAAGAAGAAGAATCAATCACAATGACTTTATCTGCTTTTAAGGACTGAGATTGATAAGCGGCAATCCAGTCTTTCCAGAGATTGTCGGCGTTGTGGGTTGGTATGCATAATACAAACCGAAGAGCGGTCATTTTTTTCCTTATTTTGCAAAAAGTGGCAATATCCATTTCTTTAATGTTGGCACACTATGATAAATCCGCTTTGACTTTACAGGCAAACCATGCGGCTTTCCATATTGCGTAACAAAATACTCAAACATTTTGGCCTGTCGAATGGATTGGCGAAAATTTTTCCAGTAAGAACGAAAACGGCTTACATAATAAAGTGCACGAAATTTATGATTAAACACGCCAATCTGATTTTGGCAATGTTGACGATAATCTAGCAAAGGCTTATCTATAAATTGTGTTTCACCATAATAGCGCGCTAACAGTGCCAACCACCAATCGTGCATATAAAGTTCAGAAAGTTGAGTATAAGATAAAGACTCTAATGCTAGATTACGTAAGGCTCGATTGATCATACAAGCTGCTCCCTGCACGCAATTTTTATACAAAATTGAATCATCGTTCAAACATTCTGCACTTAAAGCCTGGTAAGCAAAAAAACTTGGGGCGATTTCTTGATTTTGTTCATCAATCAAACGAGCATCACTGAAAGTCAGAGTTGGAACATTACTATTTTGCTTTTCAGCCATTTGAGCAAATTCTGTGATCTTATCCAAGTGCCAAATATCATCTTGATCCGCTAAAAAAGTAAAATCTGCTTCACAATGCGTTAAGGCAGACAGAAAATTAGCGATCACGCCTTTTTTAGGACCTTGTACAATTTGATAAGCCGCAAAGTTAGCCTGAGCAAAAATTTGCTGGACAATAGCAAGGGTTTCATCGCAAGAACTATCATCCGATACAATAATTTTTTGTGGCAGAATAGGCTGAGATAAAATGCTCTTTAGTTGTTCTGATATAAAAGATGCACCGTTGAAGGTGCATACAATCACGGAATAGTTTAAACTCATTTTATTATCGATTCAAAAGTTAACAATAATAACATCATTTACTAATGCAATACTTCCTTTTGATGGCCAATGAGGCATATTCTCGGAGACTTTTGTCGCAATTTGTATTTGTTCACTAGATGGGAGATTATAGCTTGCACCTTGAGCTGCAAAAAAATGGTTCTTTACAAAAGTTCCATGCTCATTGCCAAAAGTTATTTCAAATAAAGAACGACCCGTAAGAGCTAATTTTTGGTTAGAATAACAACTATTATTACATTTAACGCTATGTGAACCAATGAATGCAACGGGATAGGGAGGAAACTCGCCGAATCCAAGCTCACCTATTTTATTTTGGACGCTATAAACCAAATTAACGTCTTGCTGATACGTAATAGCCTCAGTATAAAATATTCTATTCACTACGTAGCTTTGAGACAATCCAATAACTGACAGAGTTAATACTAAAATACCCTTAAGGTATTTATGCTGTTTTTGAATATGTTGATAAATATAAAATAGCATAAAACCCAAGGCAAATGGATGAGTCATTATTGTTCGTTCTGTAGTTCTATTACCTAGAATAATGCCCATCATAAATGGAGAGGCAACTATACAGATCGCAATCAATAAGTTATATGTAGATTTTTTTTCATAAAATGTTTTAATTAACAGCAATAAGAAAAATACTATGGAAACAATTAGAAACCACTTAGTGAAGAATATACTATTCGAATAATATATTTCAATAAGATGATTTAAGAGATTGCTAAGGATAATGTGAATATCATCCTTACCCCATCTTAGTTGCTCTGATATATATGGATGAGTGGATATGTCAAAATACCATTGGGCTCCTTTATTAAAAATAGTATAAGCTAAATAAGATAATAAAAATACGAGAACATATCTAATTGTAACAAATACAGTTTCCTTATTTAATCTATTATTATTTTCTATTTTCGTAAAAACCACAAAGAAAGTTGCAGTGATAAATATCGTCACCATAGCTAGATAAATAGAAAATGCAATAAAGCTAAAAATTATTGCAAATAAAAGTGCTATTCTTGATTTACTAAAAATCCAGTTCTGAGTGCACATCAAACTTATAGCAATAAATATAAGGGCTAGAGCAACTTCCATCCCCATTAATAAGAATCCTAGCATTTCAGCAATAATAGGCGATGAAACAACTGGTATTGTAAAAAAAAGAAGAGAATGATTCTTTTTTACTCCTCCGTTTAGTAAATAAGCCCATACTAATGCAGATAAGCCAATAAATAGAACCATTAAAAAAGATGCTAATGCATTATTATACCAACCAATACCCATCAAATGTTTAAATAGCACAAGCCCAGTACGCCCTAATTCATGCCAAGCACTATATTGAGAATCAGTAATAGAAATAATGGCCTCAGTATCGATTGAGAAGCTTAGTGAAAATAGTTTTATTCCATACCCCAATAGCAGAAAGAAAACGGTAATATTAATAAGAAATAAGTTATTTCTTAGAAAATCGATAAATTCATCAAAACTATATTTGCAATTAGATAAGAAATACATACAAGGTTCCTATAAAAATCACATTATTCTTTTAAAAAGAAACTTAGAAAAACTACTCACAACTGGATATATAATAATGGCATAAGAAAAGCTTATCACACAAACAGAAACCCAAATACTTAATTTGAAAGTAGAGTTTTCATTAGGTAGATTAGGTATCTCCTGAAAGAAATACAATAAAACCTGATGATGTATAAGGAATGCTAAAAAAGTATATTGGGCCCAGTATGCTGTTTTATCTAATATTTTTGGGGGTAGATATTGACCAATCACCCTAAAAATACATTCGAGAATCAAAAATAATGAAATCCCTGTTAAAATCATATGAAAATGATATGGAATATGCGCATGAGCGAAATCTGAAAATCTTAAGTAAATTAAAGATAATACAGGTAATATCATTTTGCACGTGTCATTTTTAGACAAAAATGTAGTAAAAATTATTCCAAAGAAAAAATCAGGTAGTCTCATTATTGGATTAATCGTCTGAGGAATCTGAAATATTTCTGAATAAATATTAAATACACATGCAACAATAGCAATTATTATAATAAATGAGATAATTGGTTTCTTAGAAAAAAATATATACAATACTGGAAAGAACAGATAGGTTATCAGCATATACCCTGTATACCATTCACCAACCAGGTAATAGCTAGGAAATTTATATAAAAAGAAACCATCTAAACCAATAAATGTTAATATAATTTTCCAATATTCTCCATCACCAAAAGGTTTATGTAGAATGATTAGAAAGACTAAAGCAACCAATATATAGGTAATCCAAAATGAAGGATAGATTGCTAAAAACCTTTTTTTAAAGAAACCCCTTATACTAAAATTTTCTCTGTTTGTTAATGCTAATGTTAATCCAGAAATAATAATAAACATTGATATCCAAAGATCACCAAAACTAACATTAAAATAAGTAAGAGAACCAATCAAAGAAGCGCTATTATTTGAATAAAATGCATGAACATTAAGATGAAATAGTATGATTGATATACAAGCTATAATCTTAATCGCATCAACATAAAATAGATGTTGTTTCTCTTGCATTTATCTTTTTCCCCAAGTAGCCATAGAATCATAAGTTCTTGCCGGAAAAACATTATACTTAGGCTTAATTTTTAAGTTATGCTCAGTAATAAACTCTTCTACAGCGGTTCTTAAACTCTTCGGTTTGCCTGAGCAACAATTAAATATACCTCTTTCTTTGCTTAAAATTCTTTCTTCTATTTGTGCTGAGAGTTCCGTAATATCAACGAAATCATAAAGCATTTCTCCGCTATTCAATGGGAAAAATTCTTGACCTTCATCTTCAGCCTTTAAGATTTTTGTAAAAATGGAATTACTAAAACGATCATCTCCAGTAATATAGTAAAAGCGCAGCCACTGTAAATTTAATTCTGGTGTTACACTTGCAAAATCAAACATAGCTTGACGTAAAAAATTTTTCGCTATGCCGTAAGGATTTCTTGGATTGCAAGGCGTATTTTCATCTATAGCACCAACAAAATATCCCACCTCGTGCATCGTTCCAGCAACAGAGATATTTTTTATACCTAATTCAGCTATAGATGTAAGAAACTCATAATGTTTCATGACATTAGCTAAATGAGAAGAGTCACGATGATTAAACCCTGCCTGCCAAGCTAAATGCAATAAATATTCTGCATTTTTAACTAAATCACATTTTTCATCTTGAGATAGTGCAAATATATTTCCATAAAATAAGTTTGCGCCTTCTAAAAAAGGATGGGGTGTTTCCCCATCAAAGAGCATAGCAGTGACTTGATGGCCTTTATTTAACAGTGTTTTTACAATATTTCTTCCAATATAACCATTAGCTCCAGTTACAATAATATTCATTGAATTAATGTCCTCTTAATTTATGATAATAATGTCTTAATTTTCTATATGGCATTCGTGTTAATTTAGATAATCTAGGATAGTTACCTAATACGTGATTTTTTAATAATCGCACTACGTTAATTAAGAAATAGCGGCTAACATTCGAAGTTCCTGATGAGGCATTATTTCCTAACATATGCTTAGCGTTGTGAGCTAAGTGAATTTGATAAGGTATATCTCCATTAGATAGATTACTTACCAATCTTTGCATCTTATATTCTAACTTAGTGTAATTTAGCTCCATCATTTCTGACGACATAATGTTACATGCTAAGTAACCTGCATCATGAGCAACATAAGCTAATAATCGTTCTAAAACATGAGCCAACGAACCATCGTAATGCATTGGTTCTTTATTAAAATCTTCAAACTTCCAGTTATATTTAAAAAGCTTACGCAATGCTTTTGGTCTAAACCAGAACATGGTACCGTATGCAGCAAATGGAGATATATCGTCAAAAGGCACATTAATATTTAGTTTTTTGGCTATCTCTAAGCAAAGAGGTTTATTACTATACCAAGCATGCCCAAGAGTTGGATATCCAATATGAACCATTGAAGGCATTGCAAAACCTATGTTTTTATTATTATCTAGATAATTAAGTAACTTAGATACATATGCTTTATCCTTCAATAAATTTAAATACATCATTTCCTTAAAATGTTTCGCCATGTTATAACCATTTTGAGGAGATTTTTTTGAATGTAAACGACAGACCCAATCATAATCACTATTCATAATATCATCTTTACAACTAATAAATAGTGAAGACATATCTCGTCCTCTATTTTGCTCAGTTACAATCACCTTAATATTATTTGTATTTATTGTTTCCAATATAGGAGAAGATAAGATCTCTTCTCTTTGCTCTTTACTTGACGTCGTAATAAGCAAATCATATTTGCAAGGTATATTTTCGGTATAAAATAATATCTCTTCAAGCATATCTGCATAGAATATATGTGCAACCACAAGAATTTTCAAATTCTCTCTAAGTTTTACAGTATTTAAAGAATCAAAGACTTTTAATAAAGTCATATTAGTTGCAATATCTTTAGGTTTTGATGTTCTTAAGATATTTTTAATTATCAGCTCTATCGGGTATTCTGATTGTTCTTGAATGTATTCTATGGCTCTTCTTAAAAATAAGCATTCTCTATCATGATGTAATGGATCATGAAAAAAAGGTCTTCTCTTTAAGATAGGAGAACGAGATTTACTAAATGTATCATCAATTTCATAGAATGTTGGATATTTACTACCAAAAACATCAGAATCTACATAAACAGCATAACTATACCCTTTAGAGTAGAAATGATGTGTAAATCTAGACTCATGCATTAACACTGAGTCTGTATATGAATGGATCATTGGCATATTTTTCCAATAATGCTCAAATTCATGCGAATTTAACATATTCTTTCTGACTGCAATAAAATGCGATTGAATATGCTTATGTAAAACACCTGTACCGGTAAACGGATTAGGTTGGACCTTTCCATGATCCGATATTCCCCAGAAATCAACATCTTGCTTTTCTGACCACTCAAATAATTCTGAGAATGGGAAGATAGGTGCAAAGAAAGTATAATTTAATAGAATAAGTTCATCATATTCAGCTAGTTTATCAAAGCCAATTTTCTCAATTGCCTCTTTATATCCCCAAACATCAAATCCAATATTTTCTCGGCACATAACGTAATCTGTGCAATGTTGAATTTTTTTACGTGACTCAGCTGTTAAATCTGAATTTGAAACAAACCAAATGTCTTGGACAAACTCTTTTAGTTTCTCTAGTTTATACGGGATATAATCATCTACAATTCCATCATGATCATAGAATAAATAAATTGCTAAACGTTTCATATTTTTCATCTCTTAATATTATTTCCTAACATTATCAGTCACTTAAAAGTAATTGCATCTTGTAACGATTTTCCTAATAAATCCTTTTGAGATAAGTTTGGGTTTCCATCCAAAGGCCATTCAATTCCTACAGTTTTATCATTCCAAATTAAAGAATGTTCAGCTTTTGGATTGTAGTAGTCTGTGCATTTATAGGTAAATTCAGCTTCATCACTTAGCACATAAAAACCGTGTGCAAAACCTTCTGGCACCCAAAGTTGGCGTTTGTTTTCGGCAGATAGAATCTCTCCCACCCATTGTCCAAATGTAGGGGAGTTTTCACGCATATCTACAGCCACATCAAACACCGCACCAGATACCACGCGCACTAATTTGCCTTGTGTATTCTCGGTTTGGTAATGTAACCCGCGCAATACGCCTTTCACTGATTTTGAGTGGTTTTCTTGCACAAAAGTGCTGTCTGCAACATTTTGTTTAAACCATTCATCACGGAAAGTTTCCATAAAGAATCCGCGCTCATCGCCGAATACTTGCGGTTCTAATAATTTTACATTGGGGATTTTGGTATCAATAACTTTCATTAAGAATCCTTATTTTTTACAAAATTACGTTTATATTTTTGGTGGCTTTGAATGTTTTTTTCGGCATCTTTTTTATCCCAAATTTGTAATTCCCAAGGGTAATAAAAGTTGCTGGCATTTTTGAAATAAATATGAATGCCTACATATTCATCTTTATCGCGTAAATACCAATTTTTCAAGCCATATTTTTCTTTCCAATTATCTAATTGCTCCATCACTTGAGCAATATCTTCAGAAGAAACAACAATTCGTGCACCAAAAATATCATTTAAAATGCTATTTACAGGATAACCTTCACTACGTTGTTTAAATCGTTCAATTTTATCTAAAATAGATTCTGATGTTTTTACCCGATAAAAATAAGGGACATCATATAAATCCGCTCGATATAAATAATCATTGATTGATTCGTGTAAGTTTAAGCGATAAGATAAAATATGCTCCACAGGCGCTTTTGCTAGCGTATGTTTTAAATTAACTTTCTCAATTTTATCTGTTTCAAAATAATCTTTTGAAAAAGCAAGATGAACTTTATTAATTTCATCAATTAAACGCTCTATTTTCTCAAGCATATTTTCCCTTTTTTATTCTATATATGCCTTAATGTTTTTCAATGCTGCTTGCCAATCGCTTGGTTGAATGCCGAACACTTGTTGTATTTTTGTCAAATCTAAGCAAGAATTTAGTGGGCGTTTGGCTGGTGTTGGGTAATCTGCTGTGGTAATCGCATTCACAAGCGGTGATTTTTCTAATACGTTTTGCGAAACAGCTTCCTCAAAAATAGTTTTCGAAAAATCATACCAACTTACGCAAGGTTTACCAGCAAAATTATAAATACCATATCTAATATTTCCATCTTCAATAATTTGTTCAGCAATATAAATTAATGCTGTCGCAACATCCTTAGCATAAGTCGGGCCGCCAATTTGATCGCTAACCACAGCTAAGGTATCTTTACTTTTTGCTAAACCCAGGATGGTTTTAACAAAGTTATTACCGTGCTCGCCAAATACCCATGAGGTTCTTAGAATTATAGCTTTTGGAGATAAAGATAAAAGGATAGTATCTCCTTTCGCCTTAGAACTACCGTAGACACTGATAGGATGGATAATATCTTTTTCTGTATATTTATCCGTCTTACCCCCATCAAATACATAATCAGTTGATATATGTAAAATAGTTGCATTACATTTATTTGCAGCTTCTGCTAAATATTTTACGCCATTCATATTAACATCATAAGCTAGTTTTATTTTTGACTCAGCTTTATCTACATCTGTATATGCGGCACAATTAATGATTACATCGGGAGCAAAAGAATCTACAATGGAGGAAACTGCTTCTTTATTCGTTATGTCAAGCTCAGCATGGGATAGTGCCAATACTTCGTGTTTTGATTCATTTCTTAATTTTTGAGAAAGAATGAAACCTACCTGCCCATTTGCTCCCGTAATTAGGAGTTTAGCCATGCTATTTTTTTTCCTTAATTATTCTAAGCAGATATTGCCCATACTCATTTTTTGCCATTGGTTTAGCCAGTTGCTCCACTTGTTCAGATGTGAGCCAGCCATGACGCCACGCAATCTCTTCTAAGCAAGCGACTTGTAAACCTTGTACATTTTCGATGGTGCGAACAAAAGAAGCGGCTTCGTGTAAACTCTCGTGTGTGCCCGTATCTAACCACGCAAAACCACGTCCAAGTAATTGCACGTTTAACGAACCGTCTTTTAGATACATTTCATTTAATGTGGTAATTTCTAATTCACCACGCGCCGATGGTTTGACTTGTTTTGCAAAATCCACTACGCGGTTATCATAGAAATATAAACCTGTTACGGCATAGTTTGATTTCGGCTGAGTGGGTTTTTCTTCAATGGAAATAGCTTTGAAGTTTTCGTCAAATTCCACTACGCCAAAACGTTCAGGATCTTTCACTAAATAACCAAATACCGTTGCGCCATAAGGCTGTGCAACCGCCTCTTGCAACATTTGTGTGAAGTGCTGGCCGTAGAAAATGTTATCGCCTAGCACTAAACAGCAGCTATCGCCGTTGAGAAATTCTTCACCAATTAAGAAGGCTTGCGCAAGACCATCTGGGCTAGGTTGAATAGCGTATTGTAAATTCATGCCGAAATCTGAACCATCGCCTAATAAGCGTTTGAAGCTCTCGTTATCTTCAGGTGTGGTGATAATCAAAATATCACGAATACCCGCCAGCATAAGCACTGAAAGCGGATAGTAAATCATCGGTTTGTCGTAAACAGGCAAAAGCTGTTTCGACACACCACGAGTAATTGGGTAGAGGCGAGTGCCAGAACCGCCTGCGAGAATAATGCCTTTCATAGAGATCCTTTTTAAAGTGTGGTTAGTTTTTGCTCTGTTTTGCCAAAAAGTACCAAAACCTAACCGCTTGTAAAATTATTGACTACCCAAACGCTCACGGTTATAAGAACCATCTAACACGCGACTCCACCATTTTTTGTTGTTTAGATACCATTCCACGGTTTTGCGAATACCAGATTCAAAGGTTTCTTGTGGTTTCCAGCCTAATTCATGACCAATTTTTGCTGCATCAATCGCATAACGTACATCATGGCCTGGGCGGTCTTTCACATAGGTGATTAAATCTTCGTATTTTACTACTCCTTCAGGTTTGTTTGGTACTAATTCTTCTAATAAGGCGCAGATAGTGCGAACGACATCAATGTTAGCTTTTTCGTTATGTCCACCAATGTTGTAGGTTTCACCGATTTCGCCTTCTGTTACCACTTTATATAAAGCGCGTGCGTGATCTTCCACAAATAACCAGTCACGGATTTGTTGACCGTTGCCATACACAGGTAATGGTTTACCATCTAACGCATTTAAGATCATTAATGGAATTAGTTTTTCAGGGAAGTGGAATGGACCATAGTTATTTGAACAGTTAGTCACAATCGTTGGTAAGCCATAAGTACGCAACCACGAACGAACTAAGTGATCACTTGAGGCTTTTGAAGCAGAGTAAGGGCTGCTTGGTGCATAAGGTGTGGTTTCAGTAAAGAGCTCATCTGTCCCTTCTAAATCACCATATACTTCATCGGTAGAAATATGGTGGAAACGGAATGCTGCTTTTTTCTCATCGCTTAAGGTATTCCAATAAGCACGAGCGGCTTCTAATAGGGTGTAAGTTCCCACAATGTTAGTTTCGATAAAGGCAGCAGGACCATCAATAGAACGGTCAACGTGGCTTTCTGCCGCTAAGTGCATCACCGCATCTGGTTGGTGTTGCTCAAACACGCGAGAGAGTGCTTTCGCATCACAAATATCTACTTGCTCAAACGCATAGCGTAGATGATTTTCTACCGCTTCAAGGGATTCTAAATTACCTGCATAGGTCAATTTATCAACGTTTACTACGCTATCTTGCGTGTTTTCAATAATATGGCGAACAACTGCAGAACCGATAAAGCCTGCACCACCAGTGACGAGAATTTTCTTACTCATAAGTCCTCTTTAATTGTCAGGATAAAAATTCTTAGATATACTGCATCTTTCAACAAAAAACTTTGGTCTATTCTTACTTTCAATATAGATCTTACCAACGTACTCACCAATTACACCAAGTGATAGCATTTGAACTCCACCTAAGAAGAAAATTGCAATCATAAGTGATGTCCAACCTTCTACTGTGTTTCCTAATAGTTTATCCACTAAAACATAAATTCCTGCTAAAGCGGAAAATAAGCAAGTTAGAAAACCAATCACTGAGATTAAACGCAATGGGGCAATACTTAACGAAGTAATACCTTCTAATGCAAGAGCTAACATTTTCTTTAATGGATATTTAGAATCACCCGCAATACGTTCACTTCTTGTGTAATAGACTTTGTCGTTTTTAAAGCCTATTAATGGGATCATTCCACGTAGATATACATTTTGCTCTTTATATTGTTTTAATGCATCTAATGCTTTAGAGCTCAGTAAACGATAATCTGCGTGATTTTCAGTTTGCTCAACACCTAATTTAGTCATTAAGGTATAAAACAGTCCAGCTGTGCCGCGTTTAAATGCCGTATCTGTTGTACGATCATTGCGAACGCCATAAACAATTTCATTACCTTGCATATATTTATCAAGCATTTCATAAATGCAATTGGTATCATCTTGCAAATCGGCATCAATACTGATACTCACATCAGTATCTACAGAATACAAACCTGCTAAGAGTGCAATTTGGTGTCCTTTATTACGAGAGAGTTTTACTCCACGAATGAGATTGGATACGTTACTTGCTTGCTCGATTTGTTGCCAAGTGTCATCTTTGCTACCATCATCAACAAAAAGTACATAACTATTTGCTTTAATCTTATTCTTATTAATAAGATCTTTTAAAATATCTGTTAGTGCATTCAAGCAATAGCTAAAAACTTCACTTTCGTTATAACAAGGAACAACGATCGCCAAAGATGGCCGTTCTGTTCTGTTCTGTTCTGTTGGCATTATTTCATCACCCATAATTTATTTAAAATAAAACCTGAAACGGTATAAGCTCCCATACCGAATAATTGTGCAAAATAGATCCATTCATTATTAATGAATAAAACTAGATAAATTACAACTAAATTAACCACATAACAAATCCCACAGTTTATTATAAATTTTATAAATCTTTTCCATGTGAGTTTAGTTGAGAAAGTAAATAATGTATTTAATATAAAGCTAACGATAATGCCAGCAATATAACCGAACGCATTAGAAGTATATACGCCTAATCCCAAATACATTAATAAAAGAATAAGTAGTGCTGTAATGGCGGTATTGATGATACCGACTAGAATATATTTAGAAAACATATAAAAATCATACATCGTATAATGGGATTATATCTTCTGTTTTACCAGAAGCTTTTGCGATACCTTTATCAATCCAAATCACATTCTGGCAAAGCTCTTTTACTTGCTCAATTGAGTGGGAAACAAACAATAATGTTGTGCCACCAGCAAGCATTTCTTCCATACGTTTTTTACATTTTTCTTGGAAGGCTGCATCGCCTACAGCAAGCACTTCATCCACAATGAGAATTTCTGGCTTAACAATCGTCGCTATCGCAAAACCAAGGCGTGCTGCCATACCAGATGAAAAGTTTTTAAGTGGCACATCCACAAAATCTTGAAGCTCCGCAAACTCAATAATTTCATCAAAATGCTGCTCCATAAAAGCTTTCTTATGTCCAAGCAGAGCACCATTGAGATAGATATTCTCTCTTGCAGTAAGTTCCCCATCAAAACCTGCACCAAGCTCAATGAGAGGTGCGATATTACCATGTACTTCGACAATGCCTTTATAGGGTTTTAAAATACCACAAATTAACTTTAAAAGAGTCGACTTACCAGAACCATTGGTACCAACTAACCCCCAAGACTCACCTTTCTTCACTTCAAGATTAACATCTTTTAATGCTAAAAACTCTTGGAACATCAGTTCCCCTTTTAGCATCTTAATCACATATTCTTTTAAGCCATTATATTGTTCGGTTGCTTTATTAAAACGCACCGTAGCATTAGTGACTTTAATTACTGTTTCTTTATTCATTAGATATATAAAATAAACTCGTCTTGTTTTTTATTAAAATACCAAGCCCCAAGGACAAGAACCAAAATAGCCGTACCAAAACCGATTAGAATCGAATCAGTCTGTGGAAATTTTGCATGTAAGACGATATCTCTGAATTGCTCAATATAGCCATACATTGGATTTGCATTTTTGTATAACTCTTGGTATTCCTCCGGAATGATTGATACGGGATAGAATAATGGAGTAAGGTACATCCACATTGAAATAAATACGCCCCATAAATACTGAATATCACGAAAAAAGACTGTAATCGCAGAAAGCCACAAACCAAGTCCTAAACTAAAAATAAATACTTCTAAAATAATGACAGGAAAAAATAAGAGATTCCAAGAAAACTCTGCATCTGTAAAAATCATTACTAACAGCAAGGCTCCAAGAGAAAAGAGTAAGTTAACTAGAGAACTTCCTACCTTAGAAACTGTAAAAACATATTTTGGCACATATGTCTTCTTTATTAAGGCAGAATTTCCAGTAATTGAACCAACAGACATATTGGTTGCTTCAGTCATAAAATTAAAAAGAAATTGACCCGAGATCATATAAAGTGGGAAATTAGGAATATCAAATCGGAAGAGATTAGAGAAAACAACAACAAGAACCATCATTAACATTAAGGGGTTCAATATACTCCATAAATACCCCAAATAACTGCGGCGGTACTTGAGTTTTACATCTCTTATGATAAGTTGTTTTAAAAGTTCATCGAATGCATAAAATCGGCGAAATTTGCCTACAAATTTATTTAGCATAATCTAGTCCTATCTATAATCGGATTTCTATTATACACGAATTCAACGTGATATCACATACAAAAAGTGCGGCCAAAAATGACCGCACTTTCTCATTTAGCAACTAGAAATCTATCGTTTCTTATGCATAATACATCTCAAACTCAACAGGATGTGGTGTCATATTTAAACGTTCTACTTCTTTACGTTTAATATTAATAAATGCTTCGATAAAGTCTTTCGCGAACACACCACCTTGCGTTAAGAATTCATAGTCTTTTTCTAATGAACTCAAGGCTTCTTCTAACGAGCTTGCAACTGCTGGAATATCTTTTAATTCTTCTGGTGGAAGATCGTAAAGATTTTTATCCATTGCATCACCCGGGTGGATTTTGTTTACTACACCATCAAGACCTGCCATTAATAATGCTGCGAATGCAAGATATGGGTTTGCCATTGGATCTGGGAAACGTGCTTCAATACGAATCGCTTTCGGACTAGTGACTGCCGGAATACGAATTGAGGCAGAACGGTTGCTTGCAGAGTAAGCCAATAATACAGGCGCTTCAAAGCCAGGCACTAAACGTTTGTATGAGTTAGTACTTGGGTTGGTGAAAGCATTTAATGCTTTAGCATGCTTAATGATACCGCCGATGTAATAAAGTGCGGTTTCAGAAAGGCCTGCATATTTATCACCTTGAAAAATATTTTTACCGTCTTTGCTTAGTGACATATTGCAGTGCATGCCTGAACCATTGTCACCCGTGATTGGTTTAGGCATAAAACAAGCGGTTTTACCGTGTTCTAATGCAACGTTTTGTACCACATATTTATAGATTTGTGTTTCATCCGCTTTCAAGGTTAAGCTGTTGAATTTCGTTGCAATTTCGTTTTGACCTGCGGTTGCCACTTCATGGTGATGAGCTTCGATGGCTAAGCCCATTTCTTCTAAAATTAAACACATTTCAGAGCGAATATCATGAGCCGTATCAATTGGAGCAACCGCACAGTAACCAGCTTTTTTCAATGGACGATAAGCGTTGTTACCACCTTCGTATTTTTTGTTGGTGTTCCAAGCAGCTTCAATATCATCAATGGCGAAAGAAGCACGGTTCATTGATACATCAAAACGCACATCATCAAATAAGAAGAACTCTGGCTCAGGACCAAAGAATGCTTGATCAGCAATACCGGTTGAACGCATATAGTTTTCAGCACGAATGGCAATTGAACGCGGGTCACGATCATAGCTTTGCATGGTTGTTGGCTCATAAACGCTACAACGAATTGAAAGTGTTGGGATCTGCGCAAATGGATCGACTACTGTAGTCTCAGCGATTGGCATTAAAAGCATATCGGCTTTATTAATGGTTTTCCAACCTTCAACAGAAGAGCCATCGAACATTTTGCCATCTTCAAACATATCTTCATCAACAAGGCTAACCGGAATAGAAACGCCATGTTCTTTACCTTTAATGTCGGTGAAACGAAGTAGCACGAACTTAATATCGTTCTCTTCGATCAATTTGAATACATTGGCAATTGCATTTACATTTGGCATAGGGAGTCCTCTATTTTGCTATGTGTATAATCTTTATAAAAATTAAAAGAGCATTATAACGCAACCGCCTGCCTTTTTCATAAGATTTATTTTATCCAATGGCATAGCAGAGCAACGAAATATCGTGTATAATTTTTGCCCTTTCGAGATTCTCGTAGGGTGAGTTTGACTCACCAATTTAAACTACTTGGACTATTTGGTGGCATAAAAATTCCACTCTACAAAACTTAAACATTAAGAACGTAATAAATGAAAAACGACATTGATATTAATAAATTGCGCAATATCGCAATTATCGCTCACGTTGACCATGGTAAAACTACCCTCGTTGACAAACTCCTTCAACAATCCGGTACATTTGAATCAACTCGCGGCGATGTTGATGAACGCGTAATGGACTCAAACGATCTTGAAAAAGAACGGGGCATTACCATTCTTGCAAAAAATACCGCAATTAACTGGAATGGTTATCGTATTAACATCGTAGATACCCCAGGACACGCCGACTTCGGTGGTGAAGTAGAACGTGTACTTTCTATGGTGGATTCTGTACTTTTAGTCGTAGATGCCTTTGATGGCCCAATGCCACAAACGCGTTTCGTGACACAAAAAGCCTTCGCTCATGGTTTAAAACCAATTGTAGTAATTAACAAAGTTGACCGTCTAGGCGCACGTCCTGATTGGGTGGTGGATCAAGTATTCGATTTATTCGTTAACCTTGGCGCAACCGATGAGCAATTAGACTTCCCTATTATCTATGCTTCAGCATTAAATGGTGTCGCAGGGCTTGAACACGAAGATTTAGCGGAAGATATGACCCCATTATTTGAAGCGATCGTTCAACACGTTGAACCGCCAAAAGTGGAACTTGATGCACCATTCCAAATGCAAATCTCACAATTAGACTATAACAGCTATGTGGGTGTTATCGGTATCGGTCGTATCAAACGTGGTGCAATCAAACCAAATCAACCTGTAACGATTATTGATGGCGAAGGTAAAACTCGCCAAGGTCGTGTCGGTCAAGTATTAGGTCATCTTGGTTTACAACGTTATGAAGAAGATATTGCTTACGCAGGCGATATTATCGCGATTACCGGTTTAGGTGAATTAAATATCTCGGATACTATTTGCGATATCAACGCCGTTGAAGCCTTGCCTTCATTAACCGTTGATGAGCCAACCGTAACCATGTTCTTCTGTGTAAACACCTCTCCTTTTGCGGGCCAAGAAGGCAAATATGTGACTTCTCGTCAAATTCTTGAACGTTTAAACAAAGAGTTAGTTCACAACGTGGCATTACGCGTTGAAGAAACACCAAACCCAGATGAATTCCGTGTTTCTGGTCGTGGCGAATTACACCTTTCTGTATTAATTGAAAATATGCGTCGTGAAGGTTATGAACTTGCGGTTTCTCGCCCTAAAGTAATCTACCGTGAAATCAACGGTAAAAAACAAGAGCCTTATGAGCAAGTGACTATTGACGTAGAAGAACAACACCAAGGTTCTGTCATGGAAGCATTGGGTATCCGTAAAGGTGAAGTTCGTGACATGATGCCAGATGGCAAAGGTCGTGTACGTTTAGAATACATCATCCCAAGCCGTGGCTTAATCGGTTTCCGTGGTGAATTCATGACGATGACGTCTGGTACAGGTTTACTTTACTCCAGTTTCGATCACTACGATGACATCAAGCCAGGTGAAATCGGTCAACGTAAAAACGGTGTATTAATTTCTAACGCAACGGGTAAAGCATTGGCTTATGCACTGTTCGGTTTACAAGAGCGTGGTAAATTAATGATTGAAGCCAACGTAGAAGTTTACGAAGGTCAAATCATCGGTATTCACAGCCGCACAAACGACTTAACCGTAAACTGTTTACAAGGTAAAAAACTCACCAATATGCGTGCATCAGGTAAAGATGATGCCATCGTATTAACTACACCGGTGAAATTTACACTTGAACAAGCCATCGAGTTTATCGATGATGACGAGTTAGTGGAAGTGACACCAGAGTCGATCCGTATCCGTAAAAAACTCTTAACGGAAAACGATCGTAAACGTGCAAACCGTACGACAACCAGTACGAGTACTCACTAATTAAAAACGTGCGGAAATTTGACCGCACTTTTAGATCAACAAAAGGCGAACATGATGTTCGCCTTTTTTATTTCTTCGTTCAAACTAACCTAATCGAACTTTCTCGCCACCGAATTCATCGAGTAAGTTTTCAGTCAGTTTAGATAAAATCCCCGTCATTAATACAAAATCAGCATCAAAGCGTTGCGCATAATCTTCTTTTAAAATATCCGCATTTTTCTCACGCACTGCATCGGCAAATTTTAAACGTTTGAGAGTGCAATCTTCATTAAACACAAAAGTCAGCGTATCTTCCCACTCCAATGCGAGCTTGCTCACCACTTTTTTGCCATCTTGTAAAAGCGCGAGAATCTCCTCATTTTCTAAAGGCTGTTTCTTACAACGGATCACACTGTCTTCTTGGCTTCCACACAATTCAGCCTCTTCTAACGCCACCAACCAATGCGGGATTTTTTCCTGCACAATCCAATCCGTTAAAATCGTAGAAGGCTCATTCGCAAAAACTAACGGCACAACGGGTAACGAACCAAGTGATTTACGCAATAATGCTAAGGCATCTTCTGCGCGTTTACTGGATGCCGCATCAACATGAACAAGATTATTTTCGGTATCAATCCACACGGCAGTTTGCTGATTTTTACTGAACGCACGCGGCAATAAATTCATCACCACATCATCTTTTAACGTTTGTTTTTCCGTTTTTTTCAATTTACGGTTTTCTTTTTGCTCAAGGCTTTCAATGCGTTCATCCAATTCACGTTTCACCACATTTGCTGGCAACATTTTCTCTTCTTTTTTCGCGACCAACAAAATGTGTTTACCGACTGAAAAATGCAATAACTCGCTGTCTTTCAACGGATTCGTCCAACCGAATTTACTTTGATCTTGTGAGCCACAAGGATGAAATTCACAACCTGACAACTGGCGTTGCAATTCATTAAGATCCCAATCTAGGGGCTTAGTCAGCCTATATGACATTAAATTTTTAAACCAAAAATTAACTTTATAACTCATAACATTTCACCATGTACAATTTTATTATCAAATCAATAATTTACTTATTTCAAAACACCATTTATAATTCATAGTATATCATCATATTTCAATTTTTTAGTAACCATAATGGTAACTTATCATAATCAAGCTAGATTTCTTGGTTACTAAAAAACATATTAATACCTATTTTTATATACATAAACAGATGTCTTATGGCTAAAAAAGTAAAACCACTTGTTGACACTGAAATCAAGAAAGCAAAAGTATCAAACAAACCATATACATTGACTGATGGTTATGGACTATTTCTAATCATTTCACCAACAGGTTCAAAATCTTGGAGGTTTAATTACTATCGACCTCTAACAAAGAAACGAGCAAAAATTTCTTTAGGACTATATCCAGCAATTACACTATCAAAAGCAAGGGAATTGAGAGAACAATATCGTCAATTACTAGCTAATAAGATTGATCCGCAAGAATACATAAAACAGCATGAATTACTGCAATTACAACGACAAAACAATACATTTTTTGCCATATCAACTCAATGGAAACAAAAAAAAGTTTCTGAAATCAAGTCTGTAACACTTAAAAGCCGATGGAGAACGCTAGAAAAATATGCATTTCCATATTTAGGCGATAACCCTATTGCTGAAATTACACCACAACAGTTACATGATACAGCTATACCATTATTTGAACGAGGAGTTTCTCACACTGGGAAGCTTGTTATTGCATTAGTTAATGAAATCATGAATTTTGCTGTTAACAAAGGTATTATTGAGTTTAATAAATGCATCAATGTATCAAAGGCTTTTAATGTAAACAGAACAACACATCATCCAACTATTAGACCTGAAAAACTACCTGAATTCATGTCTGCGTTACGTCATTCACATATTGACCTTATGGTGAAATATCTTATTGAATTCTCCCTTTTGACTATCACCCGTCCAAGTGAAGCTGCAAATGCACAATGGAATGAAATTGATTTTGAGAAGTCGCTATGGAATATCCCTGCTGAACGCATGAAAATGAAAAAAGCTTTCACCATTCCATTATCACCACAAGTGCTTAAAATACTTAATAAGCTAAAAAACATTTCAGGCCGTAGTCGTTTTATTTTTCAAAGCCAACGTTATCCTGAAAGACCATTACATTCAAGCTCTGCTAATGCAGCAATTAAACGCGTTGGTTATAAAGATCAATTAACATCACATGGGCTACGTTCTATCGCAAGCACCTATCTTAGCGAGACATTTACCGAAATGAATCTGGAAATTCTTGAAGCTTGCCTTTCTCATCAAAGCAAAAATCAAGTTCGTAATGCCTACAATCGCTCAACCTATCTTGAACAACGAAAACCATTAATGAATGCTTGGGGAGATTTTGTTGAAGAATGTATGAAAAAAAGTATCTAAAAATAAAGGGAATCAATACTGATTCCCTTTATTTACCTAACCTTTCTTCAATAACTCTACCATTTCTCTCAGTAGCTTTATTTCATTATCTTTTTGCTCTACTAGCTTGTTCAACAAACCTTCTTTTTCTTCCAATAATTGCTGACAATGTGATAACGATAATTTTAGCTTTTCAATCTCAATCAATAGAGATTTCTCATTGTCTCCCTGAAATGACGAACCAAAATGAGAATTCTCATTGAATTGAACGAAGACATTTCGCTCACCAGAATTAATCAATTCAACAATATCTATATCTAAAATTTGTGCAATTTGCTCTAGCTTATCCAGATGTAATTTCGTTTCACCACGTTCAATTTTTGCATAGCCATTCAACGACATACTCATTTTTTCAGCCATTTCTTCTTGTGACCAATGCTTTGTTTCACGTAGTTTTCTGATCTTTTCATGTACGTTCATTCTTATACCCATAAATAGGTTAATTTTTTACAACAAACTGTGTGCTAACTATACATCGATTGTTGGTAGAACGCAAAATCTCTCTTAGATAAAATTTACAGATACAACTATACTGGGGATATTTATGCTTAAATCTATACTTAAACCAATAGGACATATACTAAAACTTCTAATAAAAACTGCTTTATTCTTACTTTCATTATTATTCATACTAATGCTAATTATCGGATTCGTTGATAACAAAAAAATTCCGACCGAATTTATTGTTTTTGGGATTCTAGGTATTTGTTACATTTGCTACACATTTAATTCTTGGGCAAATAAGCCTGAAGTCTGTCCAGTCTGTAAATCAGGCAAAATTGAATTGGATTCAATTAAAGAAATTGATCGCTGGCTGGGAAAAACTAAAGTACGCGAAAGAATGGCATCTGGAAAAACACGAGAACGATATCTTCAATGCACGAAAGTAAAAAAACGATATACATATTGTTGCCAAAATCCTAATTGCAAGCATACGTATACTAAAATACGGGAAGAAGAATTATAGGTGTAACTATGTTTTCAACCGCTATAATTGAAAAAATTAATTATTACATCTATTGTCTTGTTGACCCTAGAAATCAAAATATCTTCTATATCGGTAAAGGTATTGGCAATAGAGTTTTTCAACATGCACAAGGTGCATTAACTTGCAAAACTAATGAAAATGATAAAATATCACTAATCAATGATATACATAAAGATGGGCTTGAACCCTTATACTATATTTTAAGACATAATATCAAGGAGGAAAAACAAGCACTTGAATATGAGGCTTTAGCGATCGATTTATTATCCATTGTAAAACCTAATCAACAACCATTAACCAATATTCAAGGTGGCACATATTCTTCTGAAAAAGGTTTAATGTCATTATCAGAACTAAAACGTATATATGACCCACAAGAATTAAAAACAGATTTACCTGTTGTTTTAATCACAATTAATAAAAACTATAAAAAATTAAAACAACAAATAAAATCAGGCGAAATTGATAAATCGCAAATTGAAAAAGAAATTTACGAACGCACTCGCGGCTATTGGAAAACGGGTTTACGCCGTGAAAAAGCCAAATATGCTATTGCAGTTTATCGTGGCTGGACATTAGCAGCCTACGAAATTTCATACTGGATTGAAGCACCTATTGAGCGTCAAGGTCGTTGGGGTTTTGTCGGTAAACTTGTGCCGAAAGATTCTCCAATTTATCAAGAACTTGTTAATAAATTAACCTATTCATCAAATAATGATTACAAGGCGCCACAAAATCCAATAACTTATCGTAATTGTTAATATTTACTTTAATGGAATCTTAAAATGAATAAATTTTTAATTACATCTATATTTCTAATAACAAATATTACATATGCAGGAATCCGTACTATTGAATTTCCGCCAGAACAATCCGGTTCAATAGCTATGAAATGTGGAGACTATATTTATTTTGGTGAAAAACGTTCATCTTACGATGTCTGCATGATAACAGGCTTGTTAAAAACATATGAAAAAGGTCAATGTATTACTCATGATGAATACAAACTTTTAAACAAAGCATGTAGCACTAAACCCGACAATGTTCCACAAGCCTACAAAATGAGAGATTCATCTTACTATGTTGAATACTCACCAGAAACTGATGGTTTTGTACCAATGAGTAGTGAAAACTAAAATCGTCATAAAGAGCTCAAAAATGAGCTCTTTTTTCATTTTATGTATTACCTATAGGTTTTATCATTCTAATCAACTAAATGCATCTAGACATCATTTAGAATTATTCTGGCTTACATTAAATACCTATATACATTTATCAAGTACAGTGAACTTAAAATGATGAAAAAATTTCCAAATTTTAAACCGCATTCTGACACGGAAACTGAAGAATTAATTAGCTTACTATTTAGAAAACTCGACATTGATGAACTAATCTTTCTGCTACGTGTTTTACAACGTGATATCCGTGCAAAATATACACTCACAAAAATAATTAAAAAAAATATCAATTTAAAGTTAGATTCATAAATTCCTGTGTTAAGCTCCTAAAAAGTATGTACGAAATAGGAGATAATTATGAAAATACAAGATAACGTCGGCTATTACTTCACAATTCAAGATCTTCAAGATCGTTTACGTGTAAGTCGTTCAACTATTCTACGATTAATTGAATCGAAAAAATTAACATCTATCAAATTTGGACGACAAGTTCGTATTCCTGAATCTTAGATTCTAAGTTACCTTGAAACTTGTAAAGTATAAAAAAATAAGCCACCAAAAACATGGTGGCTTTTATTTATTATCTTTTATATCGTTTAAAACACATCTTAGCACTGCCTTCTGATATTGATAAACAGGTTGCTATTTCTCGCCATTTCAGACCTTGTGTTCTTAACTATACTATTTTCTCATATTTACTTTTTAAGTCATTTTTTGATTTCACCCATCCGAATTCTTCTGCCCAACGATTCAATGAACTTATACTAATACTAAATTGTTCTGCTATTTGCTTTAACGACATATTAGGTTTATTAGCTCCAAATTGATTAAACAACTCTTTCTTGATAATTTGTTGCTTTTCCCATCGTTTTCGAGAACGATTCGACTGAATTTGTTGAAACGATGATTCAGAAAATCTTTCCCAGATCCAACGAGATGAACTTCTAGCAATTCCTTTTAACTCCCTGTATGGTAATGGTGGATTATGATTCTGATTTAATAACTCTAATGAAGATAATAAATACTGATTAAATTGTTCTAATTGTTTACCTGAACATTTAAACTTCAGAATCTCACGATAACCAATTTTTTTGATCTGATTAAATAAAGAACAATTCCGACCTTCAATATCTTCATTATCATTTAGATAAAATACAGGTTTATTTGATAAATCAACAAAATCAGCTAAATAATCCAGAGTATATTTAGGTACATTAAATACAAATGTTCTCCAAAAATTTGAGTTTGGATTTTTAGTGAATACACCAACATAGTGTTGATCTGCTCCTAACTTATCAATATAAGCCCGTTGTATCTTTTTAAAATAACTTATTGGCTTAAATCGAGCATTCTTTGTGTTACAAATAGGTACTTCTAACGCATAGATATAATGACATCGACCGTTTAATCTATTTTGTACGACTATATTTGGACTTGGAAGTCCTAACAATTCCCAATCCATTGCAGAATTTTCCCGATCTAGATCTAACACCATAAATTTAATAAACAGATCATTAAACTGAATATACTTATGAGTTAATGCAACATCTTTAGGGTATAACTGCACCCCATTATCAAAATTATCTGTCTATTTTATCCGTTCAGCTAAGCTTTGATTAAAATCATCTAATGTATATGCTGATTCCATATTTACCTCGTGATATATGATTGAAATTATGTGGTAGACATATCTAGCTAATATGTCTTAACTGAGATTAATACAAAAAAAGCATTTTTTAACTTGATCTGATTGTTTTTTAGACACTTGAAACATAAAAAAGAATCGAATGCCTAAATCTTAAGCAAAAAATATAGATTCGTAACAAAATATCATCCCATATCAGATATTAATAATTTAGAAGTAATATAAAATGAAATAATATCTAATTAAATCAGATCGCAACAACTTGATGGTAAAAACATTGTTTAAGACATATTACAAATTGAATAGATAAAAATTAGAGATTTTTTGGATACATCGGATACTTTTTGATGTATTGTATATACTAGAGGTAATATTACATATAATTAGTGAACAAGTAATAAACAGCTACAGTGTACACGCCTAAAAATAGTAACCAATTTGGTAACCAATTATCAAAACATGAAAGAAGATTGATTATATTTGCAATGGTTCAAGACAATCTATTTAATTTTTAAACCACATCGTACACTTCCTTCATAATAGGGTAAAATACGCGACATTGTAGCCCATAAACTCACGGGAAAAAATGATGCAACAGAAATTAATTGCCTTCATCGGTGGTGGCAATATGGCACAAGCGATTGTGTTAGGCCTATTAAAACAAGGTTATCCAGCCGATAAAATTATCGTTAATGATCCTAATGAAGAGAAACGTGCTTTTTTTGCTCAATATGGCGTCGCGGTTTCTACGGATAACGATCAATCCATCACACAATCTCAAGTAGTCTTATTTGCGGTTAAACCGCAAGTCCTCGCTGATGTTTGCAAGCCATTAAGTGCGGTTGATTTTTCTGATAAATTAATCATTTCCATTGCTGCAGGTATTTCGACCGCCCGATTAGCCGAACTCATCCCAACAGCAAAATCCATTGTTCGCGTGATGCCAAACACGCCTGCCTTAGTCGGTGAAGGCATGGCGGGCTTATTTGCAGACAAAAACACTCCTGAAACTGACCGCACTTTTGCGGAAGATTTACTTTCAGCTGTAGGAAAAACCACTTGGGTGACGGATGAAGATCAAATGCATGCAATCACCGCTGCATCTGGCAGTAGCCCCGCTTACTTCTTCCAATTTTTAGAAGCCATGCAACAAGGCCTAATGGAAATGAGCTTAGATGAAAAACAATCTCGTGAGTTGGTACAACAAGCCATGTTAGGCTCAGCGAAGTTGGTGATTGAAAATCCACAGACGGCGCTTTCCACTTTACGAGAAAATGTCACCTCAAAAGGCGGTACCACCGCAGCCGCATTAAATGTGTTTAATCAACATCAATTTAACGACATCATTAAACAAGCGATGCGGGCTTGTCTGGCACGCTCACAAGAAATGGAAAAATTATTCTAATGCAAGTTCGTCCTTTGACCTGGCTCACCCTGAGCTTTTTTGGTTACTATTGTGCCTACGGTGTATTTCTTCCCCTTTTCCCTGCGTGGTTGAAAACGCAATCTTATAGTGAAGAAAGCATCGGTTTATTACTGGCCTGTGGTTATATTTTCCGTTTTAGCGGCAGTATTTTATTTTCAGGCTTAATAAAACGCGTTTCCCTTTTAGTGAATGGCTTACGTTACTTAGCTGTTGCCAGCGCTGTCACCATGGCGTTAATCGGGCTCATATCGCATAACTTCTGGTTATTATTTATTGGACTTGCCTTGTATTCCATGGTGAATGCGGCGGGGATGCCGATTGGTGATAGCCTAGCCAGTACCTGGCAACAACAAATTCATTTAGATTACGGCAAAGTACGCTTGATTGGCTCCTTTGCATTTGTTGTCGGCGTAATGGTGTTTGGGTATTTAGCGGGGATAATTGGTGAACAATACATCACATGGATGATTACGGGCATCCTTATTTTCTATAGTATTGTGCAATTACTTCATCCCAATCCAATGCCACAAGATGAGCCACAAAGTGCGGTCGAAAATTCTATTGGATTTTTAGGCTTACTCAAAAATAAAACGACACTTCGTTTATTTATTGCTATTGCACTGATTCAAGGATCGCACGCGGCTTATTACTCATACAGCACTATCTTCTGGACAAGCCACGGTCATTCTGTTTCCGATGCAGGCTTATTTTGGGGAATCAGTGTATTAGTAGAAATTGTCGTTTTTTTCTTCTCCACCCGATTATTCAAAAATTGGAGTATTACAGTCCTTTTCTATCTCACAGGCATCGCGGCTATCGTACGTTGGCTTGCTTTTGGTTATGCCGATACCTTTGTTGAAATCGTTCTATTGCAATGTTTTCACAGCCTCACTTATGTGGCAGGGCATTACGCGACCGTGCGTTATATCACGACTCAACCACAAAACCATATTGCGAAATTACAAGGTTTATACAATGCCTTAGCCGGATGTGCCGCCATTGCCATTTTCACCGCACTTTCTGGCGTGCTTTATCCAATTTCACCAGTTTATGCTTTCAGCTTAATGGCCGCCTTTGCATTCATTGGTTTATTTATCACCCCACGTGGTGTAAAAGCCTTTTTACCCCATAGAGTGTAAACATGAATAACCTCACACTAGTCGATTTGTTCTTGAATGAATATTGGATAGAAAAAGGATTGTCTGAAAACACCGTGCAGTCTTATCGTCTCGATTTGACCGCACTGTGTGATTGGTTAGATAAACAAAATTTATCTCTCGAAACGCTAGAGCCATTAGATCTACAGCAATTTCTAGGTAGCCGTTTAGAACAAGGCTATAAAGCGACAAGCACGGCTAGAATGCTGAGTGCGATGCGAAAATTGTTTCAATATTTATATCGTGAGAAATATCGTACAGATGATCCAAGTGCCGTACTGAGTTCGCCTAAACTACCAAGCCGTTTGCCTAAGTATTTAACCGAGCAACAAGTCACAAATTTATTAAATACGCCAGATGTAGAAATTCCGATCGAGTTACGCGATAAAGCCATGTTGGAATTGTTGTACGCCACAGGATTACGTGTCACGGAATTGGTCACGCTCACCATTGAGAATATGAATTTACAACAAAGTGTCGTGCGTGTGATTGGTAAAGGTAACAAAGAACGCATTGTGCCAATGGGAGAAGAAGCTGCTTTTTGGGTGCGACAATTCGTACGTTATGGTCGTCCTATTTTGCTTAATGGACAAAGTTCAGATGTAGTTTTTCCGAGTCAACGAGCTCAGCAAATGACTCGCCAAACCTTTTGGCATCGTATAAAGCATTATGCTGTGTTAGCGGGAATCGATACGGATGCCCTTTCACCACATGTTCTCCGTCATGCCTTTGCGACGCATTTAGTGAACCACGGTGCGGATCTCCGTGTTGTGCAAATGCTCCTCGGACATAGCGATCTCTCCACCACGCAAATCTATACTCACGTAGCTAAAGAACGCTTGAAACACCTTCACGAAAGATTTCATCCGAGGGGATAAAATAAAAAAGTGCGGCCAAATTTATCGTTATTTTTGACCGCACTTTAGTATGAAAAGCTTATTTCAATGACAACAATCTCGCCACATTTTGAGCTGTTGAGATTAAATTCTGCTCGCCTTGCTTGAGAATTGTCGGTAAATCACCCAGATTACGGATAATTGGGAACACTGCATCAATGCCATGTTCATACACCACTTCATAATCCTCACGTAAACAACCTACAATCGCGATGACTGGCTTATTAAATTGTTTCGCCGTGCGCGCCACACCGATTGGGGTCTTACCTAAGATACTTTGTGCATCCATACGGCCTTCGCCAGTAATCACTAAATCAGCCTCTTTAACTTGCTCAGCAAGTTTCAAATTATCTAACACAATCTGCACACCCGCCTTGAGTTGCACATTGGGTAAGAGCAATAAACCACCGCCCATACCACCTGCCGCCCAGCACCTGGCTGCTCTTTAATTTGCTTACCACAATCCCGCTCGGCAATTTTAGCAAAATGAGCTAATGCAGCATCGAGTTCTTTCACCATCTCAGGCGTCGCGCCCTTTTGTGGGCCAAAAATTGCAGAGGCACCTCGTTCACCACAAAGTGGATTATTCACATCACAAGCCACTTCAATTTGTACGTGCTGCAATCGAGGATCTAAATCAGCCATTTGGATTTCAGCAATTTTAGATAATTCTGTGCCGCCAAAGCCAATAGATTGACCATTTTTATCCAATAAGCGCAAGCCTAATGCTTGCAGCATACCTACGCCACCGTCATTTGTGGCACTTCCGCCGATCCCTAAAATGATGTGTTGAACACCAAGGTCAATGGCTTGCTTAATTAGCTCACCCGTACCAAAACTGGTGGTTTGACAAGGATTGCGTTTATCCATTGGTACAAGATGTAGCCCTGACGCTGCCGCCATTTCGATAATCGCCGTTTTACCATCACCCGATAAGCCGAAAAAGCTTTTTACTTGATTGCCTAACGGTGCAGTAACTTCCGTTTCAATCAGGCGCCCTTGAGTGGCATCCACTAAGGATTGCACAGTTCCCTCACCACCATCTGCCATCGGTAATTTCACATATTCGGCATTCGGGAAAATTCGTTTAAAACCTGTTTCAATCGCATTAGCCACTTCAAGTGCCGTTAAACTTTCTTTGAATGAATCTGGTGCAATCACAATTTTCATATTCTCTCCTTAAGCTAATTAAATACACCAAAAATTAAAGTGGACACAATGGTCATAATCAAACCCACGGCACTTTCATAAGGAATCAATTTTAAGCGTTCTTTCATATCCATATTCACGCTACCGCCAGTTGCATGGAAGAAAGAACCATGTGGCATATGGTCGAAAACTGTCGCCCCCGCATGAATCATTGCGGCACCGGCTAGACTACTCACCCCCAACTCTAATAGCGTTGAACTAAACACATTCGAAGCAACCGCTGTACCTGCTGTTGTTGATGCCGTTGCAAGAGACATTAACGCACCTGAAATTGGTGCTAGGATATAAGAAGGTAAGCCCGAATGTTTTAAGCCTTCAATGAGCACATCTTTCATACCGGAATTAGCAATAATACCGGCTAAAGCCCCCGTACCAAGTAGCATAATCGCCACTGGGGCCATTTTGCCTAAACCACTAATTGCATAGTTATTGGCTTGACGAAGCTTCCCCATACAGAGTGCGCCAATGAGACCACCAAGTGGTAAAGCGATTAAAGGGTCTACCTTAATATCAGCTAACGGACGAAGTGCCAATAAGAAAATGGCAACCAAAGGTGCCATAAGTGCGGTCAAAAATGAGGGTAAATTCTGTGTTTCGACTACGACAACTTCTTGGGCTGAAACACGCGAACCTTTATTTCTTAAACGTTTTGCTAAGAAATACGTCAATATTAAGCCCCAAATAGCAGGAACAATTCCTGCCATCATCACTGACGTTAAAGGAAGATGGAACGTATCTGCTGCCGCGATTGCATTAGGATTGGGTGACATTAAGTTTCCGGCTTTTCCTCCACCAATCATTGCTAAGAGAATAGCGGGTTTTGATAAGTCAGTACGACGAGCAAGTGCTAAGGCAATTGGAGAGACCGTAATCACGGCAACATCAATAAATACACCAACAGCGGTTAAAATTAATGTAGCCAACGCTAAAGCCAATAATGCTCTGGTTTCACCTAACTTGTTTGTAATAGTTTCAGCAATGGTATTCGCCGCACCGGATTCAATCAGTACTCCGGCTAATACACCTGCCGCGAGAATCCGCATGACTGCGGTAGTGATACCTTGAGCCCCACCGATCATGAGACTCACAGTTTGAGATAAATCCGCACCACCGACTAATCCCCCACCAAAGCCCGAGTAACATCCCATAGGCTGGTGAAACTTTTTTCAAAATAAGGAAAATAGCAACAAGTAGCGCCATTAACGCACCTAAAGCTGAGACTGTTGTCATGATAGAGTCCTCCTGTTTAAATGATCTTTCTTATTTATATCAGATACACAAAAACAGAGGAATAAAATTTTGCCCGCTCTCACCTACAAAAACGGCTTATGTAAAACACATAAGCCGAAATTGTTACTGAAAATTGACCGCACTTTAGAAAAATAAAATACTTCCCCAAACCACGACAACAATGCAAAGGGCGATGAATACCGCTGCTGAGCCTTGGTCTTTAGCTCTTCCTGAAAGCTCGTGGCGTTCTGTACCGATACGATCTACCACCGCTTCAACTGCACTATTTAACAGCTCCACTGCCATCACGAGTAAAACCGATGAAATCATCAAGGCAATTTCAATTTTAGTGTCACCTAACAAAAATGCGAGCGGAATCAAAATGCACGCAAGAAAACATTCGTGGCGAAATGCAGTTTCATTTTTGAATGCACTCTTTAAACCTTGTAAAGAATATTTTGTGGAGTTAATTAAATGGGTTAATCCCGTGGTTTTATACATAAAAGTTCCTATGTTGTAATCTATAAACGTTTTGCTTCGATAACGTCGTCTAACTTCGCTAATCTGGCCAGTATTTTACTTAAACTTTCGACATTTTTCAGTTCAATTTCCATATCCATCGTTGCCACTTGTTTTTTGGTATCCGCACGGCTTGAAACACCTAGAACACTGACTTTTTCATTAGCCAGCACAGTCGTAATATCTCGTAATAAACCATTACGATCACTCGCTACGATTCGAATATTAATATGGAAACCAGCCGCGTAATTATC
Organism: Haemophilus parainfluenzae; assembly: GCF_900450995.1. NCBI lineage: Bacteria > Pseudomonadati > Pseudomonadota > Gammaproteobacteria > Pasteurellales > Pasteurellaceae > Parahaemophilus > Parahaemophilus parainfluenzae. The sequence continues at coordinate 1,384,841 of NZ_UGHY01000002.1, read as the reverse complement.
CCCCAAAGGGCTTCCACCACGCGTTCAGGATGGGCAGCTTGCAATTCAATGAACTGTTCACAATCGCAACGATGAATTGAGATACCTCGTCCCATCGTAATGTAGCCTGCAATGGCATCACCAGGAATCGGCTGACAACAACGCGCCATATGGTGCATTAAATTACCGACCCCTTCAACAATGACATAACCGTTATTCTGTTGTTGTTCGGCTTTCTGCTGCGCCTTTTGCTGTGCAGTATTTGCACTTTTACTCGCCACATGACGGAGAATTTCTTGATCCGCTTCTTCAGCCGTCACTTTAATTAATCGGCTTTGTAAGAAATTCATCAACTGATTTAAACGGATATCCCCACTACCAATACCGGCGTATAAATCTTCGAGGTTTCTTAAGTTATAACGCGGCAAGGCTAGCTGCTCAACCTGTTTCAAACTGATATTCAAACGAGCAAGTTCATTATCTAACTGCTCTTTACCCGCTGGAACATTTTTATCACGATCTTGTTTCTTAAACCACGCTTGGATTTTGGCGCGCGCTTTTGAGGTATGAGTAAAGCCTAAGTTAGGGTTGACCCAATCTCGGCTTGGGTTTGGATTTTTCTGCGTGATAATATCCACTTGCTCACCCATTTGTAGGTGATAAGTGAATGGTACGATACGTCCACCAACTTTCGCCCCAATACAACGGTGACCAATTTCACTGTGGATCGCATAAGCAAAATCAAGCGGTGTAGAACCAGCTGGTAAGTCTACTACCTCACCTTTCGGCGTAAACACATATACTCGGTCATCAAAGACTTGGCTACGCAATTCGGCCATCACTTCGCCAGAATCCGCAATATCATCTTGCCATGCAAGTAATTTACGCAACCAGGTGATTTTTTCTTCGTAAGCAGAAAGGCTACCGGTCGTCCCTTCTTTGTATTTCCAGTGTGCGGCTACACCAAGTTCGGCATCATCATGCATTTGCTGGGTACGAATTTGCACTTCAATCGGCTTACCACCTTTGCCCAACACCACAGTATGAATGGATTGATAGCCATTCGGTTTCGGATTGGCGACATAGTCATCAAATTCTTTTGGTAAATGTTTGAAATGTGTATGTACGATACCAAGCGCGGTATAACAATCTTGCAATTTTTGCACAATAATCCTGACAGCTCTTACATCATATAAACCACTGAATTCCAAGTGTTTCTTTTGCATTTTTCGCCAAATACTATAGATGTGTTTTGGGCGACCATAAACCTCAACCTGATCAATATTTTCTTTTAAATAACCAATTAATTCTGTGACGAAATCCGCAATATACCGCTCACGATCTAAGCGGCGCTCATGTAATAATTTGGCAATATTTCGATATTGTTCTGGGTGCAAATAGCGGAAACAGTAATCTTCAAGCTCCCATTTCAATTGACCGATACCTAAACGGTTTGCCAACGGGGCATAAATATTGGAACATTCTTTGGCTGCTAACACTTTTTCCTCTTCGCAAAAATGATTTTCCGCATCGCGAAGAAAGGTAATACGTTCGGCAAGTTTGATGATCACACAGCGGAAATCGTCCACCATCGCGAGGAGCATACGACGCACATTATCCACTTGAGATGCATTGGCTGAATGACTGGCGTTGAGCTGACGGATATTATCCATCTCCTCTACACCTTTAAGCAGTTTGGTGATTTTAGGGCCAAAATGTTCCTGAATTTGCTCCCAATCGACAATTTTATTTGCTACTAAGGGGAATAGCATCGCGGTGAGTAAGCTTTCGCTGTCCATATTCATTTCATGCAGAATTTCCACCATTTCCACACCAGATTGCAATGTGAGGATTGCATTCTCCATTTGATCGGCATGTTCAGCTATTTTGGCTTGAGCATAATACCATGCATCAATCAAAGACTTTTCTGCAGGGGCAGCAAGTTTAAGGCTCGAACACCACTGTTCGATCACAAAATCATGTGGATTTGATAAGTGAGAACCACGAACTGCAACCATAATACCCCCTTGTTGATGAATATGGCTCGGCAACATCCTGTCTGCCGAGTTGTCTTTTTAAGACAACAAAAAAGTCCGATTATTCTATCAGAATTTACACCTTATTTGATAAATAATGTCACCGACTCCAAATGGCTGGTATGCGGGAACATATCAATCATGGCAGTTTTGATGATACAATAACCGAAAGAGCGGAGAATCTCAGCATCTCGTACTAAGGTTGCAGGGTTGCAAGATACGTAAAGAATGCTTTCTGCACCGAGCTCACATAACGCATTCAGTGCAAAAGCAGCGCCACTGCGAGGCGGATCGAGAAGAATTTTATTGAAATGTTGTTTTGCCCAAGGTTGTTCTGAAAAAGCTTGGTCTAAATCGGCTTGATAAAATTCAACATTCTCAATGTGGTTAAACTGTGCATTCAATTGGGCTTTTTGAACCATGTCAAAAACACCTTCAATTCCAACCGCACTTTTCACGCGTTTGGCTAAAGGCAACGTGAAATTGCCCATACCACAAAATAAATCTAAGACATGATCATCCTGATTCAAATTAAACCAATCTAAAGCAGTCTCAACCATTTGTTGATTTAAGTGGGTATTCACTTGAATAAAATCGCGGATATCAAAAGATAAATGAATATCGTCTAACGTATAATAAGGCATTTCACCATGCACAAGTTGGATACCTTGATCATCTTGCAGGAACAAATTGACGGCATTTACACGAGCAAACTCAAGCAACAAAGTGCGGTCAGTTTCGGCTAGATTTCCTTTATAGCGTAACAACATAGCGACGCCATTCTCAGCAGAAACCAATTCAATATGCCCTAATTGTTTCGGGGCTGAATATTGCGCCCAAAGTGCGGTCAATTTGGGGATAAGATGATTAATCACAGGCTCTACGACTAAGCATTTCTGAATGCTCACTAACTGATTGGAGTTTTTCTGACGAAATCCCATTTCAACGGTTTTGTTTTTGGCATTCCACAGCAAGCTTAATCGTACACGACGACGATAAGCCCATTGGTCACCACAAATCATGGACATTAATTGAATAGACTCTGCTTGTAGTTTACTTAAACGAGAAAAAAGAGCCTTTTCTTTCGCTTTACGCTGCATTTCTACAGGAATATGCTGGCCTTGGCATCCACCACAACGGCCATAATAAGTACATTGAGGCTCAACACGCTGATTATTCTCTCGTAGCCATTTTTGAGCAGTGGCTAATCCATATTGACGTTTTTCATCGGTCACTACCGCTTCTACTTTTTCCGTTGGCAAAGCATTTTCAATGAACCAAGTTTTACCTTGAATTTTGGCGACACCTAATCCTTGATAATCTAAATCCTGAATTTCTGCGACGATTCTTTGCGTGGTTTTCTGTTTTTTTTGTGGAGCGTAAAGTAAAGCCATGATGATGTTTTAATCTATTTGTATCAAAGAAAGGGATTATTTTAAATAAAGTACATTTTGCGTAAATAATTCTCGGCTTTTCAGCGGCTTATCACCTAAATAAGGTTTAAGCGCAATGCGAGTAAAACGTTTTGCCGCTTGCAAGACTGCCTCATTGGTAAATTCCAAACGCTCAAAGGCGAGTAAGTCTCGACCATAAAAGGTCAAGTTATCTTTTACTAACGAGGTGATAAAACCCTTTTCCGAACGATATTGGTAAGTCATTGACTCATCCACTGGCAAACCTGATCCAGCACAATGCAGAAAATCAATGCCATAACCTAAAATTTTAAGTAGATGAAATTCAAATAAGCGTAATGTAGGTTCAACCTGTGGCTGAGTTGCTAAGCCTGTCAAGCATTGTAGATAATGCTGAAAAAGCTGTGGATTGGCCGTTTCTGGCTCGATGACACGCGTAATCAATTCATTAACATAAAACCCGCTGTATAAAGCCGTTTGCTGCAAAGGTAATGTAATCGCGGCCGGTTCAGCTTTGGTGAGTGTTTTTAATGCGCCTTTCCCTGACCAACGCAGAAGTAATGGGGTAAAAGGCTGTAAGACAGATTTCCACGCAGAACGCTTCGCGCGTGCGCCTTTTGCAATAACAGTTAAACGGCCTGTTTCTTCAGTGAATAAATCCACTAAAAGGCTAGTTTCACTATAAGGACGACGATGCAATACAAAGCCGCGTTGGAGATCCATACAAGAATTATTTGCCTGATTTTAATTCACTTGGTTGTTTCACACAGTGTTCTGCGAGCACCTCACCTACGCTAGTTTGTAATCGACTGAAGTCATCGCGCTCCTGCCAATACCAACGAATATTCGCATAATTTCTACCACGTTCAGAAATCACACGCGTCAGTTTTTCTGTCACATCATTATAGGTTACCGTGACCTGACTAAGTGTTTTTTTACTTTTCTGTTTTTGCTTGGTATGAACCACACTCACTTCTTTATTGTCTTTGCACAAATAAACGGTTGTTAAACCCTTTTGGGATTTTTTATCAACGGTTTGCACTTTCATTTTCTGTGGTGTGGCTTTATTGAACTCAACACTCTGCGAGCATGCGGAAAGCCAAAGTGCGGTCAAAATTACGCTTATTTTTTTTAACATGAATCCTATTTCCATCAAGGTTTGTTTATGATTGCTCACTTTATAAAATGAGCAAGGATAAACAATCTCAGCTAGAAAAATGGGCGATTGCTCGCCCACTAAAGATTATTTTATATATTGGTATGAACCATCAGCTTGACGAATGAACTTGCCACCATTTGATAAACGAAGCTCACTCACTCGACCTTGACTATTCACTGAAACCTGTACTTTGTCACCAGGCTTAAAGCTGCTTAATGCACTACCAGCACCGCTTGCTTTTGTCATCGCATTCACATCTGAAATATTCAATTTATTATCACGGAATACTTGCATCAGTGAAACACCTTGAGGCACAGTTAATGTTTTTGTTGCACCGGTTGAAGCTGTTTGAGCTACTGGTTCTGCAGCTTTCACAGTCTTGTTGGTTGCGGATTTCGCTTCCACAATTTGAACCTTACTGTCTTTAGTATCAACTGGTTTCGCTTCTTGAATTTTGCTTGACTCTTTTTTCACGGTTTGAGTCGGTTGAGCTGTCACTTTTTCAGCTACAGGTTTAGGTTGTTTTTTCTCTTGAACCACAGGTGTCTGTTCACGACGAGGTTCTGCTTTATGCTCAACTGTTGCGGTATGTTTTTCTACAGTGGGTTGTACTGTTTTCACTGGTTCTTTAACTGGTGCAGGAGCAACAACTGGTTGAACTGGCGCAGGTTGAGTGGCCGGCTGTTGAGTAACAGTTTGTTGTGCAGGCTCTGCAGGTTGTGATTTAGCAGCATCTGCTTTATCACCTACATATTCCATTGCTGGAGGTGTATCTGATTTAGCGTCATTTGCTGTTTGTTCTGTTGTTGCTGGAGCCGTAGTATTATTATCTAATACTGTAGTTTCAACTGGTTGAGACTGATCCAATGATTGGAATTGAACTGGAATTTCATTACTGTTTTGTTGTTCAAAAGACTCTACCGTATCTGAATTTGGTTTTAGGGTGAAGAAAATGATCAGTAATACCACTAACCCCAAAATAGCAATAAATAAACGGCGATGTTTTTCTGGTAACATTTGTAGAACCTTCCATTTTTCAGGTGATTTCAAACTTGCTGCTGTGGCGGCTGTTGGTGCAACTGTTTCTGCTTGAGTCGTCACTTCTTCCACAATCTCTTCTGCAGGTGAATTTTCAAACATCACTTTTTCTTCCGCTACGTTTTCTACTTGAACATTTTCAACAGACTCTTGAGAGCCGAAAGCATTTGATTGCACTGACTGTTCAGTAGTTTCACTTTGGAATGCTTGAGAAGGTGAAAAAGGTTGGCTTGCTGCCGCACCAAAAGTTGGTTCGCGACGAACATGGAATTGTGTATCTGCCTGTTCTTTTTTACCAAATAAACCTTTGGCTTTATCAAAAATTGAGCCACTTTGTTGAACTGGTTTTCTTGGTATCACAGAGTCAGAGTGATTAAATCCTAAATCTAATTCATTTTGAGATGAATTGTCGTTAGGTTGATTTTTATTATCCACGGTATTACCTCGATTTGCTAAACTAAAGATCGCACAAAAGTGCGGTGAAAAATTGAATCGTATTTTATCGGATCTTAAGCTGTGTATAAAGTCTTATTTGGCTCGCCACCGATTTCTCGTGCTAATTTGGGCACTAAATAGCCAGAAGTGATCGCCTGCAATTCTTTATAAATTTGTAACGCTTTCTCATCTGAAATATAGAAATGACTTGCCCCTGCACTTTATCCAACAAATGCAAGTAATAAGGCAGGATTCCCGATTGAAACAGCTTATCGCTCAATGCTTTTAATGTATGTGGGTTATCATTCACATCCTTTAAAAGGACTGATTGATTGAGTAACGTGACCTTAGCGCCTGCCAGTTTTTGCATAGCGAAAGCAAGTTCTTCATCAATTTCATTTGGATGATTGATATGTGTCACAAACACTGCTTGTAATGGGCTTTTTAGCAATAAATCACAAAATTCATCCGTAATGCGCTCTGGAATCACGACAGGTAAACGAGAGTGAATACGTAAACGTTGTAAGTGCGGTATTTTTTCAAGGCGTTCTAATAGCCACACCCATTCACTATCCTTCGTCATCATCGGATCGCCGCCTGAAAAAATCACTTCTTCGATTTCAGAATGTACGGCAATATAGTCTATTGCTTGTTGCCAACTGGTTTTATTGCCTGGGTTTTGATCATAAGGAAAATGACGACGGAAGCAATAACGACAATTGACTGCACAGCCCCCTTTTGCCATGAATAGCAAGCGATTTTGGTATTTATGCAGAATATTAGGCACGGCATTTTTTTGCTGCTCATCTAAAGGATCTTGGCCAAAACCCTCCGCTTCAATAAATTCTTGTTGAGCCGTCATCACTTGCAAAAAAAGTGGGTCTTTAGGGTTCCCTTTTTCCATTTTTTCAACAAAAGGCAAAGGCACTCTCATAGCAAAAAGTTTACGAGCAGCGATGTCCTCGGCAAAATCTTCAACGGGCAAATTTAAGGTTTTTAATAAGATTTTCGGATCAGAAATCGCATTTTTTAGGGTTTCTAACCAATTTTGTTCTTCTCTAATCGCAATATTTCGGGTTAAAATACGCACTTTCAAACAATCTCTATTTTTTAGGATATTTTTAATATGGCTACATATACTACCAGTGATTTCAAACCAGGTCTAAAATTTATGCAAGACGGTGAGCCTTGTGTGATCGTTGAAAACGAATTCGTTAAACCAGGTAAAGGCCAAGCTTTTACTCGTACTCGTATTCGTAAATTAATTTCAGGCAAAGTATTAGATGTAAACTTCAAATCTGGTACTTCGGTTGAAGCTGCTGATGTTATGGATCTTAACCTGACTTATTCATACAAAGATGATGCATTCTGGTACTTCATGCACCCAGAAACATTTGAACAATACTCTGCTGATGCAAAAGCAGTAGGTGATGCTGAAAAATGGTTATTAGACCAAGCAGATTGTATCGTGACTTTATGGAACGGTGCGCCAATTACTGTTACCCCACCAAACTTCGTAGAATTAGAAATCATCGATACCGACCCAGGTCTTAAAGGTGATACTGCGGGTACAGGTGGTAAACCTGCAACATTAAGCACTGGTGCAGTGGTGAAAGTACCTCTTTTCGTTCAAATCGGCGAAGTAATCAAAGTTGATACTCGTTCAGGCGAATACGTTTCTCGTGTGAAATAATCTTTCATTGAGAGATAAAAAGATCGGTCAATATTTGATAAATATTGGCCGTTTTTTATTGCCTGCTCATTAGTTTCATAGAGATAAAAAATGCGGTTATTTCTAACCGCACTTTGATTGATTATTTCGCTTTTGAGCCTTCTAATTCTAAAGAAGGTTTTCTATCTGAGTTCACACAAATGATTTGTGCCGCCGCATAAAGCGTTGTATTAGGCTTCAAGCTGATTGTGTATTTCTCTTGTTTTTTCGGTGCAGCACGCAAACCTTCACCCCAGAAATCATCATAAAAATCGGTACGAACTTGGGTTAAATGGTAGTTCTTACAGTTTAAGATTTTATATTGGCGAACAGAACGTGCATAACGTCTAGTTTCGTTTGGATACACATATAAGCCTTTATCCAAATTCACTACCGCATCAAAATGCACTTGGTTTAAATCTTGGTTATCGACCCAAATAGAATCAGCATCAATGTAGTAATTTTTATCTTTTACCAATCGAACATAACCCACTCTATCTTTAGAAGGTGGGCTTAGTTTCACCTCTTCTTGAGGAAGTGGCGGTTGAACAGCTGAACAGCCTGCTAAAAGGGCTACACCTAAAAACGTTAATGCCAATTTTTTCATTTTTCTCTCCTTAAAGCTTACTGAAGCTTGCTGTTTACCGTTTGACACTATCGCCTAGTATTTTACGGTATGTCCGTATCCCTCTAAGATATTTTTGATATGCTCAAGCGACTCTTTTGTCGGAGGCAATACATCTTCGAGTTCATAGTCAAACCCAAGGGTTTTCCATTTGTGGGCGCCTAATCGATGATAAGGAAGAAGTTCGACTTTTTCAATATTGGTCATACCTTCAATAAATTGCCCTAATAAATGAATATCATGGTCGCTATCTGTATAACCGGGTACCACGACATAACGAATCCAGGTTCGCTGATTACGTTTTTGCAGATATTTCGCAAACTCAAGCGTCCGTTTATTTGGTACACCAATCAGGTTTTGGTGCACTTGATCGTTCAGTTCTTTTAAATCAAGCAACACAAGATCGGTTACATCGATTAGTTCATCAATAATGTGATCATAATGACGTACAAACCCATTAGTATCTAAACAAGTATTAATGCCTTCTGCTTTACAAGCTCGGAACCAATCTCGTACAAACTCAGCTTGAAGAATGGCCTCACCACCTGATGCTGTTACACCACCACCGGTCGCATTCATAAAATGGCGATAACTCACCACTTCTTTCATGAGCTCTTCAACACTGATTTCGCGACCACCTTCAAGATCCCAAGTATCACGGTTGTGACAATATTTGCAACGCATTAAACAGCCTTGCATAAATAAAATAAAGCGAATCCCCGGGCCATCCACGGTGCCACAGGATTCAAAAGAATGAATTCTTCCTAAAACAGACATACATAAATTTCCAAAAAATGAATATAGCTAAATTTTACCAAAAATATCGTCTATAAAAAATGAGCCTGACTTAAATCAGGCTCATAATTTTTATGTTCCCGCTAAAGTGCGGTTAAATTTTATCGTGTTTTAGAACGATTCTGTGAATGTACGAGTGACGACGTCTTGTTGTTGCTCTTTAGTTAAAGAGTTGAAACGTACTGCGTAACCAGATACACGAATGGTTAATTGCGGATATTTATCCGGATTTTCCATTGCATCTAATAACATTTCACGGTTTAACACGTTCACATTTAAGTGTTGACCACCTTCTACTTCCGCTTCGTGGTGGAAGTAACCATCCATTAAGCCCGCAAGGTTGCGACGTTGTGCTTCTGGATCTTTACCTAACGCATTTGGTACGATTGAGAAGGTATAAGAAATACCATCTTTCGCGTAAGCAAATGGAAGTTTAGCTACAGAAGTTAATGATGCTACCGCACCTTTTTGGTCACGACCATGCATTGGGTTTGCACCAGGTCCGAATGGCGCGCCTGCACGACGACCATCTGGAGTGTTACCTGTTTTCTTACCATAAACCACGTTAGAAGTAATGGTTAATACAGACTGTGTAGGCACAGCATTGCGGTAAGTTTTAAGTTTTTGAATTTTCTTCATGAAACGTTCAACTAAATCACAAGCGATATCATCTACACGGTTGTCATTATTACCATATTGTGGATATTCACCTTCGATTTCGAAGTCGATCGCTACGTTGCTTGCTACAACATTGCCATCTTTATCTTTGATGTCGCCACGAACAGGTTTAACTTTCGCATATTTAATTGCAGAAAGTGAGTCTGCCGCAACAGAAAGACCTGCGATACCACAAGCCATAGTACGGTATACATCACGATCATGTAATGCCATTAATGCTGCTTCGTATGAATATTTATCGTGCATGTAGTGGATGATGTTTAAGGCTGTCACATATTGTTTTGCCAACCAATCCATAAAGCTGTCCATACGAGTCATTACGGTGTCGAAATCTAACACTTCATCAGTGATTGGTGCAGTTTTCGGACCTACTTGCATACCTAATTTTTCATCGATACCGCCGTTGATTGCGTATAACAATGTTTTCGCTAAGTTTGCACGAGCACCGAAGAATTGCATTTGTTTACCAACAACCATTGGTGATACACAACATGCGATTGCATAGTCATCATTGTTGAAGTCTGGACGCATTAAATCATCGTTTTCGTATTGAACAGATGAGGTATCAATCGATACTTTCGCACAGAAACGTTTGAAGTTTTCAGGTAATTGTTCAGACCAAAGAATCGTTAAGTTTGGTTCTGGAGAAGTACCCATGTTGTAAAGAGTGTGTAAAATACGGAATGTATTTTTGGTTACTAATGTACGGCCATCTAAACCCATACCTGCGATGGTTTCAGTTGCCCACATTGGGTCACCAGAGAATAATTGATCGTATTCAGGTGTACGTAAGAAACGAACCATACGAAGTTTCATGACTAAGTGGTCAACTAATTCTTGCGCTTCAGTTTCAGTAATTTTACCCGCTTTTAAATCACGTTCGATATAGATATCGATAAAGGTTGCAGTACGACCAAATGACATCGCTGCACCGTTTTGTGATTTGATTGCTGCTAAGTAAGCAAAGTACATCCATTGAATTGCTTCTTTAGCATTAGTTGCAGGGTTAGAAATATCGTAACCGTAGCTTGCTGCCATTTGTTTCATTTGGCCTAATGCACGGTGTTGTTCTGCGATTTCTTCACGTAAACGGATAGTTGCTTCAAGATTTACGCCATCTTCTAAGTCTTTTTGTAAAGAAGAGAATTGTGCGTATTTATCTTTCATTAAGAAGTCTACACCGTAAAGTGCTACACGACGGTAGTCACCGATAATACGGCCACGACCGTAAGCATCTGGAAGACCGGTTAATACACCTGATTTACGGCAACGTAAAATATCTGGCGTATAAACATCGAATACACCTTGGTTATGTGTTTTACGGTATTCAGTGAAGATTTTTTTCACTTCAGGATTTAATTCACGACCGTAAACTTTACATGAACCTTCCACCATTTTAATACCACCAAATGGCATAATGGCACGTTTTAATGGAGCATCAGTTTGAAGACCTACGATTTTCTCTAAGTCTTTATTGATATAACCTGGTGCGTGAGAAGTAATCGTTGAAGGCGTATGTTCGTCAAAGTCTAATGGCGCATGTGTGCGGTTTTCAACTTTAATTCCTTCCATTACGGTTTCCCAAAGTTTTGTTGTCGCTTCGGTTGGACCTGCTAAGAAAGAATCATCACCTTCATACGGGGTGTAGTTCTTTTGAATAAAATCACGCACGTTGACGTTTTCTTGCCAATCACCGGCAACGAACCCTGCCCACGCAACTTTTTGTGCTTCATTAAGTTCTGACATAGTCATTTCCTTTTTTAATTGATAAAAAATAAGTCTTGTTTAGTTCGTTAGTACATTAGTGAGCTTTAGTTAAATAACGTTGGAATAAGCCGATACAAACTGCGCCACCCACAATGTTGCCCAACGTTACGGGAATTAAATTCTTCACAATGAAATGATAAAGATCTAAGTCTGCATATTTCATTGGATCTATACCAATTTGTTGCCAAAATTCTGGCGTACTAGAATGAGCTGTAATAATGCCTAGTGGAATCATAAACATATTTGCCACACAGTGTTCAAAACCTGATGCAACAAATAAACCAATCGGCATAATCATAATAAATGCTTTATCTGTAACAGTTTTACCGGAATAAGACATCCATACCGCTACACACACCATAATGTTACATAAAATACCAAGGTTAAATGCTTCAAACCAAGTATGGTGAATCTTATGCTGAGCGGTAGCCAAAATGGTTAAACCCCATTGACCATTTGCTGCCATGGTTTGTCCCCCAAACCAAATCACTGCAGCAATAAATAAACCGCCCACAAAGTTGCCCAAATATACCACAATCCAATTTCGGATCATTTGCGTTGTGGTTATCTTACCGCCTACGCGAGCAACTAAGGTTAAAGTAGAAGAGGTGAATAATTCAGATCCTAAAATTACTACCATAATTACGCCTAAAGAGAAAACTAACCCACCGACTAACTTGGTTAATCCCCAAGGCGCTCCTGCGCTTGCTGTTTGTGTCGTCGTATAGAATACAAAGGCTAAAGCAATACAAGCCCCAGCACTAATACCAGACAGAAATGATAAAAATGGGCGTTTTTGCGCTTTATACGCAGCGACGCTTTCAGCATAATCCGTTGCTTCAACTGGTGTGAGAGCAACAGAAGATTGATTTAAATTTTCTGATGCCATATCTAACTCCAAATAGTTGGTTTATTATTTCTTATACTACAACATAGGTATTCCTATACCCGTTTGGTATTCTACTCTCTTAAAAAACCATTGCAAGGATTCCCCGACTTATTCCAAAAAAATTTGATATTTTGCAAGTTTTGGTAAATTTTCTGTTCAAAAATAAAAAAGCGGAATATCACTATTCCGCTTTTCATATAAAAATAACAACATTAAAACACGATACGATCTCGGTTTTTCTCTAGCGTGGCTTTGCCAATGCCTTGTACTTCAAGTAGTTGTTCTGCCACGGTGAAATTACCATGTTTTTCACGATATTGCACAATGGCTTCTGCTTTTTTCGCCCCAATACCAATCAATGCTTTTTGAATTTCTGATGCACTAGCGGTATTGATATTTAATTTATCACTCACTGTTTGTTGTACAGTTTGTGATGGTGCTTGCACAGCAGTTTGTTGCTGCACTTGCGTTTGCGGTTGAGCCTGCTCTGCTGTCTTTTCTTCTGCAATTGCTTGTGTATTCAACATCGCGCCTGCAATAAATAATGAACTAAATAAATGTTTCATCAATTTCATAAAAATGCCCTTTATTAACAAAAAGTACCGTTGACTCATATCAACAGCGATATTTTTAAGAAACTCCAAAAACACGCAAGAAATTGACCGCACTTTTGCGATCCTGATCGCAAAAATTACATTTAAGCAAATGAAAAAACGACCTTAGCGCACCACCACTGCCGTGCCACTTGCAATCACCATAAACATGCTTTTCGTGCCCACTGTTGTGTAGTTAACTTCCACGCCAACAATAGCATTAGCACCCAAGGCATACGCTTTTTCTTCTAGTTCTTTCAACGCATCTTGACGTGCACGACTAATACGACGCTCATAAACACTAGAACGCCCACCAATCACATCCGTAATGCCAGCAAAGAAATCACGCATGAAATTGGCACCCGCAATCACCTCACCGAAGACGACTTGTTTATATTCTACGATTTGTTTCCCTTCGACATTAGGAGTTGTTGTCACAATCATTTTGTATCCTTAAATTCTCGTTAAAAATTAACCGCACTTTAGACGCTTAATTTTGATTTTAAAACAGCTAATGCCTTCGCACGATGAGAGATTTTCTTTTTCTCTACGGTTTCTAATTCTGCAAAAGTACAGCCTTTTTCTGGGCTAAAAAAGAGCGAATCATAACCAAAGCCATTTTCACCTTTCTCTTCATAAATAATCTTCCCATCACATTCACCTTGAGCAATGATTGGAGAAGGATCACTTGGGTGTTGCAATAACACAATCGTACTCACAAATTTTGCTTGGCGACGTTCAGATGGAACATCGGATAATTCTGTCAGTAATTTTTCACGATTTTTCGCGTCGGCTTCATCACCATCTACTCCAGCATAACGTGCAGAATACAATCCTGGCGCACCATTTAACGCATCTACCACGAGACCGGAATCATCCGCTATTGCCGGCAACCCTGATTTTTCAGCCGCATAGCGTGCTTTAAGGATCGCATTTTCGACAAACGTTAAGCCAGTTTCCTCGGGGCTTTCGATGCCTAAATCCGTTTGAGCAATCACTTCAAAACCGAAATTAGCTAATACATCCGCCATTTCTTTTACTTTGCCTTTATTACCTGTGGCAAGCACAATTTTTTGTTTCATGATTCTGTCCCTCATATCAAACATTGTCTTATTTTAGCATTTCACCAAAAATTTTCGGAATAAATATTGACCTTAACCTTAGGTTAACGTTTATGATTGGTGCTCATTCAGTTATCACATAGGAGAAAAACATGAAAAAACTTATGACTTTTATCACACTTAGCGCTGCTGCAGTTTCAATTTATGCCCAAGCTAATGAACAACCGCATCAAGCACACATGAATATGCCAATGTCGACAGATTCTGCAATGCAACAAGAATTTATGCAAGGTATGAATCAAATGCATCAAGACATGATGGCAGCTGCGCAATATAAAGATCCTGATGTTGCTTTTGCAGCAGGTATGTTGCCACACCATATTGGTGCAGTAAAAATGGCAGAAGTTGAATTAAAATACGGAAAAGATCCTGAGATGCGTAAGCTTGCTGAGAATATTATTAACGCTCAACAAGCAGAAATTGAACAAATGCAAAAATGGCTTAAAGTGCACAATAAAAAATAAAATAACACAAAAAAAGTGCGGTAAATTAACCGCACTTTTTTAATAGAATTAGTTTACTTCTTTTATTCTTAACTCTTTTGGCACTTCAAAGAACATATTTTCTTCTAAGCCTTGAAGCTCTTCAATAGTATCGGCACCAAATTCTTTTAATCGACCAATCACGGATTGCACCAACTCTTCAGGTGCTGAAGCGCCTGCTGTTACGCCAATTGTTTCAACGCCTTCAAACCAATCTGCTGCCACATCATTTGGATCATCAATTAATTTTGATTTCACGCCCATACGCGATGCCAACTCAGCTAAACGGTTAGAATTCGATGAGTTTTTTGAGCCTACAACCACGACTAGCTCACATTGTTTCGCTAATTCACGCACTGCTTCTTGGCGATTGGTTGTAGCATAGCAAATATCGTTTTTATGTGGGCCTTGAATAGCAGGATATTTGTCTTTCAATGCACTGATAGTTTCCGCCGTATCATCAAGAGAAAGTGTGGTTTGCGTCATAAAGGTTAAATCATCACTTTCTTGAACCGGCAAACGAGCAATATCTTCCACGCTTTCAATTAAGAAAATACCACCTTCCTCGTTGTTGTACTGTCCCATTGTGCCTTCCACTTCGGGATGGCCTTTGTGTCCGATCAAAATCGCTTTCGTCCCTTTACGGCTTGCACGAGCCACTTGCATATGCACTTTGGTTACCAACGGACAAGTTGCATCAAATACTTTTAACTGACGATCTTTCGCTTCCTGACGAACGGCTTGTGACACGCCGTGGGCGGAAAAAATCACAATAGCACCATCGGGCACTTCACTTAATTCTTCCACAAAAATCGCCCCACGATCACGCAAACCATTCACCACAAAACGGTTATGCACCACTTCATGACGGACATAAATTGGTGCACCATGAATTTCAAGCGCTAATTCAACAATGCTAATGGCTCGATCGACACCCGCGCAAAATCCACGAGGGTTAGCTAAAATTATCTTCATTTTTGACCGCTCTTTTTATCACCTTTAAAGGCATCTAATGCTAATAAACCCGCACCAATACAAATCGCAATATCTGCCACATTGAATACCGGATAATGATAAATATCCCAATAAAAATCTAAGAAATCCACCACAAAACCGTTATACGCACGGTCCACCATATTGGCTAACGCACCACCAATAATCAGCGCATAAGCTGAGTTTTGTAATTTTTGTTCTGCAGAATTCTTTTTCATAAAATAAGCCAGCATCAAAGAAATCCCGATTGCTAGCACGATAAAGAAATATTTCTGCCAACCATCATGTTCAGCAAGAAAACTAAACGCTGCGCCATAGTTACGCACATAGGTTAAATTAAAAACGGGCAATATGTTCACACTTTCATAGAGATCAAAGCGTTGCACTACGATATATTTGGTCAGTAAATCAAGGATAAATGCGACCGCACTTAACCAAAGGAATGAAAGTCCTGTTTTATTTTTTGTCATAGGAAATTATCTGTCTTTATAAATGGACGATGATTTTAACAACTCGAATAGCCTTTATAAAGCAAAAGGCATCAAATTATAAAAGGCGAACACATTGGTTCGCCTTGCAATGTTAATTACTTTTTCTTCACCGGTCTTTGCCAACCTTGAATATGACGTTGCG
Organism: Haemophilus parainfluenzae; assembly: GCF_900450995.1. Lineage (NCBI taxonomy): Bacteria > Pseudomonadati > Pseudomonadota > Gammaproteobacteria > Pasteurellales > Pasteurellaceae > Parahaemophilus > Parahaemophilus parainfluenzae. The sequence continues at coordinate 1,368,495 of NZ_UGHY01000002.1, read as the reverse complement.
GCACACGAGTAATCACAAGCTCATCTTTCTCAATATTTTGAGTAATCGTTGAGCCTGCACCGATCGTTGCGCCATCTGCCACAGTAACTGGCGCGACTAATTGTGTATCAGAACCTACGAATACATTGTTACCAATGATTGTTTTAAATTTATTCGCACCGTCATAGTTACAAGTAATGACACCTGCACCAATATTACAGTTTTCACCGATTTCAGTATCACCCACATAAGTGAGGTGGTTTACTTTAGAGCCTTTACCCACTGTGGATTTTTTAATTTCTACAAAGTTGCCCACATGAGTTTCAGCGGCTAATTCAGCACCTGGACGTAAACGAGAGAATGGACCAATTGCCGCTTTCTCACCAATTGTCGCATCTTCTAAAACAGAATAAGGTTTGATTTCAACATCATCACCAATGGTCACATTTTTCAATACGCAGCCAGCGCCAATTTTCACGCGGTCGCCTAAACGTACATTACCTTCCACAATCACATTTACATCAATTTCAACATCTTTACCGTGTTCTAATGTACCACGTAAATCAAAACGCTCTGGGTCAATTAACATCACGCCTGCAAGTAAAAGTTTTTCTGCTTGTTTGCGTTGATAATAGCGTTCCATTTTGGCTAATTGTAGGCGGTTATTCACCCCTTCAACTTCCATAAAATCAGTTGCTTGAACAGCTACAATCGGACAACCATCTTGATGAGCTAAGCCAATTACATCAGTAATATAAAACTCGCCTTGTGCATTATTATTATCTAAACGCGCTAGCCATTTTTTGAAACTTGCACCATCTGAAACTAACACACCTGTATTAATCTCTTGAATTTTGAGTTGCTCAGGCGTTGCATCTTTTTGTTCAACAATCCCTACAACTTTGCCATTTTCACGTACAATTCGACCATAACCTGTTGGGTTATCTAATACGACCGTTAACACTGCGATACCATTTTCAGGTTTCGCATCGATTAATTTTTGCAATGTTTCCGGTGTAATCATTGGGCCATCGCCATACACCATTAAAACATTTTCATCATCACGGAAAAAAGGCATCGCTTGTTGCATAGCATGTCCTGTACCCAATTGTTCCGCTTGGAATACCCAGTTCACGCTTTCATTTGCCAAACGTTCACGCATTAATTCGCCACCGTGACCATAAATTAAGTGCACGTTTTCCGCACCTAATTGATTTGCCGTATCGATCACATGTTTTACCATCGGTTTTCCTGCCACTTTGTGCAAGACTTTTGGTAAATCAGAATACATACGAGTGCCTTTACCGGCGGCTAAAATCACCACGCTTAATGCTTTATTTGTCATAAATTCTTCTCTTCTTTATAAAAAATTTGGGCGTATTCTATCGTAGAAAGGGTTGAATGATAAGTTGTTTATCTTTTTCAAGAAAATTCTATAATACTAAAGACTCTTCAATCTACAGAGGTTTATATGCGCAATCGGGATGAAATAATCTTACAACTACTAAATCACCAAGGTAAAGTAAGCGTACAAGAACTCGCTCAACAATGTGAAATGTCAGTAGAAACTATCCGTAGAGATCTCAATCGATTAGAAAAAAAAGTTTACTATATCGTACTCATGGTGGCGCTGTTAGCGGAAAAACGAATGATATTGGATCTTTTTTTCAAATACGACAACATGTCAACTCCATAGCCAAACGCCATATTGCTAAAAACGCTCTTGAATTGCTCTATGAAAATGCAGTAATTGGACTTGATGCTAGCTCTACTAGTTGGTATTTTGCATACCTAATGCCTGATATTCCCTGCACAGTTGTAACAAACTCAATTTTTAACATCAACGCATTAGTGAACAAGCCAAATATCAAAACAATTGTTACTGGTGGTGTCTACTCTCGAAAATATGAAGCCTTTTACGGTCCATTATCTGAATATTTATTACAGCGTTTGCATATCAACTTTTCTATTTTTTCCTGTTCTGGTATTGATAACGAAGGAAATATTTGGGAATCAAATGAATTAAATGCGTCGATAAAACGAAAGATGATGGATGCATCAGAAAAATGTTATCTACTCGTAGATCAATCAAAATTTGAGAAAAAAAGCCTAATCCAATTAAGCGAATTAAATAAAATAAACACTATCTTTACTGATTCAGCCCTCTCAACTCCCTTACAAAAATATTGTGATAAAGCAGATGTATTGACCGTTCTATAGATAAAAATGCCCGATTTAACCGTTAAACATTTGAATATTGGTTAATCGGGTATTAATTTTATAAAAAAACAACACTTTTGTGTGATCTTTCTCACAAATATGAAATCAATTTGGATTTTACCCTATCTTCTCTCATTCTTTTTATCAAAAATAATACCAGGTTAAGTCGATATCAACTTATTCACATTTCATCATAAATGTTAAACATAAAAGGAGGACTTTATGATGACATCTATCACTCAATCAAATCGAGTAAAAATCGGTATCCGCCCAACTATTGATGGTCGTCGCATGGGTGTACGCGAATCATTAGAAGATCAAACCATGAGCATGGCGAAATCCGTTGCTGAATTATTACAAAGCCACATTCGCCATACGGACGGCGCTTTCGTTGAATGCGTTATTGCCGATACCTGTATTGGTGGTGTAGCAGAAGCTGCCGCCTGCGCCGATAAATTTAAACATGAAAATGTAGGCTTAACCATTACCGTCACCCCTTGCTGGTGCTACGGTTCCGAAACTATCGACATGGATCCGCATATGCCAAAAGCCATTTGGGGCTTTAACGGCACTGAACGTCCAGGCGCTGTTTATTTAGCGGCAGCCCTCGCAGGTCATTCTCAATTAGGCTTACCAGCTTTCTCCATTTATGGTACGGAAGTACAAGAAGCTGATGACACAAGCATCCCATCTGACGTTAAAGAAAAACTATTACGCTTTGCTCGTGCCGGTCTTGCGGTTGCGACTATTCGCGGCAAATCATACTTATCTATCGGTTCCGTTTCCATGGGTATCGCCGGTTCTATCGTCAACCAACAATTCTTCCAAGAATACCTCGGTATGCGTAACGAATATGTGGACATGACCGAAATCAAACGCCGCTTGGATCGCAAAATTTACGATCAGGAAGAAATGGATTTAGCGCTTTCTTGGGTGAAACAATATTGCAAAGACGGTATTGACGTAAACAGCCCGGAAAATCAACGCTCCCCGGAAGAACGCGCCGAACTTTGGGAAAATGTGGTGAAAATGACCATTATCGCCCGTGATTTAATGGTGGGTAATCCGAAATTGGCAAAATTAAACTTTGGCGAAGAAGCTCTCGGTCACAATGCTATTGCTGCCGGTTTCCAAGGTCAACGCCATTGGACCGACCATTTACCGAACGGTGACTTTATGGAAGCCATGCTAAATTCCACTTACGACTGGAACGGCGTGCGCCCGCCATACATTCTTGCGACCGAAAACGACAGTTTGAACGCGGTTTGTATGTTGCTTGGTAATCAGCTCACCGGTCAGGCACAAATCTTTGCCGACGTACGGACTTACTGGAGCCCAGATTCCGTAGAACGCGTTACCGGTTTCCGTCCGGAACAAGGCTTCCTGCATTTAATTAACTCCGGTTCCGCTGCCCTTGACGGTACAGGTCAACATAAAGATGCCAATGGCAACCCAACCATCAAACCGGCATGGGAAGTCACGGAAGAAGACGGCAAACGTTGTTTGGAACATACCCGTTGGTGTCCTGCGGTACACGAATACTTCCGTGGGGGCGGTTTATCCTCTCAATTCTTAACCAAAGGCGGCATGCCGTTCACCATGCACCGCATTAACCTCATCAAAGGCTTAGGCCCTGTGCTACAAATTGCTGAAGGTTGGTCCATTGATTTACCGAAAGAAATCAATGATGCGCTTGACCATCGTACAAATGAAACTTGGCCGACAACTTGGTTTGTGCCTCGCTTGACAGGTAAAGGTGCATTTAACGACGTATATTCTGTGATGGCGAACTGGGGCGCTAACCACTGTGTTGCAACTTACGGTCACATCGGCGCAGACCTCATCACGTTGGCTTCCATGTTACGCATTCCAGTTTGCATGCACAACGTTGAAGATGCCGACGTGTTCCGCCCAAGCTCTTGGAACGGTTTCGGTCAAGACAAAGAAGGTCAGGACTACCGCGCCTGCAAAAACTTCGGACCGCTTTATAAATAAACCTATGGCCGGCGCGCACCTAGGTGCGTACCATCATCCCATAAAAATTCAAACAAAAGTGCGGTTGAAAAAACAAATGAATTTTTGACCGCACTTAGGAGAACTTTTATGTCTATCGTACTGATTTTTGATTGCGGCGCGACCAATTTACGTACTATCGCCATGAATGACAAAGGCAAAGTCGTGGCGTCCCATCACCTTGCCAACAATACCCAACAAGGCAGCGAATCGCCTGATTATCATATTTGGGATTTTGAAGAAATTTGGCAAAAATTAACGGTGTGTGCGGATAATACAATCGCTCAATTAAAGCAACAACAGGTTGATTTAAAAGAAATCGTAGGCATTTCCGTCACTACGTTCGGCGTGGACGGCGCACCATTTGATAAAAACGGGCAACAACTTTATCCGATTATTTCGTGGAAATGCCCGCGAACGGTGCCAGTGATGGAAAATCTCCCTCAGTTGCTAGACATAAAAGCCCTTTATCAACGTAACGGTATCGGACAATACAGCTTCAATACCTTATTCAAACTGCTTTGGTTGAAAGAAAACAAACCGGATATTTTCCAAAAAATGGATAAATTCGTGTTCATTTCTTCCATGCTAACCCAACGTTTAACTGACAAATTTACCACCGACCACACCATGGCTGGCACATCCATGATGACCCGTCTCGCTACAGGAAATTGGGACGAGGACATTTTAAAACTGCTCGGTTTAAGCCAAAAACACTTTCCACCATTACATAACGCAGGTGAAAAAGTGGGAGTGTTAACTAGTGCACTTGCCGACCATTGGGGCTTAAATCGCATTCCCGTGATTTCCTGCGGTCACGACACCCAATTTGCCGTATTTGGTTCCGGTGCGGGATTGAATCAACCAGTACTCAGTTCAGGCACGTGGGAAATCTTAATGGCCCGCACGGAACACGCCGAACCACAATTTGATTTTGTGCCTCAAGGCTTAACCACCGAATTTGACGCTCAGCAGAATTGTTTTAACCCCGCCGTGCAATGGGTCGGTTCAGGCATTATGGAATGGCTCGGTAAATTGTTGTTCGCCGATGTACATGGCACTGACCAATATTACCCGACCATGATCGCCGAAGGCTCCGCTGCAGCTGAAAAAGGCATGCAAAGTGCGGTCAATTTTCAGGGTGTTTTTAGCCAACTTGGACAAGGCAATATCAGCGGACTTTCTATGTTCTCCTCTCGTGGAGAAATCTACCTTGCTGCGCTTTATTACATGGCAAACCAACTCAAACAGGGCTTAGAGGTATTACAACAAGTCAGTCATTTCAAAGCGGAAAGTTTGCTTTGCGTTGGCGGTGGCTCGAAAAACCCACTCTGGAACCAAATCCGTGCAGATGTTTTAGGTTTACCGATTGATGTCGTGGATATCGCAGAAAGCACTGTGCTCGGCGCGGCAATGTTCACCTTCGCGGGCATTGGGATATACCTAACTCCGGAACAAGCACAGAAAGCAATGCAACCAAATAGAAAGCGGATTTATCCATCAGCATAATTACATTTTGTTAAAACAGTAAGTCGCACATACAGATTTTCACTTGATAAACAAATGAGGGACATCTATGAAGCACTATTATTCAGCAACTTGGGATTCCATAAAAACCCATCGTTTACCTGATTGGTATGATGATTATAAATTCGGTATTTTTATTCATTGGGGAATTTACTCTGTTCCGGCTTATGCGCCGTTAACCTGGGAACTAGGTGAAGTCGATGTTGATGAACAATGGTTCTGCAATAATCCGTATGCCGAATGGTACTTTAATTCCATTAATGTAAAACGCGGACCAACCTACGAGCACCATCTCAAAACCTATGGCAAAGATTTTGCATATCGTGATTTTCTACCAATGTGGAAAGCGGAGAAATGGCAACCTACCGAATGGGCAAAGTTATTCCGTGAAATAGGGGCAAAATATGTGGTTTTAACTACGAAACACCACGATGGTTTCTGTTTATTTCCAAGCCAATATACCTACTATCATTGCCTGAATTATGGACCTAAACGGGACATTATGGGTGAATTGACTGAAGCCGTCAGAACGGAAGGATTAAAAATGGGTGCCTATTATTCCGGCGTTATTGACTGGACCTTCTCTTCCGCACCAATTTTCACTGAAAGCCAAAATATGTCTAATGCCTGCCCAACCTATGCTTACGCAGATTACGCATACAACCATTGCAAAGAATTAATTGATCGATATAAACCTTCCATACTTTGGAATGATATTGGCTGGCCGAAGCAAGGTGAGCACATGTTACCGAGTTTATTTGCTTACTACTACAACCAAGTAGAGGACGCTGTTTTAGATAACCGTTGGAACGATTTATGGGGAGATTTCGCACACAAAGAATACAAACAGGGTGAAGCCTCTCGTAACAAAAAATGGGAAATGTGCCGGGGTTTAGGACTTTCTTTCGGCTATAACCAAAATGAAACCGATGACAGTTTAATTTCTGTAAAAAAAACTGATTTCATTGTTGGTTGAAGTAGTCGCCAATAACGGTAACTTATTGCTCAATGTGGGACCAAAAGCTGACGGTACTATACCGGAAGGTCAAATTAGTCGCTTAAAAGGATTAGGGCAATGGTTAGCCATTAACGGCGAAGGAATTTATGACACTCGATGCAGTCGATGTGAATCTTATCAACTAGAAAATCTCTCTTTCCATTTCACCTCCAAGGGTCCAGATCGTTATTGTTTCGTTGATGGGCTTAGTGCAGGTAATCAGACATTTGAATTTCCTTGTTCTGTCCAGGTGCATTGTTTAAATCCCGAAGTGAAGTTCTCACAATACATTGAACAGGATCACGTCAAAATTAACCTTGAAAATTACAAGGATGATTGGCAAGTGCTTTGTTTTAAAGCGGTTAACGGGGAATAGGAGAAAAATATGAGTAATTCTTTCAATCAAAAAGTCATCAACTACATGAATGCACACTTGGTTCCGTTTGCAAAACGTCTGGAAAATCAACCGCACATTGCCGGCATTCGGGACGGATTTATTGTGGTATTACCGTTTTTAGTCGTCGGTAGTTTCATTATGATTCTATTAATTCCGCCATTTGATCAGAATACAACAAACAGTTTCGGTATGGCTTGGTGGAAATTTGCCAATTGGGCAAGCGATTACGGTTGGCGATTCTTCCAAATGTCGTTCAACATTATTTCGTTATTAACCTCTGCCAGTATTGCCTACAACCTCGCCAAAGCCTATAAACGAGAACCTTTACCAGCGGCATTTCTGTCCGTCATGACGTTCTTGCTGGTTTCTATGCCGATTAAAGATGGCATGATAGATGTGAAGTTCTTTGGCGGAACTGGATTATTCACTGCAATTTTCGTTGCTATTTATTCCGTAGAACTTACCCGTTTACTGGAAAAATTCAATATTTGTATCCGCCTGCCTAAAGAGGTTCCAACTGCTGTTGCAGAATCACTTAATATTGTTATTCCAATTCTGGCAATGTTACTAACTATCTTCCCATTTGCCTTATATGTGGAACATGCTACCGGAACTATTATTCCGCAATTAATCATGGACTTTATGGCTCCGCTAATTAAAGTTAGTGATTCTTTAGGCGCTATCGTTCTGTTTGTTTTTGCCACCCATTTGCTTTGGTTTTTAGGCATCAATGGTTCACTGGTTTTAATGCAACTCTGGACACCGTTTCTGTTACAAAATATGGCAGCAAACCTTGAAGCTTTACAGGCAGGGCAACCGTTGCCTTATATCATCACCAACTCATTTTGGGATTTCTATGTGGTACACGGTGCCTCCGGTGGCGTTATTGCTCTAGCAATTCTGTTAGTTCGTAGCAAATCCGTACATCTACGCTCTATAGGCAAAATCGGCTTGCTTCCATCTGTATTTTCCATTGGAGAACCTATCGTTTACGGCGTTCCGATGGTAGTTAATCCGACATTCTTCATTCCGTTGATTTTTGCTCCGATTGCGAATGCCGTTATTGCTTATTTAATCCTAGATTTCGATTTAATCCACAGAATCTACCTCATGGCACCATGGACAACACCGGCGCCAATTGGTGCGTATTTGGTTTCAGGCGGTGACATTTGGGCGCCGATACTAAGTACCGCTTTAATCATATTAGATGTCTTTATCTATTACCCATTCTTCAAAGCATACGAAAAAATCTGTATTGCCCGAGAACAACAAGAAGCAAATCATTCATGAAAGAGGTTAGAACATGCTAAAAGGAATTCATCCGGCTATATCCCCAGAACTACTCAAAACCCTTGCTGAAATGAGACATGGTGATGAAATCATACTATCAGATGCTCATTTCCCGACACATTTATTACATTCAAACGTGAGCCTTCGGATGGCATCACCGTTACTACGCTACTTAAAGGTATTGCGCAGTTTTTGAATTAGATGCTTATGTGGATGCACCATTGATAATGATGCAAGCCGTTCCGGGGGTAGTCTTGATCCTAGCGTTGAAGCTAATTACTTGGGCGCGATTAAAAGTGGGTCAATTTTATACCTAATTTAGAACGTATTGAACGCTTTGCCTTTTACGAACGCGCCAAACAGGCTTATGTGGTCGTAATCAGTGACAAAGCGGCTAAATACGGCAACATTATTAAAAAAGGGTTATCCCCGTTCTATAACAGCTTAGAGATACTAAAAAATGAACAGAAAAGAACTAGCACAAAAAATTATTGATACTTGTCTTGAAATGACCCGATTGGGGTTAAACCAAGGTACAGCGGGAAATGTCAGTGTACGTTACAAAGACGGCATGCTCATCACTCCGACAGGAATGCCATACCATTTAATGAAACCGGAAAACATTGTGTATGTGGACGGCAAAGGTAAACACGAAGAAAATAAACTGCCGTCTAGCGAATGGCAATTCCATTTAGCCGTTTATCAAGCACGCCCTGAGGCCAATGCGGTAGTACATAACCATTCTATAAACTGTGCGGGGCTTTCTATTTTAGAAAAACCGATTCCGGCCATTCATTACATGGTCGCGGTTGGCGGCACCGATCATATCCCTTGTGTGCCTTATGCAACGTTCGGTACTCACGAATTAGCGTCCTATGTGGGCGAAGGCATTAAAGAAAGCAAAGCGATTTTACTTTCTCATCACGGTTTAATCACTTGTGGCGAAAACTTGGACAAATCCTTGTGGTTAGCACAAGAAGTTGAAGTATTGGCATCTTGGTATTTGAAATTGCTGGCGACAGGCTTGGAAATTCCATTATTAAGTAAGGAGCAAATGAAAGTAGTTCTAGGAAAATTCCATACTTATGGGCTGCGCATTGAAGAATAGCCCACAAACAGATTCATCACTCATTTAAACAAGGAAAAGATTACGAGCGCTAAAGTAATGGAAATTCCGGCATCTGAAGCCGCTTTAATACAATTTGCTTTTTATGGCGGTTATCGAACCATAGCGATTCCAACTGTATTGTTTGCCAGTCGTTATAGTTACAAAGCGGGAATTCTTCTAGGTTTAGCGCTTTATGCGGTCGGGCCTTGTTATTTTGGCTGGTCGCTAAATATAAAGAGTTGCATTTCTTCTTAATTTTTCTTTATATTTTGGCTTGGCATTTCTTGAAAACATGGCAAATCCTTACATTTTGCCCATGGGCAATCCGCAAACTGCCACCCGTCGTTTGAACTTTGCCTAATCCTTTAACCCGCTTGGCTCTATTACCGAGATGTTCGTAGCGTCTCAATTAGTCTTAACCGATTTGGAATCCGATAAACGGGATGCCGCTGGCCATGTAATTTTCCACACTTTGTCCGAAACGGAAAAAATGAGCATTCGCACCCACGATTTGGCGGAAATTCGGGCTCCTTACGTTGCAGGCATGAGTTTTCGAACGTAGGTTTAGGTATCGTACACAGCATGGCACACCCGCTTTCTGCCTATTATGCCACCCCACATGGCATTGCTAACGCAGTTTTATTGCATTATGTACTAGAATTCAATGCTCCTGAAACTGGTGAAAAATTCCGTGAGATTGCTAGAGTAATGGGTGTGAAGGGTGTAGATGATATGAGCCAAGATGAATATAGACTGCGATTAATGCTGTAAGACAGCTTTCTCAAGATGCACTTAAAGATGTTTGTACTGAAGGCAATCCACGTAATTGCACGGCAGAGGATATTTTAGAAATCTATAGATTGCCATTTAAATAATTCATCTATGAAAATTAACCCTGATCGATTATTCAATCGTTGAGTTAATTCAACAAATAAGGTAAACTACCCTCCCGTCTTGATAGCTAGTCATCTTTTTCTTTTATTTTTGACCGCACTTTTCAGCATTCTGCACAAATTTACATAAAAGATGATTGGCTATATCATTTTTATCCCAACATTTTTAGGTCTCTCACTATGGCTACAAATTATATTTTCGTCACAGGCGGTGTAGTTTCATCGTTAGGTAAAGGTATTGCTGCAGCATCATTGGCAGCCATTTTAGAAGCACGTGGCTTAAACGTGACTATTATGAAATTAGACCCTTACATCAACGTGGATCCGGGTACAATGAGCCCAACCCAACACGGCGAAGTGTTCGTGACACAAGACGGGGCGGAAACCGATTTAGACTTAGGTCACTACGAGCGTTTTATTCGTACCAAAATGACCAAACGCAACAACTTCACCACAGGTAAAATTTATTCTGAAGTATTACGCAAAGAGCGTCGTGGTGATTATTTAGGTGCGACAATTCAAGTTATTCCACACATCACCAATGAAATCAAAGATCGCGTGATTGCCGGTGCACAAGGCCATGATGTGGTAATTGTTGAAGTGGGCGGAACCGTGGGTGATATTGAATCACTTCCATTCTTAGAAGCACTTCGTCAACTTGCCGTACAAGTCGGACGTGAGCATACTCTCTTTATGCACTTAACGTTAGTGCCATACATCCCGACTGCGGGCGAAGTGAAAACCAAACCGACACAACATTCTGTAAAAGAATTACTTTCAATTGGTATTCAGCCAGATGTGCTTATCTGCCGTTCAGATCGCATGATTCCACCAAACGAGCGTGCAAAAATTGCCTTATTCTGTAACGTACCAGAACGTGCAGTAATTTCATTAAAAGATGTGAATTCAATCTACCAAATTCCAGCATTATTGAAATCACAAGGTTTAGATGAATTCATCTGTCAACGTTTCCACTTAGACTGTCCTGAAGCTGATCTTTCTGAATGGGAACAAGTGCTTTATCAAGAAGCCAACCCTGTGGGCGATGTCACCATTGGTATGGTCGGTAAATACATTGAATTACCTGATGCTTATAAATCAGTGAATGAAGCCTTAAAACACGCAGGTTTGAAAAACCGTTTAAGCGTGCATATCAAATACATTGATTCTCAAGATGTTGAAACCAAAGGCACTGACGTATTAAAAGGCGTAGATGGTATTTTAGTACCTGGCGGCTTTGGCTATCGCGGTGTAGAAGGTAAAATTTTGACAGCAAAATATGCGCGTGAAAACAATATTCCTTACCTCGGTATTTGTTTAGGGATGCAAATTGCGTTAATCGAATACGCGCGCAACGTTGCAGGTCTTGAAAAAGCCAACTCATCTGAATTTGATCGTAACTGTGAGCAACCTGTTGTTGGTTTGATTACAGAATGGCAAGATGCGGAAGGCCACATTGAAACCCGTGACGACAATTCAGATCTCGGTGGTACGATGCGTTTAGGCGCACAACAATGTCATTTAATTGAAGGCTCAAAAGCGCGTGCATTATATGGCAAAGAAACGATTGAAGAACGTCACCGTCACCGTTATGAAGTGAACAATAACCTGCTTCCACAAATTGAAAAAGCCGGGCTTAAAGTGACAGGTTTATCGGCTGATCGTAAATTAGTGGAAATCATCGAAGTACCAAACCACCCATGGTTTGTGGCATGTCAATTCCACCCAGAATTTACGTCAACGCCACGTGATGGTCACCCATTATTTGAAGGTTTTGTCAAAGCAGCCAGAGAAAATCAGTTAAAAACTGAAAAGTAATTTGCTGATAATTCCATAAACAAGTGATCTGTACCCCAAAATCGGGACACCTACTTTGGGTCCAGATCACTTTTTATATATTGTCTATTTATCGAAAATAGCTTCGACGGTTAATTCCTTGTAGTAATAACCTTTTTCTTGACTAAATTCCATATCAAGCTCACTCAAATAAATCGTAAAGCTTGCTCTATCAATTTTTAATAAATCTTGGCTAAGCGATTTAAGTTCAGCTTGAGAGATTTTTTTCATCGGGTCTAGCTGATGTTCTTTAAATACTTTGTGAATATGTTCATCCATATTTGTACAATATCTGTCATGATCTTCAACAAAGCAAACCTCTGGCTTCTCTTTGTGCTTATCCGCTTTTTCATCAGATTTCATATAAGTCTGAACCTCTGTACGAGCAAATCCAGGTATCGGTACATGAATCCATTTTTTATACGGCGTGACATCAATTGATTTCCATTCAAATCCCACTGTTGTTTTTCGGTCGCTAATTATTCGCTCATTGATGCGGATCTCATCATGATAAATATTGAATGCCAAAAGTTCTTTCGATTTTTCACCATATTGCTTCTTAAATACCTCTCGTCTTTCTTGATAAGCATCTTCCACAGAAGAGTCTAGCTCTATACTGTAAAGCAAATAGTCTGATACACTATCTAATTCTTCCCAATCTTTAAGCTCGCTCTTCGGCATATTTTCTAAACGCTCTACAAAATCTACATCATCACGAATTTTGCCTGAATTATCGGATAAATTTAGTTTTGTTAATAACTGTTCAAAACGTTCCGTTTGGCTTTGATAAGCAATTTCTTTCGGATTCACCACCCAAGTCATGACAAAAATAGCTATCATTACAACAACAGAAATCAAACGATATTGACGAATTTTAGAGATGATTAAAATGGTATAAGCAATCGTAATCGCCGTAGCTAAGGCCACTAAATAAATTCGTGGTTCAGTCCAAGCATACGCACTAATACGGCGATCAATCGCCAGCCATAGCAACACGATTGACACAATAGCAAGAAATGGATAGAACTTAAAGAAAGTTTCCCAGCGGGCTTTAGCACAAATAGAACGTAATGCATATACGCCTAAACCACCAAGCAGGTAAGGCAAGGTAATATTAGCCAGCATGCCTTTTGGTAATACGCCTTCAAAAATAATTTGAACAACATAAGCATAAAGCAACACAGTGAAAATCATCAATGCTGGTGCTAATACGAAATTAACTAAAATGTCAAAAATGCGATTTAACGTCATTTCCGATTTAACTTGGCGCTGTTGGAATACTAAGAAAAACAGTGGCTGAGTAAAAATGCCTAAAGACATATAAATGTGACTGTAGAAACTATCAGAAAACTCTATATTAAAGAGTGTTATAATCGTAAATAAAATAGCCGCTACTAATCCAAATACCAATAACCATACCGCCGTTGCTAAGCCAAGATGGAATAGATTGATAAAATTACGGTAGGTAAACCCTTGATTATTTTTTTCAAATGGAAACCCTAATAACACCAGTAACGCAATAAAATTTGCACCCCAAAACTTAGGGCTATAGCAATAAAAATCAGTATTATCATTCACTTGCCAAATGGTGAAAACAGCAATGAGAGGCACAATCCATGAAAAACGATACCAAGAATATGGGCGAGATAAATAAATAAAGGCAAACAGCATCGGCTCAAATAGCCAATAAGCTAAATGATCTTTTCCTGAGTTCATATCGACAAACCAAATTCCAATTGCAAATGCACTAATTAGAAAAATTTCAATCGGATGTGCAGACACTGCATTTTTTATCTGCACTTTAGTCTTTTCGAAAAATATTGAAACAGACATAATCATTCCTTTTTTATTCTATAAAGTCTTAATTAACACTTAATAATTCATACTAAAACAGTATGGAATTTACTGAAACTTTAACGAACTTTTATGGATAAATCCACTAAAATTAAATAGATATTGGATAAAAAGAGATAAAAACTTACCGCACTTTATTGAAAAACAAGATGCAGATCAAAGTGCGGTCATTTTTCCAAGACAAATTTCTAAATTTGCTTTATTATATTGCCACTTTAGGTTCGCCTAACTAATTTTAATTAACTTTAAACAGAGGAAAACAAAATGGCAAAAATCGTTAAAGTCATTGGTCGTGAAATCATCGACTCTCGTGGTAACCCAACTGTAGAAGCTGAAGTTCATCTTGAAGGTGGTTTCGTTGGTTTAGCAGCTGCTCCATCAGGTGCATCTACTGGTTCTCGTGAAGCATTAGAATTACGTGACGGCGACAAATCTCGTTTCTTAGGTAAAGGTGTATTAAAAGCGGTCGCGGCTGTAAACGGTCCTATCGCTGATGCATTAGTGGGTAAAGAAGCGTCTAACCAAGCTGAAATCGATCAAATCATGATCGATTTAGACGGTACTGAAAACAAATCTAACTTCGGTGCAAACGCAATCTTAGCGGTATCTTTAGCAACAGCGAAAGCCGCTGCAGCATCTAAAGGTTTACCACTTTACGCTTACATTGCAGAACTTAACGGCACCCCAGGCGTTTACTCTATGCCATTACCAATGATGAACATTATCAATGGTGGTGAACACGCAGACAACAACGTCGATATCCAAGAATTCATGATTCAACCAGTTGGTGCGAAAACGTTACGTGAAGCACTTCGTATCGGTGCTGAAGTATTCCACAACTTGGCGAAAGTATTAAAATCTAAAGGCATGAGCACGGCTGTAGGTGATGAAGGTGGTTTCGCACCTAACCTAGCATCTAACGCTGACGCTTTAGCATGTATCAAAGAAGCAGTTGAAAAAGCAGGTTATGTATTAGGTAAAGACGTTACTTTAGCAATGGACTGTGCATCTTCTGAGTTCTACAACAAAGAAACTGGCAAATACGAAATGAAAGGCGAAGGCCGTTCATTCACTTCTCAAGAGTTCACTCACTATCTTGAAGAGTTAACTAAACAATACCCAATCGTGTCTATCGAAGATGGTCAAGATGAATCTGACTGGGAAGGTTTTGCATACCAAACTAAAGTGTTAGGCGACCGCGTTCAATTAGTGGGCGACGACTTATTCGTAACTAACACCAAAATCTTAAAAGAAGGTATCGAAAAAGGTATCGCAAACTCTATCTTAATCAAATTCAACCAAATCGGTTCTTTAACTGAAACTTTAGCAGCAATCAAAATGGCTAAAGATGCAGGTTACACCGCTGTAATCTCTCACCGTTCAGGTGAAACCGAAGATGCGACTATCGCTGATTTAGCGGTTGGTACAGCAGCAGGTCAAATCAAAACTGGTTCTATGAGCCGTTCTGACCGTATTGCTAAATACAACCAATTAATCCGTATTGAAGAAGCATTAGAGCGTGCTGGTACACCAGCTCCGTTCTTAGGTTTAAAAGCGGTTAAAGGTCAAGCATAATTTTTGCTTAATTTAATGTAAAATAGCACCGCACTTTGCATAAAAGTGCGGTGTTTTTCTATCTAATATTTAAAGGAAAGAAAATGTTACATTTAACCCTCGAAGATCAACTCTTTCTCGGTCAACCAAAGCAAGTCGGCACACACTCAACTGTGCATGATCATCTAGCGGTAATGTTTGAAGATGACGGTGAAACGGGCTATTTTTATGCGTTAGATATGCGTCAAAATGGGCAGCCTGTTGTCGATTGCTTACATGTTTATAACGTCGATAACACTCGCAATCACCACGAAGCACGTAAATTAGAAATCTGCTGGGATGAAAGTGGTTATTTAGCCTTATTGCTCATTAATGGCTATCCGCATGCCGTATTTGATTTTGCTCATTTGATCGGCTATAACACCAACAAACATCCTCAGCCTGACTTAATGAGCATGTGGACACACGAAGAAATCACCAATGAACGTGCAACAGCATGGCTTGGTGTCAATACCATTAAATAGGATTAACTATGCGATTTTACCGCGCTCTTCAGCCTTTCAAGGTCATGAGTTTTGATCTTGATGACACCCTTTACGATAATAGTGATGTCATTCGTTTGGCCGAAGAACGCTTTCTTCAATGTGTACAAGAACACGCACAACTGACCGATCTTACCTCAGAATATTGGCGAGAATGGAAATGGCAACTGGCGGAGAAAGATCCCTTAATTGCTGAAGATGTGATCGCCTGGCGGGTCAAAACGTTACGGCACTTACTGGCGCATCATAGTAAAAGTGCGGTTGAAATTGACCGCACTTTGGCCATCGCTATGGAAGAATTTATTGAATGGCGACATAAAATTGATGTTCCCACTGAAAGCATTGAAGTATTAAACCAACTTAAAGAGCGCTACCCGCTTAGCGTGATTACCAATGGTAATGTGATTGCAACACGTATTGGATTTGAACACTTTCAACTGAGTTTACATGGAGGAGAGCAAGGCAGAGCGAAACCTCATCAAGATTTGTTCCACCAAACCGCCGATCATTTTGGCATAAAACCGAGTGAAATTTTACATATTGGTGATAACTTAACCACGGATATTCAAGGCGCCATTCAAGCCGGCTGCCAAGCTGTATGGATTAATTTATCAGGCAAAAACCTCAATTCATTTACTGAAGCAAGTGTTTTGCCTACATTAGAAATCAATCATTTAACTGAATTATTAACACTTTAACCCTATGATGAAAAAGAAAAATCAAGTTCTCGTCAGCCTTTCCATTGTGGCTTTATTGGGCGGCTGCTCAGAAGAGCAAGTTCAACGTGATGTTTATAACAGCCTTGAGGATTGTTTAGCTGACTGGCAAAAAATTGAATTATGCGAAGCTGAGCAATCTAGTGAAAATAATAGCGGCACAACTGCACATGCTGGATCTGGCTCTTCTCTCTCGGGCAATTTAAATACACGTCCAAGCAATAATAGTGAATGGTCAGAAGACAATCAAACCGTCAAACAAACCTTAAATCCAGATGGCGCAACTCACTCTGGCAACTCAAGCGGTTCTGAGGGAGCAAGCCACACGAGCTCTGCAACAGGAGAAGGACACGGTAGTATGGGCAGTGCGATTGCTGGTGCTGCAATGGGTTATATGATCGCGCGTACGATGGGCTCATTTTTAGGTCCAAGCTACAATCCAAGTAACCGTGCCGTTTCAACACCAACGGGCCAAGTTATCCAACCACAAACTAATCGTTCTGTCGGTAAACCTGTATTAGTGAAAGGTAATGCAGGCAGCACTTACAGCAAACCAGTTTCACGCGGTGGCTTTAAAAGCTCAAATTCAAGCAGCAGCCGTAGCTCAGGCGGTTAAATATGAAACGAATCACAGGTTTTCCTACTCGCCCTAATATGGTGCAACAATTATTAGATGTGGGCTTTGATTACTATAATCTACCTTCCTCTGATGGCTCCCATTATTGGTCGGATAATGTGGCTTATGAATTTACCCTAGCTGAAATCGATCGCATTGAAGATGCCACCAACGAATTGCACGCAATGTGTATGGATTTTGTTGCCGATGAAATTAAACAAGGTGATTATGCGCATTATCGCTTCACCGATTTACAGAAAAATCTGATTGAACAAACATGGGCTAAAAACGTACCGCACTTATATGGCCGTTTTGATTTTGGCTATGACGGCGAAAACCTCAAAATGTTTGAGTACAATGCCGACACGCCAACTTCCCTGCTTGAAGCTGCTGTGGTGCAATGGAAATGGTTAGAGCAAATTGAAGGCTTAGCTCATCGTGACCAATTTAATTGGATTCACGAAGAATTACTCAATCGCTTTCAGTTTATTCAACAGCAAACAGGACTAAACGATTTCCATTTTAGTGCTATGCAAGAAGTGGGACGTGAAGATTGGGGCAATATCGATTACCTAGCGGATGTGGCTTACAACGCAGGTTGGCATATTCATCAGCTCGCTATTGAAGACGTGGGCTATGATAAAGACAGTCAACAATTCCTCGATCTGAATAATCAACCTATTGATTGTTTATTTAAGCTCTATCCACTTGAATGGATGACTACCACAGAATATGCACCGCACATGCTTAATTCATCCACCACCTTTATTGAGCCAGCGTGGAAATTACTATTAAGCAATAAAGTGCTATTAGCGAAATTGTGGCAAAAACATCCAAACCACCCTTTATTACTACCCGCTTACTTTAGTAAACATGATATTACCGATCGTCAATCAATATGGGTGAAAAAACCGACGTTAGGCCGTGAGGGCGCCAATGTTTCTTACTATGAAAAACGTAATGGTCTGGAATTTGCTGCCAAAGGCAGCGAACATTCTGCCTTTTACGATCAGGCAGGCTACATCTATCAACAAAAATTTGAACTACCGAATTTTGATGGTATGTATCCAATGATTGGTTCTTGGGTAGTGGGTGATGTGGCATGCGGCATCGGATTGAGAGAAGATTTTACCCCAGTTACTGGCAATGATAGCCACTTCATTCCGCATTACTTTGTGGAATAAAAACAACGCAAAAACTGACCGCACTTAACAGATAATAAGGAGATAAATATGTATCCATTTAGTTTTCAAAACCCTACTCGCATTGAATTTGGTCTCGATAAAGAAAAAGAGATGGGTAAATATATGCACGAATACGGTGCAAAAAAGGCCTTAATTATCTATGGTAGTGAGCGTGTCAAACAATCCGGTTTATTTGAAGGTGTGGCAAAAAGTTTGCGTGAGCATGGAATTGAATACATTGAATGTGGTGGGGTGAAAAGTAACCCAACAATCAGCAAAGTCCGTGAAGCCGTTGCAATGGCAAAAGCCTTTGGTGCAGATAGTGTGTTGAGTATCGGTGGTGGCTCTTGCCTTGATAGTACAAAAGCGATCGCGGCAGGTGCGTGCTATGACGGTGATACTTGGGATTTCTTCAAAGGCACACCGGTGCAAAAAGCGTTGATGATTTTTGATGTGATCACCCTTGCGGCAACAGGCAGTGAAATGAACTGGGGAGCCGTCATTACCAATGAAGAAACGCAGCAAAAATATTCAATTCACAGCAATCATTTATTCCCAAAAGTATCAGTCATTAATCCGAAATTGCAAGCGACCGTCAGTCGTGATTATTTAGTGTATTCTGCTGCAGATATTATTGCTCATTCTATTGAAGCCTATTTCACGGCAGAATATCGTCCTGAAATTATTGATTTCTTAGTAGAAAGCAATATTAAAACCGTTATCCGTACGACTGAAATCTTGCTCAATGATCCCCAAGATCTCAATGCTCGTGGTGAATTTGCCTGGGCGGCTACACTTGCGTTAAACGGTTTAACCCATTTAGGTATCTCACCTTACGGTTTCCCAAATCATATGATTGAACATTCCATGAGTGCGATTTCAGATGTGCCACATGGAGCTGGCCTTTCCGTGATTATGCCTGCGTGGATGCAATGGTATCAATCTCAAAGACCTGCTCAATTCAAACGCTTTGCTAAAGAAATATTTGGCTTAGATAAGGCTGAAGATGGTATTCAAGCCTTAAAAGCTTGGTTTGATAAAATCGGTACACCAACTCGCCTTGAGCAACTTGATATTAATGATAAAACCTTATCTGAAATTGTTGATAATGCGGTTCAAACTGCGATTAAGGCGAAAATGGATAAGATTTATACCAAAGAAGCTATTGAAGCAATTTTCGCTTTAGCGAAGTAATCTCTCATAAAAAGAGCGGTCAAATTCACAAAACAATGGAATTTGACCGCTCTTTTTATATTCTCAATATTTCACTTTATTGAAAAGAACGGTATTATGTAGCAGTTGCACAAAGATTTAATTTGTTGTTTCTGCTACATTTTCTTATCTTTTATTTACGAAAGGTAAGAATAGTCAATGACAAAACAAAAATCAACTTTGGAAAATGCGCTTGAAGAAGCGATTGAAGAAATTGAAACCGAAAAGAAAGAAATTGCAGCGCAAATCAAGCAACTCCATAAAGAATTAAAAGATCTTGATCGGAAGATTTCAGACTATCGTGTGGCATTAAATCACGCAAAAGGTCGAGAAGAACCGCCTTTACCGTCAAACCCCAAATTTAGAAATCTTCGTTTCCAAACTTCACCTCAACAGTTGATTGCTCAGGTACTAAAACAAGAGCCTTCAAAATGGTTAAGTGTGAAGGAGATTACATATCAGGCGATGAAGTTAGATGGGCAAGAGATTGAAGAAGTTATACCGTATAAACAATCACAAACGATTGCTTGTACATTAAACTATTTAAAGTATAAATCGTTAGTGGAAAAATGCTTAATAGATAACTCACAACATTGGCGATTGAGAACACTTGAGTAAGGATAGTAAATAGCGGTAGAAATACCGCTATTTTTGTTTCCATTGCCAGTGAACCTCATTTCGACTGATTTGAACTCTATTAATCCATTCTCTTTTATAAAACTCATTCAGTTGTTTACGAACGGAATCAAGGTGCTTTTCAGATGGTGTATCAGGATTTTGTTCAATATCGAAAATGCGTTGCGTGAGTTCGGCTATTGTAAAGGCTTTATTGGGTGCTTCTCGCATCATTTGTACGATGTATTTACGAATTTTCCCTTTAAAGAGCTTATATTTGGAACGGTACACAAAGTTGTCCGTATTATAAAGGGCTACATCACTTTCCTTTTGAGTAAGCTCAATAGCACGTTTTAATGTGGCAATATTCGCCTCAAGTAACGCAAGATGATGCAAGACTTGTTTACGCTCAAACTCAAATTCTTTGAGCTTCTTATCTAGGTTATATGCCATATATCTACTGCCAAATCACTTCTTGATGAATAATTTTACGCTGCCAATAACCGCACCATTCATTGTTATCGTTGGTGGTTTTCAAACATCGACTTAATACATCAATAAACTGCGCTTTATTTGAAGTACGGCGATTGTCCTCACGGTACGCAATTTCATTAGCATAGTTAAGTAAGTATTCGTTGCTGATTCGGTGAACTTGTCCGTAATACATACGCTTAAAACGACTGAATAGACTTTCTGCCTGATTGTTTGTTACACCTAAGTCACTACGATATTCTTCTTTATGGTTTACCGTTCTCAAGTTATAGTAAGGCAACAAGACATCATAAGCCGTACTTTCATCGGTATTGATTTGCGTATTAGGTTTAATGAATTTTTCAGCAAAACTTTTCACTACTGATTGCGATTCTGTATGTGCCACAAAAACGTGAGAACGTTTTGCTCCACAATGCAGCGCATTACTGGCTTTTTCTTCTGGCGAATAATGCTCACGAGCAACCATTACACAACGTTTATCAGGATTCTGATTTTCCTTTAAGCGATAGTCAATGCGGTCAGCTTTCTTATTCGCTTTACGTGGTGCAGGATGCACATAAGTGCCGTCCATATCCACTACACCTGAAAGGGGGTTCATATCACGACTTTCTAATAACGCCTTGCGGAATTTATGTGATAAAACAAATGCCGTGCGAGGATTAAGTTTTGCATTACGCGCTAATTGAAGGGAAGATAAGCCTTTGACGGCATTTACCCACTCCATTAAAGCATAGAGATAAACCTTAATCGGTTTCTTGCGATTGGCAAAAATGGTGCCAGAAGTGACGCTGAAAGTATGATTACAATATTTGCAACGCCATTGTTTGCGTGTAGAAATATAATAAGGCTTGTGTTGTACCCCACATTTAGGACAAGTGATAAACTCTTTTCCACCCCATCTTAATTCACAAAGCAAATCATACGCTTCTTCTTCCGAGAGTTGTGCAATCTCGTAGGAAGAAAGCGTGCGAGCTTTGCTAGAAAGTAAGAAATGCTGAGTCATCGTCTTGTTTAAAATTTATGTTAATAGAGATTTTAAATATGCTCAAACGTGATAAAATGCGTTTAAACCGAAAACAAATATACGCTCGTTTGCGTAATTTGTCAATTTTAAATCGAAAATGGAACGCTCAAATGTGTATATCAGAAAGATTGAGACAAGTTTGTGAAGCTAAAAATTGGAAAATTACAGATTTTGCAGAGCAGGCAGGAATAGCTTATCGTACGATGCAGGGCTATATCGGTGGTGAACGTGAGCCTAATGCAGAAGGAATGTCAGGCATTGCCAAAGCTGGCGTGAATTTGAACTGGCTCGTGAGTGGTGAAGGAGAGATGTTTCAAGCTGTAATGCCAAAAAATACTATCTCAGCGCAAGAAGAAAAGCTGATTGCGGACTATCGTACTATGCCTGAAAATTTAAAGGATGCCTTTGCTATTTCTTTTAAAGAAATATCAGAAAAACAATAAATACTAATTTTACACTAACTCAATAAGGAACAAAAATGTCCCTACAAGCCTACAAGCCTACAAGCCTACAAGCCTACAAGCCTACAAGCCTACAAGCCTACAAGCCTACAAGCCTACAAGCCTACAAGCCTACAAGCCTACAAGCCTACAAGCCTACAAGCCTACAAGCCTAATTATACCAACCTTTCAAAACTTATGGGAGGTTTCTAATGACTAACACTATTAAATTAGAAACCATCCTTAAAGATAGTCAATATAAATTAACCCAATTTACGCAAGATCAAATTAGGGAATTAGAAGAAAAAATAATTTTAAAAGAACAAAAAGAAAAAACAGTCTATTTTGTCACTTGTCTTATCCGAAAAAAAGAAATCAAACTAACTCCTGAAGAGGTTATTAGACAGCTATATTTATCTACTCTTATTAATAAATACCGTTATCCAATAGATAGAATAAGCGTGGAAAGTGCGGTAAATTTTGGTAGAGAAGAAAAGCGTGCGGATATTATTATTCAAGATAAAGATAATATAGGTTCAGCTTATATTATCGTTGAATTAAAAAAACCAAAATTAAAAGATGGTAAAGAACAATTAAAATCTTATTGCAACGCTACTGGTTCACCGATGGGAGTTTGGACAAATGGTGAGTCAATTTCATTTTATCACCGCAAAGATCCTAACTATTTTGAAGATATACCTAATATCCCTAATGTAAATGAAAAACTTTCAGATATATTAAACGAGCGCTACACAATAAGTGATCTAATTAAACGTGATAAATTAGTCAATGAGAGAAAATCATTAAAAGATCTTATTCTAGAAATGGAGGATGAAGTTCTAGCGAACGCAGGAATAGATGTATTCGAAGAAGTATTTAAACTTATCTTCACAAAACTTTATGATGAAATGCAAAGTGGAAGAAATAAAGATCGATATTTAGAGTTCAGAAATAATGGTAATACAGAAATTGAATTAAAAAATAAAATTCAATCTTTATTTGAAAAAGCGAATGAAAAATGGGAAGGTGTATTCTCTGAAGATGCAAAAATTCAACTTACGCCATCACATTTATCTGTTTGTGTGTCATCACTTCAAGATGTGAAATTATTCAATTCTAACTTAGATGTAGTCGATGAAGCTTTCGAATATCTAATAAGTAAATCAAGCAAGGGCGAGAAAGGACAGTATTTTACTCCTCGTTATATCATTGATATGTGTGTAAAAATGCTTAATCCTACAAAGGATGAAAGCATAATTGATACTGCATCTGGTAGTTGTGGATTCCCTGTACATACAATTTTTCATGTATGGGAACAAATCCTTAAAGAGAAAGGATTACATAAGAGCCATTTATTTACCAGTGAAGCAAAACCTATTGAGTGTACAGATTATGTAACCACTAAAGTCTTTGCAATAGATTTTGATGAAAAAGCAGTACGTGTTGCAAGAACATTAAATCTTATTGCAGGTGATGGACAGACGAATGTTCTTCATTTAAATACTTTAGATTGGGAACGCTGGGATGAAAAAACAGGCAATACAAAAAAAGAGATTGTTGGAGATACTGAATGGCTGGATACCTATGGGGAAGGCTGGAAAAAAATCAGAAAGCTTCGAGCAAGTAAGGATAGTAATAGAGATTTTAAATTCGATGTATTGATGGCAAATCCACCTTTTGCTGGTGACATTAAAGAAAGTCGCATTTTGGCGAAATATGAACTGGGCAAAAAGCCCAATGGCAAAGCTCAAACTAAAGTTGGGCGTGATATTCTCTTCATCGAACGCAATCTGGATTTCTTAAAAGATGGGGGACGAATGGCAATTGTATTACCGCAGGGGCGTTTCAATAATAGCTCCGATAAAGCCATCCGCGAATTTATTGCGGAACGTTGTCGCATCCTTGCCGTAGTTGGTTTGCATGGGAACGTATTTAAACCACATACTGGCACCAAAACCAGCGTTTTATTCGTACAAAAATGGCATGATGAACTTTGCCCGAAAGTCGAAGATTACCCGATTTTCTTTGCTACCATGCAAGAACCGAGTAAAGACAACAGCGGCGATAAAATCTTTGTCCGTAATGAAGATGGCTCACCTTTGCTGGATAGCCACGGACATTTAATCGTTAAGCACGACCTGTTTAACCACGATGGTAAAACTCAAGATGGGATAGCTGAAGCCTTTTTAGAATTTGCTAAAAAAGAAAAATTGTCTTTTGTGGGAAAGCCCTAAGCCCCTTTGATGCCACGAAATATCAGCGGTTGTTGGGGGGGGTGGAGATTCAAGTTGTTAAATTTTCCGAATTAATTTTTGAACATAACAAATTAAGATTAGATGCTGAATTTTTTAAGAAAGAAAATATTCAGCTATTGAGTCAAATCAAAAAGTGGAAGTATAAGCGTATTTCAGAGATTGCGAGTGTTACAGATGGGATTCACAGTTCAATCGATTTTTGTGAAAACAGTGAAATCAATTTGATTTCAGCTAAATCGCCAAAAGATAATTATTTTGATTTATCTGGAAATGCGTATATTTCGACTAAACAGCATAAAGAAAATCCTAAAACGGCATTAAGGCTAAATGATGTCATTATTTCAACAGTCGGAACAATTGGAAATACAGCGGTTGTTCAACAAGAACAATTACCAGCAAATTCGGATCGTCATGTTGGAATTATCCGTATAAAAGAAAATATCCCTGCTTATTATCTTTCTACATTTTTAAATTCAAAATATGGACGATTTCAATCTCTGCGAGAATCAACAGGAAATGTTCAGCTAAGTTTATTTGTGTACAAGATAAATGAGATGTTGATACCTGTTTTTGATGATGAATTTCATGAAAGTATTCAAGGGCAATGTGAATTGGCTCATCAAAAATTACGTCAATCAAAAATAGTTTACGAGCAAGCCCAAAACCTGCTTTTAGAGCATTTAGGTTTAAAAGACTTCAACCCGCCATTACAAAAGGTCAATATCAAATCCTTTTCCAACAGTTTCGGTACATCGGGTAGGCTGGATGCGGAGTTTTATCAGGAAAAGTATGAAAAATTGATAGATAAAATCAAGAGCTATCCTAAAGGATATAATACCTTAGATTATTTTATTAAAGATTTTTCAACTGGTTTTGCTTACAAAAGTGAGACATATACAGAAACGGGAATCCCTTTAATCCGAATTAATAATATCGGGAATGGCACATTAGATATATCTAATGCTATGTTGATTCCACAAGGAGATATTAGTTTAAGTTCTAAAGATGTTGCAAATGAAAATGACATACTAATATCAATGTCTGGTACTATTGGAAACTCTTGTAAAGTGCCTAAAGGTGTAAATGCGGTAGTAAATCAAAGAATCATGCGAATCTCTCCTCAAAATATTAATGTCGAGGTATTGCCGCTCATCATTAATTCGATTATCGGAAAATATCAATTAGAGCGTATGGGAACTGGTGGCGTTCAAACAAATATTTCTGCAAATGATATTAAACAAATTGTTATTCCAAATGTAGAAGAGAAAATTCAAACCCAAATCGCCGATTTAATCCGACAATCTAATTACTTACGTATTAAGAGTAAAGGATTGTTAGAAAAAGCTAAGAAAGCTGTTGAGTTAGCAATTGAAAAAGATCAAGAATCAGCTTTGGATTTTATAAAAGGAAAACAAACTAATGACTGCAATGTACACTGATAATATAGAAAAATGGAAGTCATTATCTGATATAGATTACTTCACATATTTTGTTAAAAGTTGGATTTCATTTAATGCTTGGTATAAAAATTCTTATCCTAACTTAAAAACAGATAGAGAAGCCATTAATCAAATAAAATCATCTCCAGAATGCTTATTTAGGAAGAGATTTTTAAGTTTACTAAATGGAAATAATGAAGATAGCTCGTACTTTAAAAATAATCTCGCTCACTTCCATTATTGTTTATTAAATAATCATATAGTATATGGCGGAGATAGACTATATTTTGAAGAATTTATGGTAGAGCTAGATAAAAAAAATTTAACACAAAACTATTCTAATAGAAATATTTCATATCACGTTCATATTGAATTAGAACGAGTTGGTATAAAAAGAGTCACTGCCACAGTGAAGAATTCAAGTAAAAAAACTGTATTATGCTATACTCACAACGAGTATGATTTAGCGCATTTTAATTGTGACAAAGAATTTAAATGTTTAAGTGATTCTCAGAAACGTAAGATCAATGGAATTTTTGAAGAAGCTAATCCAAGAAAAAAGATTTCATTATTAACAAAATCTGAGCCTTATTTAAAGATTGGAGAATATCAGTTTATTGATAATGAAGATTTAATTTATAAAGCTACTTTAGAAATAATTTATAATTTAAGAAATGCTTTATTTCACGGGGAAATTGCCCCTGATAAAGATACAAATAAAGTTTACGAAGCGGCGTATAGAGTAATGAGACAATTAGTTATTGGACTTTAATATAAAATTGTTGTGTGAATACATTTATAATAGTCTTGCTCAATACTTTTAGTAAGCCCCAGTAAATCACTAAGCCAATTACTCGGCTAACTGGCAAGCATTATGCCTTTCGGTTTATTGATTTCTAGCATGATTTCCTTGTAGTGTTCATAGGTATTCAAAACCCAAACGCTTTGAGCTGACTTAAGATTTTCAAGTGGGCGATTTCTCATTTCCAGCGTTTGGCTAACACCTTGCAACACAAGGAAATTCACATGGCTCATAACCTTAATTAATCAATATTCTTGCTGTTATAGTGATGGCGATAAGAGCTTTAAAGGGCATCTTTTTATTGCAAACTAAGTAAATTTTGAACTAGAATATTCCCACTTTTAAGCAAATCTTCTCGTTTGCTTTTTTTATATTTAATTTGTTCAACCAATTTAGCAAGAGAAACATGACTTATTGGCTACAAAACAATAAGTTGAAAGTTGATTATGCACGTTGAACGAAAAAATGAAAAACAACAAGAAAACATCACCACTTTTACTTTCTGCACTTCGCAACCTCTCTGCGTTCGCTATTTACGATTTATCTGATACAGAAATACTCATTCTTCTAAAAAATGCTCGTTGGGGAAATTCTCATTGTTTTCATACTGTTCAATGTCCTCGTTGCCAGATTGAGCATAAAGCCTATTTTATTTCTTCTCGTAAGCAATGGCAGTGCAAGCATTGCCAACATCGTTTTTCTGTAAAAAGTGGTACAATTTTTCAGCACACTAAACTTTCCCTAAAAAAGCTACTGTTATCGGTTTATTATTTCACTATCAATAGTAAAGGTATTTCTGCTCTTAACTTATCTCATCATATTGGTGTGCAATATAAAACGTCATGGGCGTTACTACATAAATTTCGTGAAGCAGTTGAAAAAACGCAAGATTACACAGCACTCACTGGCATTATTCATATTGATGGTTGTTATGTGAATAACTACCTTCGCCCCAAAAATTTTAAACATAAGCGAATTGATAGACGTAAGAGATGTCACCAACGTAAAGATAAATCCTGCGTTATGGTTTTCCGTCAACAAGCTGCAAATCAGGAAATAATAAAAGGAGCCGACCGCACTCTCGTTGCATTAGTTAAAGAGGAAAATGCTGATGATATGCTTGCTTTAACACATCGCTTAGTCGCACCAAAATCTACAATTTGCGCTGATGAAAATCCTGCTTATGATGGCTTGGCATTTCACTATGACTTATGTCGCGTAAATCATTCACAAGAGTATTGTTCGATTGACGGCACCACTAATAACCTAGCAGAATCCTTCTTTGCAAGATTTAGAAGAATGATTATGGGTGTGTATCATAAGATGGGAAATAATTACATGATGCACTATGCGAATGAAACTGCATGGCGTGAGGATTTTCGTTACCAGTCAGATAAAGACAAATTCGACAACGTACTAAAACGCTGTTTGAAAGCGAGACCTTCACGAGATTTAACCGGTTACTGGCAGGGAAATAAGAAGCCTACGGCAAAATTCGGATTAGAAAGTTTGTGTTTGGAAGCCTCAAACGATAACCAATATTTAGCCGTAGCCTAAATAATTTAAAACAACATAAGGAACAATGATGGAAACCATGACACACACGCCACTTAATGTATATGTTAAAAAAGATGGACTATAAAACCTTCAAAACCTTTATGTAAGAATGGGCTAAAATATAAATGACAAGCTATTTTTGTAGAAAAAAATCTTACTAAATTCTATAATAGCTCCCATAAATTAAACAAAATAAGGTATAGGTTATTTAATGAGCTTAATGTTAGTTGATATGGAAAGATTTGTTGTGGAATGTGAGGTTACTCTTGATTCTACGCCTGAGGATGCTCCTTCTATACCAATGGATGAACTAATAAAGCCATTTTCTAAAATTCTACCTAATGAAGTTTATCTAAGACAACACGGCACTGTTTCCTTTAATATTGTTAAGACTGAACTAATAGATGATAAATTTTTAGTTATTTTAGTGCAATTTTCTAATGGAAAAGCATCTGATCCTTCTTTTTCTCATCTTCATACAGGAGTTACAAGAATTGTGAAAAAGAATGCGAATGAAGGAATTGCAGTAACGGCACATATAGTAATTGATGTAGAGCCATACGAGCCTAGTTTAAAAACTCAATATCGAGCAGTTTTAGAAGAAGTTCCGGGCTTAACTAAAAGTACCATCGCTGAGATATTAACTCATTTTACTAAAAAGCATACTAAATTTAGTTTTTTAAGAAAGCTAGAAAACAATGCAGAGATAGATTGTCGACCAATTTTCAATATTGATTTTTTTGCATCTAGTAGTTTTGAAGAGTCGTTTAAAAAAGGCTACTTATGCGATATTTCAGCAATCAGAACAGAAAGATTATCAGGATTAGATGAAGAGGGGACAACAGTTATTAAGGAAGAGAGACTGGTAATAAAAAGAAAAAATAAATCTGTTGGAAAGACAGCCTTAGATGCTATAACTAAAGTAGCAAATTTCGCTAAAGAAAAAGGGTTCTCTAGATTGAAAATAACTAAATCTGAAAATGATAGAGTATCTTCTACTTATTATAATATACCCTCAGAAAATACAAGTATCAGCAGTTATGAAGATGCTTTTGATGATGTAGCAAAGGCTCAATTTGCCTCTAGAGAAAAAGTGCAATTATCGGATCCTATTAATTCGTGTCAAAACAATATACATCAAGAATTAGTGAACAAGATGATTAATATCTTGAAAAAAGATATACGGAGATAATTATGTCTGTATTGGGAAAGATCTTATCACCCTTGCGGTATTTAAAGATAAAGCATGGAGAGAAAAGAGTATTTGATTATATACTACCTATATTATGCTCTCTATTATTTATAATAGTTAATTCTAATTTAGAACATCCTATGCGTTTTCTTGGTAATTCTAGTATTGTTAATCTAGTAAATGGTATATTACAGATATTATCAGGATTTTATATCGCTTCACTAGCAGCTGTAGCAACATTCTCTAGACCTGAAATTGATCAAGTAATGTCAGGAACACCTCCAAAATTAGGAGGTAAAAATTTAACAAGAAGATTATTTTTAACTCATCTTTTTGGCTATCTGGCATTTATGAGTATATTTTTATATTTCTTAGGTGGTTTAGCGCAATTATCATTACCTAATATTACATCATTAATAAATTCTGATTATTATATATATTTTAAACAATTACTTTCTTTTATATATCTTACATTTCTATTTAATATAATATTTGTTACTCTGTTAGGTTTATTTTTCCTAATTGATAGGATTCATAATTGATATAAATAGCGAGTATCACTCGCTATTTTTATTTAATTTTGTCTAAAACCAAAAGTGACTATTTCAACCTAAATCTGCGATAATGCAACAGATATTGTTAGAAGAGCCACGAGAAAGACTGTTTAGAAGAAAACGGAAAAGTGATAAATGGAAAAATAAGTAGAATTCTGTAAGATACATTTATAAAAATAATGCCCTTATCGAAATAAGGGCATTTTTGTACGGTTTTGTTTAAATTTTGGTCTTTGTGCAACTGCTACATAATACCGGAAAAGAACACAAAAAATAACCGCACTTTAGTTACCCAAAGTGCGGTTAATTTGAATTAAGTTTGAACGCTTAATTATAGTGAAGCTTGATCAACAGCCACACCAGCACCCATAGTTGTAGAGATGCTTACTTTCTTGATAAAGATACCTTTTGCAGTAGTTGGTTTTGCTTTGTTTAAAGCAGCCAATAATGCTTGAAGGTTTTCTTTTAATTGAACTTCAGAGAAGTTTGCTTTACCAATTGTTGTGTGAATGATACCGTTTTTATCGTTACGATAACGGATCTGACCAGATTTAGCATTTTTAACTGCTTCAGCAACGTTTGGTGTTACGGTACCAACTTTAGGGTTTGGCATTAAACCACGTGGGCCTAATACTTGACCTAATTGACCAACAACACGCATTGCATCAGGAGAAGCGATAACAACGTCAAAGTTCATTTCGCCTTTTTTGATTTGCTCTGCTAAATCTTCCATACCTACTAAATCAGCGCCAGCTTCTTTAGCTGCATCTGCGTTAGCACCTTGGGTGAACACAGCTACGCGTACTTCACGACCGGTACCGTGTGGTAATACAGTTGCACCACGAACGTTTTGGTCTGATTTACGAGGATCGATACCTAAGTTTACTGCAACGTCAACACTTTCAACGAATTTAGCCGTTGCGAATTGTTTTAATAACGCGATTGCTTCGTTGATTTCGTATGCTTTAGTAGAATCTACGCCAGCTTTGATTGCTTTCATTTTTTTAGTCAATTTAGCCATCGTATTATTCCTCCACCACTAAGCCCATTGAGCGAGCAGTACCAGCAATTGATTTCATTTTAGTTTCGATAGTCGCGCCAGTCATATCTGCTGCTTTAGTTTCAGCAATTTGACGAACTTGATCTAAAGTTACTTTACCCACTTTATCTTTGTTCGGTTTACCAGAACCAGATTTGATACCTGCAGCTTTTTTCAATAATACTGCTGCTGGTGGAGTTTTAGTAATGAAAGTGAATGAACGGTCTGCATATACAGTGATAACAACTGGAATCGGTAAACCTTTTTCTAAGCTCTCAGTACGAGCGTTGAATGCTTTACAGAATTCCATGATATTCACACCTTGTTGACCTAATGCAGGACCAACTGGTGGTGATGGGTTTGCCATACCAGCTGCAACTTGCAACTTAACGTATGCTTGGACTTTTTTTGCCATTTTTTAGTTTCCTCTAAATGGGTGATAACGCCGAAATCGGCTCCCCTGTTAATGAAAGGCTGTATTTTAATTAATCAGCCTCGAAATTTCAAGCAGAAAAACTACTCGAAAAACAACCGCACTTTATTTTTTAAGTGCGGCCATTAAATTTCTTATTTTGGAAAAGGGAAATTAACGTGTTTTTTCCACTTGACCAAATTCAAGGTCAACTGGTGTTGCACGACCGAAGATAGATACAGACACTTTTAAGCGACCTTTTTCGTAATCCACTTCTTCAACCGTACCATTAAAGTCAGCAAATGGACCTTCTGTCACACGTACTTCTTCACCTGGTTGATATTCTTTACGATGACGTGGTTTTTCAGCACTTTGCTCTAAACGATTTAAAATTAAATCCGCTTCACGTTTAGAAATTGGCGCAGGCTTATCTGGTGTACCACCGATAAAACCCATTACACGTGGTACGCTTTTCACTAAGTGCCATGTGTCATCATTCATTGCCATTTCAACTAATACATAGCCAGGGAAGAATTTACGTTCGCTTTTACGACGTTTACCTGCCACGTTTTCAACGACTTCTTCAGTCGGCACTAACACTTCACCAAACTGATCTTCCATTTGTTGTTGTTTGATATATTCACGCAATGTGATTGCGACACGACTCTCAAAGCCTGAGAATGCTTGCAATACATACCAACGTTTTTTGGATACGTTTTCAGTTTCGCTCATTTTAGAATCTCAAATCAGTTAAGAAGTTAATCAATGCAATGATAATTGAATCAATTGCCCAGAAGAATAAAGAGGTAAGCACGGTTACCCCAATAACGATTAAAGTTGTTTGACGTGTTTCTGCACGAGTTGGCCATACCACTTTACGACCTTCAACTTTTGCTTCGCTAAAGAATGTACGAGCTTTTGTACCTTGATTAGTAATTGCAGCTAAACCAAAGGCAATTAATAAAGCGACAACTACGCCAACTACACGTACAGGTAAAGAGAAGGCGTCTTTAAAATAAACGTTACCAATCGCTGCAGCAGTAAAAAATGCCACAGAAAGAACCCAAAGAAGCGTATTTAAGCCTTTTGATTTTCCTTCTACGACTTGTTCTTGGTCGTGTTTCTTTTTCTCAACAATTTCAGTTGCCATAAGTGAATCCGTATAAAATAAGGGATAAATAATTTTTAGATTAATTTCAGAACGTGCGATTGTAGCATTTTCTTTCGGGATTGCCTATGAAAAATGTTAGAAAAAAACAACCGCACTTTCTATTAGTTTTTATATTCGAGCTTCGGTGGTTTGTTATCAACGATAGTTTCTTCATCCACAATCACTTTTTGCAAGTTTTCGATTGAAGGTAAATCATACATCGTATCTAACAACACAGCCTCAACTATTGAGCGTAAACCACGTGCACCGGTTTTACGTTCAAGGGCTTTTTTCGCCATCGCTTTTAATGCTTCTGGGGTGAATTCAAGTTCCACATATTCTAAACCAAATAATGCTTGATATTGTTTGGTCAGTGCATTTTTCGGTTGAGTAAGGATCTGAATTAACGCTTCTTCATCTAATTCGCTTAATGGTGCAATCATCGGAAGACGACCAATAAATTCTGGAATCAAACCGAATTTCATTAAATCATCCGGCTCAACTTGGCGGAATAATTCAGAAAGATTTTCTTTCTCTTCTTCTTTCTCTACTTTCGCATCAAAACCAATCCCGGTATCAGTTTGTGTTCGTTTACCGATAATTTTATCTAAGCCGGCAAATGCCCCACCACAAATAAAGAGGATTTTTGAGGTATCCACTTTCAACATTTCTTGTTGAGGGTGTTTACGTCCGCCTTGTGGAGGCACAGACGCAATAGTGCCTTCAATTAATTTCAACAAGGCTTGTTGCACACCTTCACCAGACACATCGCGAGTAATAGACGCACCTTCTGATTTACGGCTAATTTTATCAATTTCATCAATATAGATAATGCCCTGCTCTGCTTTTTCCGTATCATAATCGCAGTTTTGCAATAATTTTTGCAGAACATTTTCGACGTCTTCGCCCACATAACCGGCTTCAGTTAACGTCGTCGCATCGGCCATAGCAAAAGGCACATTTAAACGACGCGCCAAGGTTTGTGCTAATAAGGTTTTACCGCTACCTGTTGGACCGATTAACAAGATGTTACTTTTACCTAATTCCACATCATTGCTTTGGTGGTTTGTGCGTAAGCGTTTGTAGTGATTGTAAACCGCCACTGACAAGACTTTTTTCGCATAATCTTGCCCAATCACATAATCATCTAAGTGCGCACGAATTTCGTGCGGTGTCGGTAATTTTTCTTCAACTGCCAGTTCGCTAGGTGTTTCGATTTCTCCACTGTCTTCCAACATACTGTGGCAAAGCTCGATACACTCGTTACAAATATAACCATCTGTACCTGCAATTAATTTACCTACTTCACTTTTTTCTCTTCCGCAGAAAGAACAGTGAAGATCGTTATCATTTGTTGTCATGTTAAATCCTTAACGTTTAATCAACACATCGTCCACTAAGCCGTAAGCTTTTGCTTCTTCTGCCGACATAAAGTTGTCACGATCGGTGTCTTTTTCGATACGTTCGATGCTTTGACCTGTATGGAAAGCAAGACGCTCGTTTAAGGTTTGTTTGATTTTTAAAATTTCTTGCGCGTGGATCTGAATATCTGATGCTTGTCCACGGAAACCACCTAACGGTTGGTGAATCATCACTCGTGCATTCGGTAATGCAGCACGTTTTCCTGCTGCACCTCCTGCAAGTAAAAATGCGCCCATTGAGCAAGCTTGACCAATGCAAAGAGTACGCACATCCGGTTTAATAAATTGCATGGTATCGTAAATTGCCATACCCGCAGTCACTGAACCGCCCGGTGAGTTAATATAAATATTGATGTCTTTTTTCGGATCTTCTGATTCTAAGAAAAGTAGCTGTGCCACGATCAAATTTGCCATACGATCTTCCACTTCACCACTCAAGAAGATCACGCGCTCTTTTAATAGGCGGGAATAAATGTCATACGAACGTTCACCACGAGAGGTTTGTTCGACAACCATAGGAATTACACTCATTTTTGCCCCTAAATATGTGCTAAAAAATCGGGCGATATTCTACCCGAAAATCAGTAAAAACAAAATGCGGTCGCTTTTCATTTAAAAAAATGATCTGACCCCAAAAAGTTAGACTGTTATTTAAAGGATTGTTTTCGATATTGTATCGGACTCAGTCCTTTTAATTTTAGTTGAATCCGTCGATGATTATAGTAATCCAAATAATCTCTGACAGCATCAACTATCTCTTCTTTTGTTTTAAATTCCCGACCATAAAAACATTCCGTTTTTAATCGCCCAAAGAAACTTTCCATCGCGGCGTTATCTAAGCAATTCCCTTTTCTCGACATACTTTGAATGATGCCATGTTCAGCCAAGATTCGACGATAAGCTACCATTTGATATTGCCAGCCTTGGTCTGAATGCAAAATGACACCACAAGCCTTATTTAATCCTTTGACGGCTTGCATTAACATGTCCTCTACTTGTGCCCAGTTTGGGGAATAGCTGAGATTATAGGAGACTATCTCATTGTTAAATAAGTCTAAAATTGGAGATAAATAGACTTTACTCCCATCTTTCGCCTTAAACTCGGTGATATCGGTCACCCATTTTTGTTTCGGGGCTGTTGCGCTAAAATTACGTTCAATATGATTTGGGGCAATCACCCCTATCGTGCCACGATAGGTCGTAAATTTCTTGCTTTTTCTTGACCGCACTTGAAGCCCAAGTGTCTGCATTAAACGTTGAACTTTTTTATGATTCACGCCTGGCAAGCTGGCATGAACACGTCGGTAGCCATAATCAGGATGATTGGCTTTGATGCGTTTAATGGCCTTTTTCAGCGGCTCATCCTTATCCGGTTTAATCTGACGTTTCGCAAAAAACGTACTACGCGCTAACTGTGAAAAGCCTAAAAGCCATTTTAACGGATAACGTGTTCTTAACCTTTGGATAATTTCCGTTGCTCGGCTTCGTCCTGAAGCCTGAGCCTTCTCAACTCCTTTAGGTAGGCTACCTCCGCTTCAAGCTGTAAAATTCTCAGGCGTAAACGGTCTTCTTCAGTTTTGGGTGGCGGTGGCATTCTGGCATATTTGGGTTTCATTGGTGGTCGTCCTGATGGTTTACGGGGAATCAGTCCTTTTATGCCACTTTTTTCAAACCGTTTCAACCATGTCCCGACTAGGGTGTTGGAGGGAATATTGTAAAAACGCGCGGCTTCTCTAATACTCATTTTCTCATTCAAAATAGGTTGAATAACCTGTAATTTAAATTCGATTGTGTAGTGTTTACCCATAAAAAAATCTGCACCTCAATTGTTGGTTTGTTGAGTCCAACTTTTGGGGTGCAGATCAAAACGACCGCACTTTTCGATGATATACCTGTGAATTTAATTCACGTTCTATCAATTATTATGCTTGTGGATTCATGATCTCATCAAATGAAGACGCTTTTTCAGTCACTTGAGCTTTAGCAAGAACGGCATCAACTGCTTGTTCTTCTAATACTACGTTGCGAATGTTGTTCATTAACTCTTCATTTTTGCTGTAATATTCAACTACTTCAGCTGGTTGCTCGTAAGCAGAAGCGATATCCGCGATCATTGTTTTCGCACGTTCTTCATCCGCTTTCAATTCGTTTGATTTGATCACTTCAGAGAATAATAAACCGACTTGAACACGACGTTTTGCATCCGCTTCAAATAATTCACGTGGTAATTGTGAAGCTTGTTGTGCATTGCCACCGAAGCGTTGTGCTGCTTGGTTACGTAACACATTGATTTCTTCTTCTACTGCAGAAGCTGGAACATCAATTGGGTTTTGTTCGATTAAACCGTTGATGACTTGTTGTTTAACGCGAGAAACTAATGCGTTTTTCAATTCACGTTCCATGTTTTTACGGATTTCTGCACGTAAATCTGCCACAGTTTTGGTGTTAGGACCAAATTTAGCAACGAACTCATCTGTTAATTCAGGTAATTCCATTTCTTCTACTTTTTTCAAGGTGATCGCAAATTTTGCATCTTTACCTTTCAAGTTTTCAGAATGGTATTCTGCTGGGAAAGTCACATTGATATCGAATTGTTCACCTGCTTTGTGACCTACGATGCCCTCTTCAAAACCTGGGATCATACGACCTTGGCCCATGAATAGAACGAAATCAGTTGCTTTACCGCCTTCGAATTCTTCGCCGTCTACTGAACCAACGAAGTCGATTGTTACGCGTGAATCTGCTTTCGCTGCAGCTTTGCTTTCAGCCCAAGTCGCTTGTTGTTTACGTAATACATCGATCATTTTATCGATATCAACTTCAGTGATTTCAACAGTTGGTTTCTCAACTTTGATGTTTTCTAAGCCTTTTAATTCAACTTCTGGGTACACTTCGAAAGTTGCAGTGAATGATAAATCTTTACCAGGTTCGAACGTTTCGATAGCGAAAGTTGGACGACCTGCGATGTTGATTTTCTCAGCGATTACTGCATCAAAGAAATGACGTGGTAATAAATCGTTTAATACATCTTGACGGATTGATGCGCCAAAACGTTGTTCAATGATGTGAGCTGGCACATGACCTTTACGGAAACCATCAACACGTACATTTTTTGCTGCACGTTTGAATTCTTCACGAGTTGCTTTTTCTACAGCTTCAGCTGGAACGGTGATCGTCACACGACGCTCTAAACCTTGAGTTGTTTCAATATTTAATGACATTTGTAACCTCAATTAATGTTGCACTCGGTAAAAACCACACCGAACACGTTATTGTTTGTAAAAATAAAAAACCGCCAAATTATAGCGAAAGAAAATCAAACAGTCGATAGAAACTGGAAAATTCAATAGAAAACCCGCTAAAATTGCACAATTTATCAACAATTTTGAATAAAGAAAAAAGTGCGGTCAAAAATAACCACACTTTTTATCGAATTATAAACCTTTCGGTAAACGAATTTTTTGACCAGGGAAAATCTTATCCGCGTCTTTAATCACTTCTTTGTTCGCTTCAACGATAGCGGTATATTTCGCGCCATTTCCATAAGCTTTCTCGGCGATTTTCCACAAGGTGTCACCTTTTTGGATTACATAGAATGTTTCATCACCGCCTAAGGTCTCACCGTTATTGATGCTTGCATCGCTTGTTACTGAGTGGATACCTTGAATGTTACCCGCCATTAATACAGCTTTTTCTAATGCTGCTGCAGTTGATGCCACACCTTGGATATTTGCTACACCATTTTCAACGGTAACAGATAAGTTTTCCACGCCTGGATTGTCTTCTGCGATGTGTTGCGTCACTGCTTTAGACGCATCTTCTTCTTTAGAGAAAACTTTCTTACCAATGTCACTGACAAAATCAAATAAACCCATTTTAAAGTTCCTTTTGTATGTTTGTTTAAGGGATTATTACGATACTGAAATTCCCTTAAGAAGTCTATAAATCAGAGTGTAAAGCTATGTAAATATTTTAAGAAAACTGATCTAAAATTGACCGCACTTTGATAGAATACGCCGATTTTTAATTTACTCACTCAGAAAGGACAAATTATGCGTTGGGAAGGTCGTAGAGAAAGCTCAAATATTGAAGATAGACGTGGCTCTGGCGGCGGTAACTTCGGTGGTGGAAAAGGCACCGGTGTTCTCGGTATTATCATTCTTTTAGTCGGCGCTTATTATGGCGTAGATCTTTCAGGCTTAGTGGGCACACCGGATTTTTCAGGACAAAGTTCTCAACAATTAGAAACCCAAGAAGAACAGCAGCTTGCGAGTCTTTCTAAAGTTGTATTAGCGGATACTGAAACCGTTTGGGGACAATATTTTAGACAAATGGGTAAAACCTATAGCGAGCCAACCATGGTGCTTTACAATGGTGTAACGCCAACTGCTTGTGGTACGGGTCAATCTGCAATGGGCCCATTCTACTGTCCGAGCGATCGCAAAGTTTACCTTGATTTATCATTCTATAATGAAATGAAAAATAAACTGGGTGCAGCAGGTGATTCAGCCTTTGCTTATGTAATTGCGCACGAAGTCGGTCACCATGTACAAAATATGCTTGGTATTCTGCCACAAGTGAATCGCGCACAACAAAGCAGCGATCGTAAAACGGCAAATCAACTTTCTGTTCAATTAGAACTTCAAGCTGACTGTTTCTCTGGTGTTTGGGCGAGTCAAGCGGTAAAAAGTGGTTTATTTGAACGTGGTGATGAAGAAAAAGCGTTTAATGCAGCAGAAGCTGTGGGCGATGACCGTTTACAAAAACACAGCCAAGGTTATGTGGTACCGG
This sequence comes from Haemophilus parainfluenzae, assembly GCF_900450995.1. Classification (NCBI taxonomy): domain Bacteria; kingdom Pseudomonadati; phylum Pseudomonadota; class Gammaproteobacteria; order Pasteurellales; family Pasteurellaceae; genus Parahaemophilus; species Parahaemophilus parainfluenzae. Next base: position 1,329,374 of record NZ_UGHY01000002.1, on the reverse strand, counting down.
ATAGCTTCACTCACGGCACATCTGCACAGCGTCTAGAATGGTTCAGAAAAGGCTTACAAAGCGCTAACCCTTCTGTATGTAATACTTTTAACCAATAAGATCTTTAAGGCTGATTCATGTCAGCCTTTTTTATTTCTGTTCATTTAAACATAAAAAAGAGCGGTCAATTTTGACCGCTCTTTTCTTCATTATGTTAAGCTTACGCGAACTGACGTACTTCGCCGTTACCCGCTACGTTTTCCACACAACGTGGACAAAGTGTAGGATGTTCAGGGTTTACGCCGATTTTGTCAGAATAATGCCAGCAGCGTGGACATTTTTCACCGTTAGAACGAGCTACACTCACTGCAATACCTTCTAATTCACCCGCAGCCACATCTGTAGGTTTGTCAGCTAATGCTTTCACTTCTGCTTTTGAGGTGATTAACACGAAACGTAATTCATTACCTAATTGTTCTAATAATGCACGATATTCGTCATTCGCATAAACGGTCACTTCTGCTTCTAAACCGCCACCAATCACTTTATCGTTACGTGCGACTTCTAATACGCGGTTCACTTCAGAACGAACTTTAATCAGTTGTTGCCAGTAAGCATCGTCTAGTTTTTCATTCTCACCTAAGCCAAATAGGCCTTCGTAGAATTCTTCAGTAAAGACGAATTCAGCACGTGCAGTTGCGGTTTGTGGTAAGTACCCCCAAATTTCATCTGCCGTGAATGACAGGATTGGTGCCATCCAACGAACCAATGCTTCTGCAATGTGCCATAAAGCTGTTTGGCAGCTACGACGCGCAAGGCTGTCTGCTTTGGTGGTATATTGACGGTCTTTGATAATATCAAGGTAGAACGAACCCATTTCCACAGAACAGAAACGCATTAAACGTTGTACCACCGTATGGAATTGATAGTTATCGTACGCGTCTTTAATTTCTTTTTGTGCATCTAAGGCACAAGCTACCGCCCAACAATCTAAGCTAATCATGTCTTCCGGTTTAACGGCATCACGTTGCGGATCAAAACCATTCAAGTTCGCTAGTAAGAAACGCGCGGTGTTACGAATACGACGATAGCTGTCCGCGGCACGTTTTAAGATCTCATCAGAAACAGTCATTTCACCGGTATAGTCGGTAGATGCAACCCATAAACGTAAAATGTCGCCACCGAATTTATCCATGACTTCTTGTGGTGTCACGATGTTACCGATAGATTTTGACATCTTACGACCTTGACCATCCACGGTGAAACCATGAGTTAATACTTGTTTGTATGGTGCTTTGCTGTCTGTTGCCGTAGAAAGCATTAAAGAAGACATAAACCAACCACGATGTTGGTCAGAACCTTCTAAATACATGTCGATATCTTGGCCGTTAAATTCTGGGCGATTTGCGACAACAGAAGAATAGGTTGATCCTGAGTCAAACCATACGTCAAGGGTATCAGGCACTTTGCGATAGGTTTCTGCGTCCGCACCTAATAATTCTTTTTCGTCTAAATCCCACCATGCTTGAATACCGGCTTTCTCTACACGTTTCGCTACTTCTTCAAGTAACTCTAAGGTACGCGGATGAAGTTCTTCAGTTTCTTTGTGCACGAACAAGGTCATCGGCACACCCCAAGTACGTTGACGGGAAATACACCAGTCAGGGCGGTTTTCAACCATTTTCTCGATACGTGCTTGACCCCAATCTGGAATCCAACGAACTTGTTTGATTTCGCCTAATGCTTGTTGGCGTAGACCCTGCGTTTCCATGCCGATAAACCATTGCGGAGTCGCGCGGAAAATAATTGGCGTTTTGTGGCGCCAGCAGTGTGGGTAGCTGTGTTTGATTTTCTCAACTTTTAATAAGTTACCCACTTCTTGTAATTTTTCAACAACCAATGGGTTCGCTTCAAACACACCTTTGCCTGCAAAGAATTCAGTCGTTGAAATAAATTTACCGTCATTCGATACAAGACCCGCCATTGGTAAATTATATTTTTGTCCTACAATAAAGTCGTCCAAACCATGATCCGGTGCAGTGTGTACTAAACCTGTACCGCCATCAGTGGTCACGTGATCACCTAAAATCACTGGTACAGTGAAATCATAGAACGGATGGTTAAAGCGTACTAACTCAAGCGCCTGACCTTTTACTGAACCTAAAACTTCAACTTGTTCTACGCCCACGGCTTTCGCTACGGATTCAACTAATTCAGCAGCTAAAATCACACGCTCATCGCCAAGTTGTACTAAGTGGTATTCTAAGTCTGCATTTACCGCAATTGCACGGTTAGATGGCATTGTCCAAGGTGTGGTTGTCCAAATCACCGCAGATAATTTGCCATGGCCTTTGCCCACTGCGTTAAATTTCTCTTCAATTTCAACCGCACTTACTGCTGGGAAACGAACATAGATAGACGGAGAAACTTTATCTTCATATTCCACTTCTGCTTCTGCTAAAGAAGAGCCACAATCCAAACACCAGTGCACTGGTTTTGAACCTTTGTATAAATGGCCATTCGCAATCACTTTACCGAGTGTGCGGATGATGTTTGCTTCAGTGTTGAAGTTCATCGTTAAATAAGGATTATCCCAATCGCCTAACACCCCTAAACGGATAAAGTCTTTTTTCTGCCCTTCTACTTGCTCTGCCGCATATTCTCGGCATTTTTGGCGGAATTCAGCTGCAGTCACTTTCTCGTTTGGTTTACCCACTAAACCTTCTACTTTTAATTCAATTGGCAAGCCATGACAGTCCCAACCTGGGATATAAGGCGAGTCAAAACCTAATGCGGTTTTGGATTTAACAATAATATCTTTCAGAATTTTATTAACGGCGTGACCAATATGAATATTGCCGTTCGCATACGGAGGGCCATCGTGCAAAATAAAGGATTTTTTACCTTTCGTCGCTTGGCGGATTTTTTGATACAACTGTTTGTCATACCAATTTTTTAACATTACAGGTTCGCGTTTGGCTAGATCGCCACGCATTGGGAAACCTGTTTCAGGTAAATTTAACGTGTTTTTGTAATCAACTGTCATGTTATTTTCCAATTTTATATTTCAATATAATTCTATTTTGCAAAAAATGCTTTCGCTGTTTTTACGTCTTGTTCTATTTGAGCTTTCAACGCTTCAAAAGAAGGAAACTTTATCTCATCGCGAATCTTATGGCTGAATTCCACTTCGACCATTTGCCCATAAATATTCTGAGAAAAATCAAATAAATGAACTTCTAATAATTGCATCGTACCGTTAATAGTTGGGCGTTTTCCCATGTTTGCAACGCCGTTAAAAATCTCGCCCGATTTTAACCACACTTTCACCGCATAAACCCCTTTTACTGGGTTCACTTGACGATGTAAACGAACATTCGCGGTAGGAAAACCAATGGTTCGCCCTAATTTATTGCCGTGTATCACTCGTCCCCAAATACGATAAGGCTTACCGAGTAAATTTTCCGCATGCTGTAAATCATCTCTAGCCAATGCTTCACGGATAGCGGTGCTACTGATACGTAACTCATCTAAACAGAAGGTGCGACTGTCTTCAACTTCAAAACCAAACTGCTTTCCTGCTTGTTGCAACATCGCAAAATTGCCTAAACGTTTCGCACCAAATTTGAAATCATCGCCAATGCTGAGAAACTTCACATTTAATTTGCGTACAAGCCAATCTTCAATAAATTGTTCTGCAGGAAGATTGGCGAAAGTGCGGTCAAATTTCGCGACGATCACCACATCTACACCCGCCTGAGCCAAATAATGCAATTTATCTCTTAATCGCATTAAGCGCGCAGGGGCTTTGTCACCCATAAAATATTCGCGCGGTTGCGGCTCAAAAAGCATCACTGCCATGGGTAAATTCAGCGCATTCGCTTTCTGACGAAGATGACGCAAAATCGCCTGATGCCCCAAATGCACCCCATCAAAATTGCCAATGGTTAATGCGCACCCTGACAAATATGGCTGTGTATTATGAAGCCCACGAATTAATTGCATTACATCTTATTCCAAAAAACGAAAAATAATCGGTTCATTATAGCGGTAACTTAATGTTTTGTCAGTAAATGGTGTTTACGAACACCCAAGAGCAACAATACGCCTAAATACACCACCGCAGCCAGCCCAATTAACCAAACCAACCAATAGACACGCATTAAAAATGTCATGGCAGCCCATTCTTGAATCGACGGGCAGTTATACCAAACCAAACCGCCCATGGCTAAGGCTGCGCCTAAAACTTTCAGAAAAAAGACCGCACTTTTACGTGAAAAATGATAAACATCCGCTTTGACTAAACCACGATAAAGCAAATAAGCATTTAAGGTTGCTGACATCGCAGAAGCAATCGCCAACCCTATATAACTAAATGGAATCGCCAACACATTAAAGCCCATATTGCTCACCATGGCGATGATCCCGATTTTCACGGGCGTTTTGGTATCTTGGCGTGCGTAATAGCCATTAGCTAGGATCTTAATCAGCATAAAGCTAAGCAAACCGGCATTGAATGCCCATAAAGAATAAGAGGCTGCATGCACATCTGTTAAGGTAAAACTGCCACGCATAAACAATACCAGTAACATTGGTTGGGCTAACACGGCAATACCAATCGCGGCGGGCACGCCGAGTAATAAAATCATTCGTACGCCCCAGTCCATGGTATTACGAAAATCAACCGCACTTTGGGAAGAATTATCTTCTCGATTCACGTGATGGCGAGCAAGTGTCGGTAAAATCACAGTGGAAATTGCAATACCAAATAGCCCAAGTGGAAACTCTAATAGACGATCAGAATAATAAAGCCAACTAATGGATCCCGTCATTAAGAAACTGGCAATGACCGTATCAAGCAGCAAGTTGATTTGACTTACTGAAACCCCGAACAAAGCTGGAATCATTAATCGTCGGATTTTGGCAACCCCTTCATCATGCCACGCCCATTTTGGTTTTACGAGCAAGCCGGCTTTCTTCAAGAAAGGGATTTGGAATAAAAATTGTAATAAACCGCCTAAGAAGATCCCGATAGCAAGGGCAAGATCAGGATTGTCTAATCTTGGTGCGAGGAAAAGTGCGGTCGCAATCATGGCGATATTGAGCAAAACAGGCGAAAACGACATCACGCCAAATTTGCCTATCGTATTTAAAATCGCGCCTGACAGTGCCACAAAGGTGACAAACCATAAATAAGGAAACGTAATTTTTAAGAGTAAAGACGCTTGTTCAAACTTGTGCGCATCCGGTCCGTCATTTAGCCAATCGGTAAACCAGCCCATCCCGAAGATCGCCGCCACAACAGGTGATCCCACCATGGCAAGCAAGGTGACGACACTAACTAATCCGCCCAGTGTACCCGACACTTTCCCGATAAATTCACGGGTTTTAGAAAGATCGCCCGATTTTTGATATTCAGCTAATACGGGTACGAAAGCCTGAGAAAATGCACCTTCCGCAAATAAACGACGTAAAAAGTTTGGGATACGGTTAGCGAATAAAAACACGTCTGCCGCCGCACCTGCACCGATTAAATGTGCTATTACCACATCACGGACTAAACCTAACACACGGGATACTAATGTCATCCCACTCACGATAATGCCGGATTTTAAAAGTCGTTTACTCAAAATAGGGGGTCTCTTCAAAAAAATTTGCCTTAATTGTATAGAATTTTTGTTTTTACGCTATATTCCAACGAAAAAAACTGATAAAATCCTGCCCACATCGTTTGTGTGAGCCAATAGAAAGCGCTTTTTTTAAATAACGATGCTTACTTTCGGTTGTGTCTCACCGAAATCAACACAAATTATTCATTGACAAAAGTATAAAAAATCGGCATATTCTACGCCCTTATTTTGTCATAATCATCTAACAGAAATTTTAGGAGTTTGACCTTGGCTAATATCAAGTCAGCAAAAAAACGCGCGGTTCAATCTGAAAAACGCCGCCAACACAACGCAAGCCAACGCTCTATGATGCGTACTTACATCAAAAAAGTATATGCTCAAGTAGCAGCAGGTGAAAAAGCAGCAGCTGAAGCAGCATTCGTTGAAATGCAAAAAGTTGTTGACCGTATGGCTTCTAAAGGCTTAATCCACGCTAACAAAGCAGCAAACCACAAAGCTAAATTAGCTGCTCAAATCAAAAAATTAGCGTAATTAAAGCACTAAAACAGCTTAAAAATAAAACCGCACTTTGGTGCGGTTTTTGTTTGCCGTAAACCGTCCTGCCACAAACGCCCCATAACGAGCTTGCATTCCCTCCTTTAACCTGTAAACTACCCCACAACTTAAAAATTAATCATAAAATAAACAATAAATGACCAAAAAATCTTTTAAAAAAGCGGATCCAAATTATCAAAAAGAATTAGCAAAATATGGTAATCCGATCCCAAGCAGAGACTACATTCTGCAAATTATTCGTGAAAATAATGCCCCGATGAGTCGGGAAGAAATTCTGACCGCACTTTCAATTAAAAGTGACGAACAACAAGAAGCCATGCGCCGCCGCTTACGCGCCATGGAAAATGATGGACAGTTAGTTTTTACGAAACGTAAACGCTATGCCTTGCCTGAAAAATTGGATTTATTCAAAGGCATGGTCATTGGCCATCGCGAAGGCTATGGCTTTTTACAAGTCGAAGGTAAAAAAGAGGATCTCTTTATTCCTAATCACCAAATGCAACGTGTAATGCACGGTGATTTTGTGTTAGCGCAACCTGCAGGCTTAGATCGCCGTGGCCGTCGTGAAGTCCGTATTGTTCGCGTGCTTGAGAGTCGTAAAAAACAAATTGTCGGCCGTTTCTTCTTAGAAAATGGTTTTAGCTATGTGGTACCTGATGACAGTCGTATCGGACGAGACATTTTAGTCCCTAATGAACACCGCAATGGTGCAAGAATGGGACAAGTTGTCGTGGTTGAATTGCAAGAACGATCTGCCTCCTTTACTCAACCTGTTGGCATCATCACCGAAATTCTGGGTGACAATATGGCAAAAGGGATGGAAGTGGAGATCGCTCTTCGTAATCATGACATTCCTCACCAATTCCCAAGTGCGGTCGAAAAATACGTTAAAAAATTCACGGAAGAAGTGCCTGAAGAAGCGAAAAAAGGCCGTGTAGATTTACGTAATCTGCCTCTGGTGACCATTGATGGTGAAGATGCGCGCGATTTTGATGATGCCGTATATTGCGAAAAAAGCGGTAAAGGCTGGAAACTTTGGGTGGCGATTGCCGATGTCAGCTATTATGTGCGTTTACGTTCGGCATTAGATGCTGAAGCTTATAACCGAGGTAACTCTGTTTACTTCCCAAATCGTGTTGTGCCAATGCTACCGGAGATTTTATCAAACGGATTGTGTTCACTGAATCCACAAGTTGATCGCTTGTGTATGGTGTGTGAAATGCACATTTCTGCCAAAGGTAAACTCACCGATTATCGTTTTTATGAAGCGGTGATGAATTCTCATGCACGTTTAACCTATACGAAAGTCGCGGCGATTTTAGACGGCGATGATGAGCTCCGCACCCGTTATCAAGGGCTAGTACCACATTTAGAAGAATTGCATCATCTCTATCAAGCATTACTCAATGCCCGTAAACAACGTGGTGCCATCGATTTTGAAACCATAGAAACCAAATTTATTTTCAATGCTATGGGACGAATTGATCGCATTGAACCTGTTGTGCGAAATGATGCTCACAAAATCATTGAAGAATGCATGATTCTTGCGAATATTGCAGCAGCAAACTTTATGGAAAAACATAAAGAGCCTTCACTCTATCGTATTCATGCCACACCAAGCGAAGAAAAACTGACGTCTTTCCATGCATTCTTAAGTGAATGCGGTTTAAGCCTTGAAGGCGGCATGAAACCAATCACAAAAGATTATGCGAAATTGTTAGAGCAAGTGAAAGATCGTCCGGATCATGAGCTTATTCAAACCATGTTGCTCCGTTCATTAAGCCAAGCAGTTTATAATGCGGATAATATCGGCCACTTTGGTCTAGCTTTAGAGGAATATGCTCACTTTACCTCTCCGATTCGTCGTTATCCGGATTTAACCCTACATCGTGGGATTAAGTATTTATTAGCAAAAGAAAAAGGCGCTAAACGTAAAACCACAGATACTGGCGGCTATCACTATTCTTTTGATGAAATGGATTTATTAGGCGATCACTGCTCGATGACAGAACGCCGTGCCGATGATGCCACTCGCGAAGTAGCTGATTGGTTGAAATGTGAATATATGCAAGATCACGTGGGTGCTGAATTTAGCGGGGTGATCTCATCTGTAACAGGCTTTGGCTTATTCGTGCGTTTAGATGATTTATTTATTGACGGCTTAGTCCATATTTCCACTTTAGATAACGACTACTATCAATTTGATTCTGCAAAACAACGTTTAATCGGTGAAAATAGTGGTATGATCTACCGCCTTGGCGATAAAGTCAAAATTCGCGTGGTCGCCGTTCATTTAGAACAAAAAATGGTAGATTTCAGTTTAATCGAAAGCGCACGAAAACCGCGTCGAGTGGGAAAAACAGCGAAGCAAAAAGCAAAAAAAGTCTTTAAGGAACTGCCACCTAAAGTGTCAAAAAAACGTAAAAGTGCGGTCAAAAATAAAGACGTTTCTAAGAAACCGACTAGAAAACGGAAGAAATAATAAATAAGAGAACACTATGTCAGAAAATATCTATGGTATCCATGCTGTAAACAGCATTTTAGCAAATAGCCCTGAGCGTTTAATTGAAGTATTTGTGCTAAAAGGTCGTGAAGATAAACGCCTACAATCCTTACTCAATGAGCTCTATGCTTTAGGCATTGCGGTGCAATTTGTAAACCGTCAAACATTAGATAAAAAATCCAACGGTGAAGTTCATCAAGGTGTGATTGCTCGAGTGCAAGAAGCGAAAGAGCTGAATGAACATGATCTGGATGAACTTCTTACTCGTAAGCAAAATCCACTTTTGTTAGTGCTTGATGGCGTGACAGATCCTCATAACCTGGGTGCCTGTTTACGTACTGCAGATGCTGCTGGAGTGAGCGCTGTTATTGTGCCAAAAGATAAATCCGCTCAACTCACTTCTATTGCACGTAAAGTGGCTTGCGGTGCTGCGGAGACTGTGCCATTAATTCGCGTAACCAATTTAGCTCGTACTTTGCGAGATCTACAACAAAATCATAATATTTGGGTGGTAGGTACAGCTGGCGAAGCAACAGAAACCATTTATCAAAGTAAACTTACTGGTTCTCTTGCCTTAGTGATGGGGGCCGAAGGTGAAGGCATGCGCCGTCTTACTCGTGAGCATTGTGATCAACTCATTAGTATTCCAATGGCGGGCTCAGTTTCATCCCTGAATGTTTCCGTTGCAACAGGTGTATGTTTATTTGAAATTGTGAGACAACGCCTTGCCGCCTAAAAACACGTGAAAAAACAACCGTACTTGATATAAAAAATGCCGACAAATCATTGTCGGCATTTTTGTTATTTTGAAATCGTTTTCCCGAATATCATGGAAAGCACTAAAGTACATAATGCTGGTACAAGCCATGCGAGCCCTTGTGAATAGAGCGGGAAATGAGTCATGATTTGATGTAATCCTTCCGGCAAAACATCCAAGTTTTTTAAACTATCAACTAAACTAAAGCAAACCGTCACTAAAATGGTCACATAATAGCTCAATCGAATAGAAGGCAATTTATTACGCACTAGCTGTAAAACAACTAACATGATCGCCATTGGGTAAATCAACAACAAGGCAGGAATCGTCACTCGGAGTAATTTTGTTAAGCCATATTGTGAAATAATTGTCGTCATGGCAGTGAAGAAGACAATCCAAAATGGATAGGAAAAACGCGTCGAAAACTTGGAGAAGTAATCACCACATGCACTGGTTACGCCCACTAATGTGGTTAGACTTGCTAAAGTAATAATCCCCGCCATGATCCAGGTTCCCGCAGTGCCGAATAAACTGTTCACATAACGAGAGAAGATTTGTCCGCCATTTGTTGCGCCTTGTGCCACAGCATCAGAAGTCGCCCCTAAGTAAAATAAGGCGAAATACAAGCAACCTAATAAAATGACAGATACGAAACCCGCTGAAATAGTATATTGAACAATCTTTTGGGGATTAGTCACATTTTTTGCAGATAACGCCCGTGCAACAATGCCACCAAAGGCAATCGCTGCAAGTACATCCATCGTTTGATAACCACTAATTAACCCTGTGGTTAATGCTGAATTCTCAGCATACGCCCGAGATGGTGCAACAATATCAGAAAGCGGTGAAACAAAAACAGTGCCCCAACAACAAGTAATAATACCAACAATGCTGGCGTCATCACTTCACCCACCGTTGAAATAATTGTACTTGGACGAATCATGAATCCCATCGCGATAATATTAAAGATCACAGAGAAAATAAGACGTGTCGTCGAACTATCTTCAACAAGCCCCAATGGTAACCATGCCATTTCATAAGCCACGTTGGTAATTCGAGGCATGGCAAAGGTTGAACCAATCACTAAATAAAGAATGGTTAAAAAAGCTACACCTGCCCACTTGGGTAAGTTCTTAGTCAGTTCTTCACCACGTCCTAATACTGACACAACAACCAATGTAATAAATGGCATGAGTACGCCTGTTATCACAAATCCTAGCGAAGCGGTTGCCCAATGGTTACCTGCTGAGTAACCTTCCATCGGTGGAAAAATAATATTTCCTGCACCTAAAAATAAAGCAAAAATCATCATACCTAACACGATGATATCTTTTTTTGAAAACATAAGTATTCTCGAATAAATAAATTTTAGGGATTTTACTATTAAATTGTTTTTTATTCCAAAAATGAAAATAAATTTTGTGAAATAGATCACAAAATCCATCACATTCCGATTAAATCTCACATTATCTACATTTCTTTCCCCAAAATCAGTAAATTTGTGATAGTATCCAAGCTTTATTATTTTTTATTACTTTTTTAGGAGAGAATGAATGAATAAACTGAGTTTGATTCAACAAATTCAGCGTTTTTTCAAATTGGAATCAGCTGGTGGAATTTTATTACTTTTTTCAGCGGTAATTGCAATGCTATTAGCCAATTCACCGCTCAATCAAAATTATAACAATTTTTTAAACTTACCAGTCAGCATTCAAGTAGGTAGTTTTTCTATCGATAAAACCTTAATTCACTGGATCAACGATGGTTTTATGGCAGTATTCTTTGTTTTAGTGGGAATGGAAGTCAAAAGAGAATTATTCGAGGGCTCCCTTTCAAGCTATCAACAAGCGGTTTTCCCTGCTATTGCTGCCGTTGGGGGAATGATCATTCCTGCCTTAGTTTATGTATTTATCGCCCAACAAGATCCCGCTTTAGCCGATGGCTGGGCAATCCCAATGGCGACAGACATAGCCTTTGCTCTTGGTATCATGGCGTTATTAAGTAAACAAGTGCCACTCCCACTAAAAATCTTTTTACTTGCTTTAGCCATCATTGATGACTTAGGCGCCATTGTCGTGATTGCACTCTTCTTCTCACATGGATTAAGCGTGCAAGCTCTTGTCTTTGCTGCCATTGCAATTGCTGTACTTATCGCATTAAATCGCTTTAAAGTGACCGCACTTTGTGCCTATATGGTAGTGGGAGCCATCTTATGGGCTTCTGTATTAAAATCTGGCGTACACGCTACTCTTGCAGGCGTTATCATCGGATTTTGTATTCCATTAAAAGGCAAAAATGGCGAAACACCATTACATGACTTTGAACATATTCTTGCGCCTTGGTCATCCTTTATTATTCTGCCATTATTCGCTTTTGCCAATGCGGGGGTAAGTTTTGACGGTATCGACTCAAGTATGCTTTCATCGCCATTATTATTTGCGATTTCTTTAGGCTTAATTATCGGAAAACCACTTGGTGTATTTGGTTTCAGTTATCTTTCCGTTAAACTGGGCATTGCAAAGCTTCCTCAAGGTATCAACTTCAAACAAATTTTTGCCGTAGCGATTTTATGTGGCATTGGTTTCACCATGTCAATGTTCTTAGCTAGCCTAGCCTTCAATGCAGATGCAGGTGAAAGCATTAACGCCCTTTCTCGCCTAGGGATCTTATTAGGTTCTACTGTTTCTGCGATTGTGGGGTATATGGCGTTAAAATCGACTACTGCGAAAAATAAAGGGTAATTAAAACGATGGAAAAACTAACCTGTTATGTGATTTATGCTTCTGAAAAAATAGAGGGACTGAGTCATTTTTTACAATGCACCTCTGACTCTCATGTTGTACCTGTTCCTGCAGTAACTAAAGAACAGGTTAGCTTACTCGGTAATTCTTCAGCCTTATTTAATTTAAAGAAAGCTGAAGAAATACTTGATCGCACGCCCAATAACAAAGAAATCGCCCACACGCTATCTCATATTCAGTGCTGGAAAGCCATTGCTGAAAATGAACAGTTACAAGATAATGATTTTGCTTTAATTGGTGAAAGTAAAATACAACCTGTTGAAAACTTCATTCAGCATGCTATCCATTATGCCAATAAATATTCCTCTTACGGAATTATCAAATTGCAACATGATGGTGAGGGTCGTTCTGGAGAGCGTTTATTTCAAATAGGTGATGAGCCTTATGCTTTAATTTATGGCGATATTAACCAATACAACTATGGTTGTTCGCTTTATCTCATCCGCAAAAATGTCGCAAAAAAATTGACCGCACTTTTAAGTGAAACAAAACCCTACTGGCTTGCAGATCAATTCACTGCATTCCATGAACCTCAAAATATTGCTCAAGCTTGTTATCTATTAGGCGAAAATCCAAACCAAAAACCACAAGACAAGATCGAAAACCCACTGTTTAGCATCATTGTGCCAATTTATAATGTTGAACGTTACCTTGAGCAATGTATTGAATCTGTCTTAGCACAAAATTATCAGAATTATGAACTGATTTTAGTTGATGATGGTTCACCAGATAATTCTATCGATATTTGCACTAAATATGCTAAACAACACCATAACATTGTATTTATCCGTAAAGTCAATGGTGGGCTTTCCGATGCAAGAAATGCGGGTATTAAACTTGCCCGTGGTGAATACTTAATGTTTTTAGATAGTGATGATTATTGGGAAGGAACAAGTATTCTTTCTGATCTTGCTAAGATTTCAGAAGAAAATCCTGATCTTATTATTTATGATCTCACATTCAGATACAAAGATAACAAAAAAGAATATTACCCAATTTCTAAAGAGGGGCTAACAGGCGATTATATTGCTGACTTTTATACTTTAACTAGCAGAAACATATTTAGACCTTCCGCATGTAATAAGGTCGTCAAAAGAAAAATCATCATAGATAATCAACTCTTTTTTCCAAAAGGAAAAAACCATGAAGATTTAGATTGGAGCTTTAATCTAGCTCCCTATATTTCAAGCTATGCACTATATGACAGCTATTTCTATATATATAGAGCTAAACGACTAGGATCAATTACTGAGTTTGTAAAACCTAAAAACACTAAAGATCTCATAGATATTGTGCTTGAAAAGCTAAACCAAATAAAAAGTATGAATGACTCCTCTTTATCTAAGGGACTATATCAATACTTAGTTAAACAAAAGCAATTCATTTATGATTCTTTCACATTATTATCTGAAGAACATAAAAAAATGTATGAAAATGAATTTAATGAATTAAAGAAATCATTAGAAAATATTGATGAATAAGTGACTTTCTAAAAAAATCCCTCAGCCTTCGCTAAGGGATTTTTGTTAATTTAACTAAGAGAACAATCGCTTGATTTCTTTCTCATACAAATAGATATTCATTGGATTTGTCGGTAATAGAGAATCCAAATACTCATTCGCTCTTTTCACATACTCCTCATGATGCTTATCATGGTTATCAATCACATCAAGCAACACTTTTGCACCTTCAAATGCGTCAAACTGATCGTAGTAATACCCCACGCCTTTCGGAATCAGTTTTGAATTATGAATAAATGGATAGCCACCATACAATGCATCATTATAAGCATAATTTAAGCCATTTTCCCATTGATGACTAAGCACAATATCCACATAACGAGCTAAAAAGTCTGGCATTTGGTAACGACCTTCCACTGTCATTATGCCGTCTTTCACAAGATCGGTTCGACCAATAAAATTAAAGAATGTTGGATTATCTTTTTTATCATAAGTATTACACATATAAACATTCTTAATTTTTTTGGGGGCTTCACGATAGGCTTGTTCAGCAATTAACACTGGTGTAAAACAGGTTTTTACCACATTAATATTGGCTTCAAAAGAAGCAATACGTTTAGCTTTTTTCTCAGGATCAGGTTCATACCCGAATTCTAAATTATTTTGCTCCTTGATACGCTTAATCACTTGATCACAGAACACGGGTGACCAAATTGCTGGTACGACATAAGCAGGACAACGATACATAATGGAAAAATACGATTTACAGGTATTTTCATGTTGTGGAATCATCCACACAGAATCAAATACCGTACCATTAAATACTCTTCCCGCTTTCTTATCAAAAAGGAAATTTTCCATATCCATAATAAAGTCATTGCCCATTTTATAGCAAACAGCTTTTCCACCATGCCCATGCATGCGAGTAACTTGATGTGGTTCAATGACCAAAGTCCCCTCAATCAATACATCTAATTGATCAATCACATCTTCAACATAGGCATATTTAAGATTTAAGCCCTCTAACATAAAACCATCTGGTGGTGTAGTGCGATTTTCTGGTCCCCAAGATACTAAAACCACATCATCAACAATATCAGAATGTTGAAATAAATGCTAAAGATGAATCACATTTTGGTTCGCACCATTTGCCCAAATATCTGTGACTTTTGCTTCTAAATTAAAGGTAATTCCAATTTTATATTTACGCATACGAGCTTCCCTCTTTTATTATTTAAATCATCTAAAAGTGCGGTCAAAAATAAACGTATTTTCAAATAACTTAAATAATAAAAATCACTCGGATATACCTACCCGAGTGATTTATCTAGCTTAGTTGATTATTACCATTGGTAACCTACACCGGCACTAACATTGTAATCACCTTGTGTCGTTGCTGCACCACTCACTTTGAAGATAACTTTATTGTTATCACTCGCACGTGAGTAACCTACTGCAACGGCACTTTCACCTTTGTAGTTACCTACACCAAGACCAACCATTGAACCACCCGCTTTCGTTACTTGTGGGATATTTGCTGCAGCTGTTGCACCAGCAATACCACCGCGAAGTTTCTTATCAGTTTTCTTCATTTCGCTACGAAATGCGCCAACAGAACGATCAACATATTGTTTGTTTGCTGCATCCGTACCACGAACTGGATCTGCCACATTGGTGATTCGACGTTCATTACCGACTGAACCAACTGAAACAGTATTTGCTTCATTCGCTACAGAGCCTTGACCTAATGCCACAGCATTATTTGCTGTTGCTTTAGCTCCTTGACCAATTGCTGTCGCATTTTCAGCTAAAGCACTTGCATTCGTACCAAACGAAGAGCTGTTATTACCTTTCGCTTTTGCACCTGAACCTACAGCTGTTGCATTCTTGCCATCTACTTCAGATTCAACTTTATTCACATTACCGTTTTCATCTGTTGATTTCACAACTCGTTTAAGTGCTGCAGCTTCTTCTTTTACTACTGTTGCAGAAGAGTCTGCCGCTGAAGCAGAAGAGCTTGCTGCCGTTGCAGATGAGCCTGCCGCTGATGCTGATGAGCTTGCAGCTGTTGCTGATGAACCTGCGGCTGAAGCTGATGAGCTCGCTGCTGTTGCTGATGAACCTGCCGCTGAAGCAGAAGAGCTTGCTGCCGTTGCAGATGAGCCTGTCGCTGATGCTGATGAGCTCGCTGCGGTTGCTGATGAGCCTGCTGCTGAAGCAGAAGAGCTTGCTGCTTTTGCTGAATTATTTGCTGCAGTAGCTGCACTCGTTACAGCTGATGCTGTACTTTCAATCTTACTTAAATTATCTTTAACAACCTCTGCGGCTGATGATGCTGAAGAAGCTGCAGCAGAAGCTAAAGACACTGCACTACTTGCACTTGAAGCGGCTGTTTTCGCTGTTTCGTTTGTTTTATCTAATTGAGAGGTTACTGCATAAAGTTGTGAACCATTGATCGCTTCTGTTGAAGTTGCTGAAATATTTCCCGCTGCAATATTGATCAATTTACGTTCATTACCTACTGCACCAACGCTTACAAAGCTACCTTTACCTGATACAGTACCTTTAAAGCCACTATAAGTTAAATTCCCCACGGTTGCTGAAGTTACATTCTCAACAGTATGAGAACCCGTAGTGGTTGAATGGTTGCCTAAAACAACGGCATTATCTAAACCAGCCGCAACTCCAACACCATTACCAATTACAGTTGTGCCGTTTGCTTTGATCTTATTGTTATAGCCAATAACCGTATTATTTTGTTTACCATCGGCGATGTTATTTTCCACACCAATCGCAATACTATTACGAGAGCTATTACCAACTAGGTTACGCACACCTAAAGCAGTGCCATTTTCTGCATTTTCACCCACCCATGTGTGTGCCCCCTCAGAAGTACCATTTACTGTACTGTTATCAACACCTGAGTAATAACCTAATGCTGTACCATTATTAGTATTCGGACGAACATAGCTCCTTGCACCCACTACAGTTGCATTTAATGAGTTCTGGCCAGCTGCTGAGAATTGACCCACTACAGTCGCATTTTGAGCACCCGCCTCTACTACAGAGTTAGAACCTAACAGTGTTGCATTTGTTGTACCTGTATGGACTGAACTCTTTGCACCAATTACCACAGAGTTCTCCGTCGCTGCTGAAGCACTGTACCCCATCGCAATCGCATAATCTGCATCTCTTTCAGTACTTGCGTACATACCCACTGTAATAGAATGTGAGGCATGTGCCGAACCTGGTGAATTAACTGTACCACTATTATCATTTGAATACGTAACCGGTGGAGAATCTATATCTTCAACAGGACGATTTACATGAAAATAGCTATGAGTAGACTCTTTAGCTAAATTTAATGCCTGGGTTGCGTTAAGATCTGCTGCTTTTGCAATTTGTTTTGCATCATTTGCAGTAGTTTGCGCTGCACCTGCAGCCGTTTTAGCCTGATCTGCGGTGGTTTGCGCTGCTGTTGCCGTAGATTGAGCATTATTTGCTGCAGTTTGTGCAGCTGTTGCTGTGCTTGCTGTTGAATCTAGCACACCAATCACTTTATAAAGTTGTGAACCGTTAATCGCATCCGTTGAAGTCGCACTAATTGCACCTGCAGAAACGAACTGAATTTGACGAGCGCTATCGTTACGACCTACAGCTACAACCCCATTCCCATTGCTTACACCATTATTACCTACTTCAACCCCACCTACTTTTACAGAAGGTAGCGAATGTCTATCTTCGGTTATTGAACCTGAACCTAAAGCAACATCGTACGCATTTTTTGCTGTAGCGCTTGCGCCTAATGTAACACCATTCCGACCAAGTGCTTTAGAATCTCGCCCTAAGGAAATCGCCCAATCGCTTGCATTCGCATTTAAACCTTGGGCAATACCACTATCCTCACTAATCGCGTTATAGCCCATTGAAATGGCATAGTTACCTTTAGTTTGAGAACCACTCACTACCGCTACAGAATAAATCCCCGAAGCATTCCCGCCAAGTGCCATTGCTCCAGTATCAGCACTTGTTACCGCTCCCGCACCAAGTGCAATAGTCCCCTCACCTTGAGCTTTAGAATTTTTACCAATCGCAACAGATGCTTGTGATGTTGCATTAGCCCCATCACCCGCTGTAACTAAACTTGCACCACTTGCTGTCGCTTGGTTACCCAATGCCGTAGCACTATTCCCCGCATTTGCTAAACGCTCCAGAGCTACCCCTGAGTTACTGACTGAGAGTTAGAACCAATAGCTACTGCATCTTGCCCATTAGCGAAAACGGTATGACCAATTGCAATGCCTTTTACTCCACCAGTTGCTCTTGATGCTGCGCCTACAACAACAGCACCATGAGCGTCCGTTGAACTTCCCCACCGATGGCAACAGCCTGAACAACCCCTCTGCTAATAGAGTCCTCAGGAATTGTTGCATATGCAGTGCTTGTGACATCTAAAAGCAGTAAAGACAATGCCGATAATTTAAAAACTTTACCTAATGAGGACTTGCTTTCTACATTAACTTCAGAGGATGCTTTAGCGACCCCTTTCGCTAACTCGGAAGTAACCACCAACGATTGTGTAGTACGATTCCAAATTACTTTAAAAATCTTATTCATAAGAGATAAATCCTTTGTATAAATTAACAATAGTATGCTAAGCACAAACCAACTTTTAATTATGCCTGAAACACTACTATAAAAACTAGTAGTTACGAATAAAATTCATACAATTTTTTTCATATTATTTCATGATAAGACTGTATTTTTTATCGCACTTTCACTTATTTTTATTCCTAATATTGATCTAAAGTAAAATCCCACTCTCTGCTTTGGTAAAATTCATAACAAATAAACTCTTATAAGTTCTAACATGATATTCACCAGTTAGAACGCGACGGGTAAATGAATGGTAGCTTTCCATACTTTCGGCGTGAATAAGCAACATAAAATCATAATCACCTGAAATCTCATAACAGCTCACCACATCAGTTTCTTGGCGCATTTTTCGTTCAAACAACTCTTGAAAGCGAGAATGTTGGTTGTCCATTTCCACCATCACAAAAACACTGATACCTCTACCCACTGCCTTTGGCGATACCACTACTACTTGTTTAGTTATAACCTCTTTTTCTGTCAGTAATTGAATTCGACGCTGACAGGTTGCTACCGAGCTATGCACTTTTTCCGCGAGCTCTTTTAACGGCAAAGTCGCATCTTGTTGGAGGATATTTAAAATATCCCGATCTAATTTATCTAATTCCATGTTTAATCCTTGAAAATAAATGCAGAATAACACTTAAACTTGGGAAAAATAATCATCAATCATTTTATATTGAGAAAATTTACCACGCCAGACTTTTATAATGAAGCTATCAAACCTAAGGAAATGATAAAAATGGCTCAAGGTATTTTTCTCGGCATCATCTCGCAATTTTTATTTGGATTGCTCTATCTATTCAGTTTATGGCTACAGCCGCTTAACGGTACGGATGTGTTTGCTTGGCGAATGGTGATGATGGTCTTCGGGTTATTTTTAATTATCTTCCCAACTGTAGGTTGTCGTTCATTATCAAAATTAGTCAATGAAACCTTAGGCAAAGACAAAAAACGTTGGATGCTGTTTTTGCTCGGCACACTCGATGCCGGCAGCCAATTTTGGTTATTTATGTGGGCGCCCGTTAATGGCGAAGGAGTCAATATCGCTATGGGGTATTTCTTATTCCCATTAGTGATGGCATTACTTGGACGCATTTGGCTGAAAGAAACCCTTTCCACCATTCAAATTATTGCCTTGTGCATCGCTGCTTGCGGTGTGGCACATGAGCTTTGGCACAATCAAACCTTTTCATGGAGCAGCCTTTGGGTATGCCTAGTTTATCCCTATTATTATTTAAGCCGTAAAGCCATGAAGATTCCGGCATTGCAAGGCATCACACTTGATGTGTGCTTCATTGCCATTCCTTGCCTCATTTATTTGCTCATACAAGAGCAGCAATTGTCTTTTGTAATCAGTGAAAGCCAATATTGGTATTTATTGCCTGCGTTAGGTTTAGTGAGTGCAATTAGTTTGTCTGCCAATTTAAAATCGAGCCAACAAATTCCTGTCAGTGTGTTTGCCGTGCTCAGTTATCTCGAACCTACGTTGCTCTTTTTAATCGCAATATTCTGGCTTAACACGCAAGTCTCCCCTTCTGATTACTTCACTTATGTGCCAATTTGGGCAAGTTTAATTTTGCTTGGCGTAAATGGCTTAATGAAAAAACGTCATTAAAATTGACCGCACTTTTTACGCTAAAGTGCGGTCATTCTTGAATTAATTCTCATTCACGGTCATAATGAACAAATATTCATATTTATAAACTGAAGCTTTTTTTTACTTCAACATTTTCCGATAAGGCTCGCATTATGTCCGATCAACAAACAGATACACCAACTTCCTCAAATAATAAATCTCAACAACGTAAAAAAGGACTTTCTATTTTTATTCTTTTGCTTCTTTTGATTTCGATCGGCTCTGCGGCTTATTGGTATTTCTTTATTAAAGGCTTTGAAGAAACGGAAGATGCCTATGTGAGCGGCAATCAGGTGATGGTATCGGCACAGGTGGCGGGAAATATAGCGAAAATTAATGTCGATAATATGGATCCCGTACAGGCTGGTGATGTGTTATTAGAGCTGGATGACACCAATGCCAAATTGAGTTTTGAGCAAGCTAAAAGCAATTTAGCCAATGCGGTTCGCCAAATTTCTCAACTAAATTACACTGTAAAACAATTGAAATCCGCCGTTCGTGCGAATGAAATCACCCTTGCTCAAGCACAAGGAAACTTGAATCGTCGCGTTCAATTAGTGAAAGATGGGGCGATTGATAAAGAATCTTTCCAACACGCCAAAGAAGCGGTTGAGCTCGCCAAAGCAAACTTAACGACTTCACAAAACCAACTTGAGGCCAATCAAGCCTTATTGCTAGACGGGCCTTTAAGTGAACAACCCCAAATTCAAAGTGCGGTCAGTAATTTGAAACAAGCTTGGTTGAATTTAGAACGCACAAAAATCCGCAGTCCAATTAAAGGCTATGTGGCTCGTCGCAATGCGCAAGTAGGGCAAGCAGTTTCTGTTGGCGGGGCATTAATGGCAGTGGTTACCACTGATCAAATGTGGTTAGATGCCAACTTCAAAGAAACACAATTAACCCATATGCGAATTGGTCAGCCAGTTGAAATTCATTTCGACCTTTATGGCAAAGATAAAACCTTTAATGGAAAAGTCTTCGGAATTGAAATGGGTACGGGCAGTGCATTCTCTTTATTGCCTACTCAAAATGCGACCGGTAACTGGATAAAAGTGGTGCAACGTGTGCCTGTGCGTATTCAATTAGATCCGCAACAGCTTGCTGAAAATCCTCTACGTATCGGCCTTTCCGCCACAGTAAAAGTGAATGTGACCGATAGCCAAGGCGAAACTTTACGTGACCAAGCGCCAGCTACAACGCTTTATTCCACGAATGTGCTGCAATATGATGAAAGTGCGGTCAATAATTTGATCGAATCTATTATTCGCGACAATAGCTATTAGGTTCTGTTATGCCGCAATCTCATTTCAAACCGCTACAAGGCGGTGCGTTAGCGATGCTTACATTGGTGCTTTCATTAGCCACCTTTATGCTCGTGCTAGACTCCACCATCGCTAACGTAGCCATTCCAATCATAGCTGGTGATTTAGGTGCATCGTCTAGCCAAGGAACGTGGGTGATCACCTCGTTCGGTGTGGCAAATGCCATTTCAATTCCGATTACAGGCTGGCTGGCAAAACGTTTTGGTGAAGTGCGGTTATTTTTAATTGCAACGCTATTATTCGTACTAGCCTCTTGGCTTTGTGGTATTGCAAATAGCTTGGAAATGTTGATCGTTTTTCGCGTCCTTCAAGGTGCGGTAGCCGGCCCAATTATCCCCCTTTCTCAAAGCTTATTATTGAATAACTACCCGCCTGAAAAACGCGGAATGGCATTGGCCTTTTGGTCAATGACGATCGTCGTCGCCCCGATTTGTGGCCCGATTTTAGGCGGTTGGATCAGCGATAATATTCACTGGGGTTGGATTTTCTTTATCAACGTCCCGATTGGGCTTGCCGTTGTCTTAATCAGTTGGAAAATTTTAGAAGGCCGAGAAAGTAGAATTTCTCATCAACCAGTTAATACTATTGGGCTGATTTTGTTAGCACTCGGTGTAGGTGCGTTGCAATTGATGCTGGATCAAGGT
Source organism: Haemophilus parainfluenzae (assembly GCF_900450995.1). Classification (NCBI taxonomy): domain Bacteria; kingdom Pseudomonadati; phylum Pseudomonadota; class Gammaproteobacteria; order Pasteurellales; family Pasteurellaceae; genus Parahaemophilus; species Parahaemophilus parainfluenzae. The sequence goes on along the minus strand of NZ_UGHY01000002.1, from coordinate 1,307,431 downwards.
CGCGAGCTAGACTGGTTCAACTCCACTGAAATTGTGGTGCTTACCATTATCGCTGCAGTAGGTTTAATCGCCCTCATCATTTGGGAACTCACCGACGATAATCCAGTTGTGGATGTTTCCTTATTCAAATCCCGAAATTTCACCGTGGGTTGTGTTTCGACGAGCCTTGCTTTCTTGGTGTATTCAGGGACGGTCGTGCTCATCCCGCTTCTGCTCCAACAGGTTTATAACTATACCGCCACGTGGGCGGGACTTGCGGCTGCGCCAGTGGGATTATTGCCGATTCTACTTGCACCGATTATCGGGAAATTCGGCAATAAAATTGATATGCGGATTTTAATCACCGTCAGTTTTATGGTTTATGCGCTCACCTTTTATTGGCGAGCTGTGACCTTTGAACCTGAAATGACCTTTATGGATGTGGCATTACCGCAATTTGTGCAAGGGTTAGCGGTCGCCTGTTTCTTTATGCCACTGACAACCATTACGCTTTCAGGTTTACCGCCCGAAAAAATGGCTTCAGCGTCAAGCTTATTTAATTTCCTTCGAACCCTTGCCGGCTCAATAGGCACATCTCTCACGACATTTATATGGTATAACCGCGAAGCCGTGCATCACACGCAACTCACGGAAGTCATTAATCCATACAACCCAATTTCCCAACAATTCTTCCAAACGATGGGGAGTTTTGGTTTAAGCGAAGAACAAACGGCATCATATCTTGCCAGACAAATCACCGCTCAAGGCTTTATTATTGGTGCTAACGAGATCTTCTTAGTCTCTGCGATAACGTTCATTTCCTTGGTTGTTCTCATTTGGTTTGCTAAACCACCTTTCAGCAGCAAACATTAAAAACATCCCAAAAAATAACCGCACTTTTCTATCTGAATGACAAGAATTTGTTATTTGAGACAATTGAAAAACTGGGAAATTTAACCAAATATTATGTCTTCTGCTTTAGAGCCAGAAACGTGCACAAAAAAATAGAAAATTTGTGTGTGTTGTACTAATATGCACAAAATATTCTGAATATTGTGCATGTTATGTAAACGTGCACAAGAAACCACACCTTTTTATATATAAAGGAAGTCATAATGAACAACTATCAAATTCCAGATTTATTTGCCTTGGGCGAGATAGAAAGTAAATCAGTATTGAAAGCTTGCAGTGCTGCTCATCAGGCATTAGGTGAGTTAAAAGGCGTAGTACATACAATGCCGAATCAAAATATTCTACTCGGGACATTACCCTTGCAGGAAGCAAAAGAAAGCTCGGAGATTGAAAATATCATTACCACGCAGGATGATTTATATCAAAGCAATATCAATACACACCAATTCACTACCGTAGCTGCAAAAGAAGTTCACTACTACGCACAAGCCATGTCATTAGGCTTTAACTCCGTCCGTTCCGATAAATTAATTACACTCAATCTAATTAAAGAAATTCAAGCTGCATTGGAAGGAAACTATGCGGGTTTTAGAAAGCAGCAAGGAACGGGGCTGGTAAATCAAACGACAAAAGAAATTGTTTATATGCCACCGCAAAATCCTGCCGATATTGAAAAATATATGTCTAATTTAGAAAGATTTATCAACGAATCGGCACAACTTGATTACGATCCTTTGGTAAAAATGGCACTGATTCATCACCAGTTTGAAAGCATTCACCCATTTTATGATGGCAATGGTCGGACAGGACGAATATTGAATATTCTATATCTGATTCAGCAAGATTTACTCGATACTCCAATTCTGTATCTTTCCCGATATATAAATAGAAATAAAACAAAATACTACCAGTTATTGCAGTCTGTCCGTGATAGCAAAAACTGGGAGGCTTGGCTAGTATTTATGCTAAACGGCATCACGGAAACCTCAAAACGAACGGTTACTTTAATCAATGGAATTAAAGTGTTAATGCAAAATCACAAACAGCTCATCCGCAATCACTTACCGCAGATTTACAGCCATGAACTAATTAACAATCTGTATAAACACCCTTATACGAAAATTGATTTTGTCGTACGAGACTGCCAAATCCATCGTAATACAGCAAGAACCCGTTTAGAAGCATTGGTCAAAATCGGTATTTTGAAGAAGGAAAAAATTGGAAAAGAAAATTTTTATATTAATGTAGCCTTGTATGAGTTATTGATGAAGCAATAGAGATTATCAGAATTCTCAACATTAGCTATATCCAATCAGATAGTAAAAATATCCAATGTTGTAATACAATTCTAGTAAATAACCGCACTTTGATTAAATTCAAAAGTGCGGTTGGTTTTTCTAGCCTTTTGCCAAGATCTCTTTTAGGAATCTCGCAGTGTGCGAACCTTTGACTTTGGCCACTTCTTCCGGGGTGCCTGTCGCGATGATTTGACCACCACCACTGCCCCCTTCTGGACCAAGATCCACAATCCAGTCTGCGGTTTTAATCACATCTAAATTGTGTTCGATCACCACGATAGTATTGCCTTGATCGCGTAAGCAATGTAACACGTCGAGAAGTTGTTTAATATCGGCAAAATGCAGACCAGTTGTCGGTTCATCCAAAATATAAAGGGTTTTACCGGTATCGCGTTTTGAAAGCTCTGTCGCTAACTTAACACGCTGTGCCTCACCACCTGAAAGCGTGGTAGAAGACTGACCTAAACGAATGTAAGATAAGCCGACATCCATTAGGGTTTGCAATTTACGCGCAATCATTGGGATCGCGTCAAAAAACTCGCGTGCTTCTTCTACTGTCATATCTAATACTTGGTGAATAGTTTTGCCTTTATAGCGGATTTCCAAGGTTTCACGGTTATAGCGTTTACCTTTACATTGATCACAAGGCACATACACATCCGGTAAGAAATGCATTTCCACTTTTAGCACGCCATCACCTTGGCATGCTTCACAACGACCACCGCGTACGTTAAAACTAAATCGTCCTGGATTATAACCACGCGCACGCGCTTCTGGTACGCCCGCAAATAATTCACGAATTGGGGTAAATAACCCCGTGTAAGTCGCTGGGTTAGAACGTGGTGTACGGCCGATTGGACTTTGGTTAATATCGATCACTTTGTCGAAATATTCCAAGCCTTCAATGGATTTATAAGGCGCAAAATCCGTTTTTTTCCGCACGATTTAAAGCATTTTGTGCCAATGGGAATAACGTATCATTAATTAACGTTGATTTGCCTGAACCTGACACCCCTGTGATACAAGTAAATAATCCCACTGGAATTTCTAAATTCACGCCTTTCAGGTTGTTCCCTGTCGCACCTTTTAATTTTAAAAGTTTGCTTTTATCAAGTGCGGTTCGTTTTTTCGGAATTTCAATTTTTTCTTCGCCCGATAAGAACTTACCCGTAATCGAATTCGGATTATCCATAATCTCTTTGGCTGTCCCCTGAGCAATTACTTGGCCACCGTGTACACCTGCTCCAGGGCCAATATCAATAATATGATCGGCTTCTCGAATGGCATCCTCATCGTGTTCCACCACGATCACGGTGTTGCCCAAATTACGCAAATGAATCAACGTATTTAACAGACGCTCATTATCGCGTTGATGCAAACCGATAGAAGGCTCATCCAACACATACATGACGCCCACTAAGCCCGCACCGATCTGACTCGCAAGACGGATACGTTGCGCTTCACCGCCCGAAAGGGTCTCGGCTGAGCGAGAAAGGGAAAGATAATTTAAGCCTACATTCACTAAGAATTCTAACCGCTCTCTGATCTCTTTCAGGATTTTTTCCGCAATTTGTGCTTTTTGACCGGTTAAAGTAAGCCCTTGGAAAAACTCGAGGCTTTCACCAATGCTTTTCTCTGAAATTTGGGGCAAGTTAACGTTACCAATATACACATTGCGAGCTTCTGGACGAAGACGCGAACCTCCACAATCTGCACAAGGTCGGTTACTGATATTTTTCGCCAATTCTTCGCGCACAGACATGGATTCCGTTTCTTTATAACGGCGTGCCATATTATTCAAAATCCCTTCAAAAGGATGTTTGCGGATCACCACATCACCACGATCGTTCATGTATTGGAATTCAATTTCTTCTTTGCCTGAACCGTGCATCACAATATCTTTAATTTTTTGAGGCAAATCTTCGTATGGCGTTTCAATATCAAATTTATAATGTTTCGCCAACGAAGTAAGCATTTGGTAATAATAGAAATTGCGACGATCCCAACCTTTCACCGCCCCACCTGCGAGGGAAATGCTTTCATTTTGCACCACTCGGCTTTCATCAAAGAACTGCTGAACACCTAAGCCATCACAAGTCGGACACGCCCCTGCTGGGTTATTAAATGAGAATAAGCGAGGCTCTAATTCCGGTACAGAATAGCCACAATGCGGACAAGCAAAGTTTGCTGAGAAAACTAATTCTTCAGCCTTAGGATTATTCATATCAGCCACAACCGCTGTACCTCCCGAAAGCTCTAAAGCTGTCTCAAAGGATTCGGCTAAACGTGTAGCTAAATCTGACCGCACTTTAAAACGGTCCACCACCACTTCAATGGTATGTTTTTTCTGTAAAGCAAGTTCTGGTGGATCAGATAAATCACAAATCTCACCATCAATTCTTGCGCGAATATAACCTTGTGCTGCCAAGCTATCTAACAGCTTAACGTGCTCACCTTTACGGTTTTTCACTACGGGCGCTAGCAACATCATTTTGCTTTCTTCAGGCAAGCTTAAAACTTTGTCCACCATTTGGCTGATGGTTTGTGCCGTTAATGGCACATCATGATCAGGACAACGCGGCTCCCCTACGCGAGCAAACAGCAAACGCAGATAATCGTAAATTTCGGTGATAGTGCCCACGGTTGAACGCGGATTATGAGAAGTAGATTTTTGCTCAATAGAAATCGCTGGTGACAAGCCCTCAATCGAATCCACATCTGGTTTTTCCATCAAAGAAAGGAATTGACGCGCATAAGCAGAGAGCGATTCCACATAACGGCGCTGCCCTTCCGCATAAAGCGTATCAAATGCTAAAGAAGATTTGCCCGAACCGGACAAGCCTGTAATCACAATTAATTTATCGCGCGGAATGGTTAAATTGATGTTTTTGAGGTTGTGGGTTCTTGCCCCACGAATGTCTATAGTATCCATAAAAAAAGCAATTGCCTTTAGAAAATAAATTCAAAAATTGCGACCATTATCGCATATTTCAATATCTGTGCAAATATCCAGTTAATTTTTATGGATCTTTTGTTTCTTTTAAGGCAAAATAGCCAAAATTTTTCACCTTATTTCTAAAATATAGAGGATTCTATGGCAGGTATTAATAAAGTAATCATCGTGGGTAATTTAGGTAATGATCCTGAAATCCGTACGATGCCAAATGGCGAAGCGGTAGCAAATATTAGCGTAGCAACAAGTGAAAGCTGGACAGATAAAAACACAGGCGAACGCCGTGAAGTGACCGAATGGCACCGTATCGTGTTATATCGTCGTTTAGCGGAAATTGCGGGACAATACTTACGCAAAGGTTCACAAGTTTATGTTGAAGGTCGTTTAAAAACCCGTAAATGGCAAGATAACAATGGTCAAGATCGTTACACCACTGAAATCCAAGGTGATAACTTACAAATGTTAGGTGGTCGTAATCAAGAGATGGGCGGTTATGCACCTGCACAACCAGCACCACAGCCAAGCTATCAATCTCGTCCAGCACAATCTGCGCCAGCGCCACAAGCTGAGCCACCAATGGACGCATTTGATGACAACATTCCATTCTAAGTTACATATAATTTAAAAATAAAAGCGTTGTTCTATGTGACTAGAACAACGCTTTTTCTATACATGCAAGCAGTCAGATTTTTATAACTTTTAGCAAAAACACCTGAAAATTTAACCGCTCTTTTTTCTCCTCCCCAAAAAACTCAAACACCTAATTTTAGGTTCGGATTATTATTCAATTTCGTTATAACTAAAAATAAGTATATATAGTTAACAATTCTTTCTGTTTTTCTATGTGCTTTGCTACATTTTTACCGTCTTATTTTCACTAGAGGTACAACTATGCAGCATCGTGATCTTTATCCCACGAAATCTTACAAGATGTTATCGATAAAAGTTATGCTAAGTCGGAAGGACACCTAAAAACACTGGCTATTTTAAGCTTTTAGGTGGCGGCTATGTGAGTTTTGGTTATATGGCCTATTTAAAAGTCGTGAGCGGTATTCCTCCATAGTGGGGAGGGCTATCGACATTACTTGGTGCAGCGGTGTTTCCGATTTGTTTGATTTGTATATTAATCGGTGGTGGTGAATTGGCCACGGGAAACATGATGATGATGGCGTTAGGTCATTTAACCAAAAGAGTAAGCTTAAAAAAATTATTTCGTAACTGGATTGTCGTGAGTTTGGGCAACCTGCTCGGTGCGCTGTTTATGGCCTATTTCTTAGGGCATTATGTCGGTTTATCAGAAGGTGCTGCTGCCGCTAAAACCATCGCGATTGCCGAGGCTAAAGTGCAAATGGATTTTGGTCGTGCCTTTGTTTCAGCTATTGCCTGTAACTGGATGGCCTGCATGGGTATTTGGTTCTATTTTGGCGCCAAACAAACCTCCGGTCGTATCCTAGCCATATGGTTCCCTGTGATGATTTTTGTGCTTATCGGATTACAACACTTTGTCGCCAATATGTTTATTATTCCTGCTGGGATTTTTGCTGGTGCTAATGTGACTTGGAGCCAATTCTTCTTCAATATGATTCCTGTCTTTTTAGGCAATGTTACCGGTGGTGCAGCATTTGTCGGTGCATCTTATCTTTATGCCTATCGTCACTTATTAAAAGAAGATTATTGTATTTAGTAAACAAAACCTGACCGCTCTTTATAATAAAAATCCCCTAAATGCTTAATCTAGGGGATTTTTACGTTAAATGATGCGTTGTTTATTTCAAACCTTTTTTAACCAAATCTTCATAACCGCCATAGTTAGTAACATTCGTATAGCCTGCTTTTTTCAGCTCAGTGAGTGCGGCTTCGGCACGACGACCGCTACGGCAGTAAAGATTGATCGGTGCATCTTTATCTGAACCAAGCGCTTTAACACCTTCAATGATTTTATCATGTGGAATATTCACCGCATCTTGTAAATGGCCAGCATTAAATTCTTCAGCAGAACGTACATCAATCCAAACACCTTTTGCTTTTTCCGGTTGTACCATACTTTGTTTGGCTTGCGGGTAACATCTGCATGAGCAACAAAAGAGGTAGTAATGGCAACCGCTGAAATTGCTGCTGCTAGTAATTTTTTCATCATTCAATCTCCAATTAAATAGAAATAATATATTTATCTAAATAAATTTAGGGGTTATGTAAAACTGATAGTCATCATACGCCTAAATATAAAGATAATAAACTGTAAATGAAGTAAATTTTAAGTAAAATTTTCGTAAAATTTAACCGCATTTTGTAATATTTACCTTATTTAACCACATCAATCTCTCTAAACCTTATCATTCATTATTTCTGATTAGTAAAAGATGTTGTTCATAAAGTGGTATTTTTCACACAAAGATTTAACCGTACAATCTGCTCCATCAAATATTTAGGAGAAAATAATGAAAAAAATGCCTGTATTGTTCGTTGGGCATGGTAGCCCGATGAATGCGTTAGATAAAGAAAACCCGTTCAATCAGAGTTTCAGCCTAATTACGCAAAAGTTTGCCAAACCAAAAGCTATTTTGATGATTTCAGCGCATTGGTACAGTAGCCGTTTGCAGGTAACATCAGGTGAACACCCTGAAATGATTTACGATTTCTATGGTTTTCCCGATGAACTCAGCCAAGTGCAATATCCCGCGCCCAGTTCGCCTGAGTTGGCAGAGCAGGTGCAGTCATTATTACAGCCGGAAAATGTCGAGCTGAACCCGACGCGTGGTTTTGATCATGGTGCATGGGCAGTGTTGAAATATCTCTATCCCGATGCCGATATTCCTGTGGTGCAACTTAGCCTTAAAAATGCTTTGAAATTTGAAGACTCATTGGAAGAGAAAATTTTCTTTACCAACTTAATTAGTTACCATAATTTTTCTGATTATTGATTATAAGTTTTAAGAGATAGGACTCAGCAGAGTATAAATTCAGGATAAATTAACAGAAGCATTAAATTGATTGTGATTAGTATCGCAATCCAATCTAAATTTTTAGATTGTTTAATATCTAAAATTAACATTAAACCCATATTCCAATAGAGGCCCTGTATTAAAGGCCTCTTTTTTACACATATTCAAATCTGCTAGATCTCTACAAATATATAATTAAGAATATACTCAAATCATAAAATTTATATCAGGTTGCCCTTGTCGTGCATAATAGGATGAAAATCGAGATATTATGTCTTTTAGAAATGGGCTAGACACTTGAATAACTGGACTATTAAAAGACTCATTTAGCTCTTCTTGAGAATATGTAGAGACTCTTCTAAAATTAATGACAGCTCCATTATTGAAACAACTAGTCTTGGGAAGCCAACAATAATATAAATTTTTTGTATTTCTTTGGTATTTTATTAAGTCATTATCTTGTTGCTTTAAAAGATACTCTTTTGGAGACTCAGGATTACTTTTTAAGTACCTTTTTTTAAGTTTTTTACCACCATGGCAATTACTAATAAAATAGTCATCAGATAAAATATCTTCAAGCATTTGAATCTCAACCAGTAATGCTCTATCAGTATTGCATTCTCCCCCTTCACGCTCTGCCAAATCACAAGCAGGACTCAAAACAATATAAAATTTATTGTTATCTTTATTTTTTAAAATGCACCCTGTATCTACTTTTACTTGATCCAGCTCTAGGTTTGGCAAATGTATATACATTTCATCAGGGTAGCAATTTTCACTGCTTTTATATAATTCATGAATGAGATGATTAAGCGTATAGCGCAGTAAAGCTTTTTCCGTGTTATCCGGATCTTCTTCTGCATAAGAAACCCAATTACTCTTTTCTGAAATTGTTGGTTCCGGTGAAATTTTAGGAAGAAGGTATTTTATAAAAATTTGACTTAGACTTTGTTCAATTTGACCTTTTCCTCCCATTATTTTGGTTAATCCAGTTTTGTAAATATCCCAAAATTTATATATAAGCTGTTCATATGTTATATCTGCTTTTTTAAACAGACCAATTGAAGGAATATCTGTTACATCTGCAACATCAGGAGTTCCAGTATATATTGCTACGGGTATCCGTTTTAAATGCTTTCTTATTACATCTAAAGCCTGATTTCCCTCATTGCCAGAATCAGCTAATTTCATATCGATAATTGCACCATCAAAGTAAGAATTCTCTAATGCTTTTGATGCATTCTCTATATTGGTATAAGTTTCTAACCGAATATACCACTTCTTGTCTTTGTGATCATCATTAAAATCTTTTACGGCGTTCTTACAAGATTGCAGCTCTTCATCGTTATCTTCGATAAGAATTAACTTCATATTATTCATTTTCATCCCCTTTTGTAGAAAGTCTAAAATAAGCTCCGGTAGTAGATTCTAAAGCTGTAAGTTTCAACCCGTTTCTATCAGCAGCTTCACCTGCAATTGCCAAACCGATACCTGTACCCCCGGTTTAGTGCTAAATTGAGGTTCAAATATAAGATTATCCTCAATAAGATTGGATTCTATCCCGGGACCTGTATCACGAAAATCTATATAACTTAAAGAATTTTTCTCAGTAATAATACTGATCATGACTTCCTTAATGTCAGTATTTTTCTCTGACAGCCAAAAGATGCTATTTTCTATAAGATTAGTAAATATAGCAGCAATATCCTGTTGCCATGCTTCTATAATTGCACTTCCGCTAATTTTGAATTTAATGCCCTTATCTTCCATTTGTTGACGAAATATTGCAAAACAATTAGAAATTTCATTCTCTATAGATAATTGTCGTTTAGCTGGGCGTTTTCCCATGGCAAGAGGGTCTAGTCGTAAAAAGAGGTCAGAAAATGTTTTAGCATTTGAAACTGTATTGTGTGCAATTGATTCAATCGTTTCTATATGTTCAAAATCACTTGTTTCCTTGTATTTCTTGATAAATCTATCTATTCTAGGAACTTCATTGCGAAAATAATTTAGTGGTCTTCGGCCTTCATGTAAAACCACATTCATAATTTTCCCCAAAGTTGCTTGCCCTTGGTAAGTCGCAATAGCTTGACGGATTTCTTCTACTGTCTGGCTTTTTTCTTCTTCTTCTTTACTGATCAATTCAATAACTTCTTCTGCTGATTTTTCATTCATTCCACCTGCAATCAATTTTTTATGAACAGTTTGTTTCAAATTATCAAAAGAAAAAATTCGATTCAGCTCTTTTTCAACTTTAAGTGCAGGTTTACTTAATCCTGCTTTGCGTCTATAACTGAATCTACGTATTTCCAACTCTTTAATTACTTCATTTGTAATCTTCTGCAATTGTTTATAAGCATTATTATCACGCAAACCATCCCTAGCGCTCTTCTCTATTAAATCAGACTTTTCCTCTGAGTCAATTAATACGTAACCAATTACTTGGTTACTACCAATTTTTAAAGAAGGGTTTTGAACTCTCTGTTCATTAAGTTTTAACCAATCAAATTCAGGATCACCAAGAGGTCTAATCCGGAATCCATTGCGATATACCCCAATCCCATTGGAATCATTAAGTATTTTTCTCGCCTGCAATTTTCCTAGATAGTTACCATGATCATCTTTAAGACCACGGTGAATTAATTGTTCTATTGATTCCTTTTCCCTGTCGTAAACACGGATATCAAAGATTAAATCACCACAAGCAGTATAACCTTTTAAATCAAACGGAATAACCTCTTCTACTGTATTCCTTGCCTTCTGCAAAGCATAAGTCAGAATACCTTTACCATTTGAATGAATTCTCCCAGAAATTTTATAATCGAATAAATCAAAGATAGGGTACGGAGCAATGATCTCTTCTAAATCTTCAACATCTGAGAACCCACTGATTTTCAAATGAATCTGAAAAGCCTGAGCTGCTTTATCTATTGAATTTTGAACAGGAGATATTAGTTTTTTTAATTCATAATTTAAATCTTTAAACTGTTTTCCATTCCATTCGCTGTAATACTCTTCTCCACCTTCAATTGTCAAAGTAGTTCCTGAGAGCTCATCAGTTAAATGAGTTTCAACTAAAAGTTCAACATCATCTAGGTATTTAGATGTTTCAAAATCATGCCAGTCAACTAAAACAGTTGTTTTTTCTGCACTTTTTGAGACTGTCTCTAGTAACAAGGTAGAACCAAGCATAGACGCAGCATAGCGGCCTATCCCTTTACGGCCTTGCATAATTCGGCCATGCGGACTCTTTCTGCGCTCAAGCTTATCTGGCGTTGATGGAACCATCCACTTGTTAATCACAGTATCTTGGGACATCCCATGACCATAGTCACGGACTGTAATCTCTATTCTTTTCTCGGCATTACCATTTACATTTTCTGATGTTTTTTCAGTTGCTTTAAAATGTATTTCTACAGATTCTGAATCCGCATCATAAGCGTTTTTTACAAGCTCAACGATAGCTGCATAACTGTCCTGAATTAGATCTCTACCGATAGTTAGTAAATGTCGTCCAGCCGGTCTTATTTTATAAGCATTTTCACTCATGCCAATTCTCCTTCAAATTTTCTGCAATTTTTCTAGCCAGTATAACTGGAACAGCATTACCAATCTGCCTAAATGCAGCAGTTCTACTTGGTTTGTCAGTCCCTCCTTCAAAATAATAATCATCAGGAAAAGTTTGAAGGCGTGCTGCTTCTCTAGGGGTAATTGATCTATTCTGATATGAATCAGGATGGATATAGTAATGTCCATCTTTAGCAAGATGAGCTAATACAGTGTGAGATGCAGATAAATTATCTGCAACAACCTTAAATCTGTCGGCAAATGCAGTTCGATTCTTATGTGTTTTAAGATTCTCAGGCAAATCATTATATTCCATCCTTTTCCCCTCTCTGCTCCATAGATCCGTTACCAAACGATATATTTTGGAGTCTTGTTGATTGAGTGGGCGTGCAATATGCCATGTAACAGGAATATCATTGTTTTTTATGCCTGAATCATACAACCAGTTACCCGTATACTTCTTCATTCTACAAGGACGAACACTTCCTTCTCCTGCATGGATTACAGGAAGATCAGTAAATATTTCATTAACTAACACATTTGGTTTATCAAGCTCTAATTGAGGATAGAATCCGGTTTGATGCCCTTTTCTACCAACCAGTATGATTCTTTTGCGAGCTTGCAGAGCGCCATAATCATTTGCATTAAGTATGCGATATTCAGTCTCGTAACCTAACTTTTTAAAAAGGTTTCTCATCTCTTGAAAATAATAATTGCCATTAGCATCTTTTGCAGATAAAAGTCCTAATACATTTTCAAAAACAAAGTATTTAGGTTGGTAGCGTTGAAGAAATTTCCCGTAAAACTTGTATAAATAATTACGTTTATCACCAAGCATTTTATTAGAATCACATGATCTACCGACAAGAGAATAGGCTTGGCATGGCGGGCCACCAACAATCAAATCAAGAGGTGAGTCTTTAAGTAAATAATCAATCTCATTAAATAATGTTTTTAAGGTATTTTCTGAGATTTCCATATTAATTACTGTTTTTATAATATGCTCAGGGATGATTTTATAAAATTCTGTGCGACTTAATTTTCCATTTAAGTAGTCCACATAAACATCTAGGTTATCTATTGATTTTAACCAATGATAAGCCATACGCGTTTGCAGAGTAAAACAGGCAGCCTTGTCCGATTCAATATGAGCAACGGGCTTAAAACCTGCCTGAATGAACCCTTCGGAAAGTCCACCTGCACCTGCAAAAAGATCGAGAAAACGCAATTCTGACATTTAATACCTTAATTACTTATATTTTAATTAGCTATAACAGTAGCTATAAATTGATACCACAAAATGAACAATATTAAACCAACTTTCCCATAACAATGACTGGATATGACACAACTACACCCATGGAAAACAATATAGCTAGAAATAAAATCAAAGTTCAAACGTTTTTTTATTTATTATTTCTTCACAGGCTCTACTTCACCCACGGCTTTCTGAGATTTTTCATCCATTTCCACTTTAATATTGTGATCTACCACCACATTCATATTAATGGTGATACCTTCCTTTGGGGTGTCCAATTGAATGGTCGGTGTACAAGCTGTAAGTGTAAATATTGCCGCAAAAATAAAAAAGTGCGGTTGAAATTTAAGGTGTTTTATCATTTGTCTTTGTCTAATTGCTTATAAAGTTTATATTGCAGATTTTGTTCAAATTGCGAGCCGTAGTCAATCATATTCCACAATTCAAACATATTTTCTTGGTGCGTATAATTTAACGTTATCGGATTATTGGTTCGCTTGGTTGGATTAAATCCGCTAATACTCGCACGCAATGTCATTTGTCCTTTCGGATCGAGCGTCACCGCCGCATGGGAATTTTGCAGTTCCATTTCTTTTAATAAATCCACCAAAATATTTTCTGTCCAACCACCTTTTTTCAGCCCTTTCACCATTTCATCGGTTAATTTGATGGATACATTTCCCACTTGTTCCAATGTACCATTACAAATCAAACATTCCTTATGTCCAAGCCAAAATGGCAGGGTCGCATTGGCGCGGCCGGTTAAGCTTACTTGATTGTATTGTGCTAAAGCTAACACTTGGGCTAAATCAATATTAGTAAAAGAAAGTGTCGCCATTTTATTTTGTGGGAAAGTGAGCTGAGGCACCGTCAATACGCCATCAAATAAGGAAAGTTTCACATTTCTCAAAGTAAGCGGATTTTTCATGGTGTTCGGATAACGCCCGAATAAATTCAGCTCTCCATTTACTACAGAAAGCGCCCCATAGCGAAGATTCTTAGTCGAAATATGAATTGGTTTACCTGAAGACACTTGTAATGCTGAGTTTTCATAATTCATTGGGAAGCGAATATTCAAACCATAAACTTCACCATCTGGCATAGTGATTTTGCCATTTTTAAGATTCAACTCCCCCTTCATCTTCACGCCATTGCCATTAATTGCGAATTCACTTTGTCCTTTAATGCTGCCCTCATGAATTATCCAATTCCATTGTTGAGGGAAAAGTGATTGGAACACTTTTGCGGATTGTTCTTTCCAGCTGATTTTGCCTGAAAGTGCGGTATTTTGGTACACGGCTGATACATCCAACGGACCAAGTTCACCCGCTTTTAAATCCCCTGCCAAATTGAAATGATTGATGCTTTTTCCTTCAATACCTAAACCGAAAATCGGCGAAACAAAACGACCGCCATAAGCCAATTCAACCCAATCCGTTTTTGCTTGTAACAAACCACGAATATGCTCTTTTTCATAATCCCAACGAAGTCGATCTTTAAGTTCCAATGAAAGTGGTGCCATTTTCACCTCTTTCATTTTCACTTCGTTAGAACGTGCAGAAAGTTGATTTAATTCAATATGATCGGCTTCCCAAAAGCCTTTACCTTCCATTTTGACTGGTGTATTTAAAGATTTCCAGTTTGCACTGCCATTGATTGTCCAATCCCAACGGTTTGTCGCTTGTTTCTCCAATGAGAGCAATTTCTGATCATCTGCCCGCAAATCAAATACCGTTTTAATACCAGCAATAAATTCATGAGCTTGCCCATCTAATTTTAAATCTAAATGATTAAACTGAGCCGTTGTTCCCTCTAAGGTTGCTTGTAAGCGTCCCTCTACGCCATACCGATCAATAATAATATCATCCAATGGCAAACGAACGTGCAACTTGGTATCTGGCTGAACGGTATCCATTTTAAAGACGGAACCCGGATAAAAATACACCACTGGATGTGTGAAGAGCCCGCCGAGATGATAGGTTAAATTGGTTTGCGCCACGGTAGCGTTATAACGTAAATCCCCGCGTGTTTTCAGCTCAAAATCCAATTCGTTATTGTCATCGCCCCCACCGATTTCGCCATTTTTTCCTGAAATCACAATCTCCCCTTTGCCCATTTCGCCAAAGGTTTGCAAGATCACGTTCATATCAATGCTTAATGGCAATAAGCCTTCTGCAGCACGGTGAATAGATAACCCAAGAAAGCCTTTAACTGGTTGATAGCTATCGAAAGTCCAATAAAACTTCCCCACGAAATATCCACGCCATCTTTGGTAAATATGAAAGGCACATCTAACAACGGCGAATTTGCCGTTAAGTCTTGAACGTTCAACTGCCCATCTGTACCTTGCCACGACACTTTTGCCTCGCCTTTGGTTACAGCCAGTTCAGGGTTATTCCAATTGAATAAAACATTTCCTTGTTGAGGAAGTTGAGAAAGATCAGGCTCAAAATTTGCACTGAACTGAAGATCGTAGGTTTTATCTCCCGCTTGTTTGATTTCACTACTCCCCGTCCATTGGAAAATACCATCTTGTGGAGTAACAGTAGATTGGTGATGTAGCTCAAGCCCATCATTATTCGCTTGCGCTTCAAGTGCTAATTGGTTGCCGTTATAGTTTGCATCTAACGCCCAGTCAGCCGATAAAAAAGGCTGCAAAGCGGCTTGTTTCAGCGCTTCGGTATTCGTTAATTGAAAGTGTTTAACTTTGACATCAGAAATAGGTAATGCCGCCCAAAGTGCGGTCAAATTTGGCGGTGTTTTTTCAGCATTATCACTGGGTAAATGGGTTAAACAATCATAATTCAAGCTAGCCTTTTCAACATCAAGACTATGCGTATTCCACCAAGTCACCTGAGTATTATTCAGGTTCACAAGCGTACATTGATCTGTTTTCACTTTTAGCTCTGGCAGCGTTAAACCTGTTGTTTCCCATTGCCAGTCATCGGCTAATTCAATGTGATAATGCGGTGATAAAAAATGATTCGTTAGTTGCGCTACATGTTTTGGGGTCGCAAAAACGCGTACTAAGCCAACGCTTACTACGATCAACAGCAACAAAATAATCAAAGCCCACAGGCAACGCTTTCGCATAGTTTCCCCAATTATACAGTTACGAATAAAATATCTAGGCCTAAATAATTATTTCACAAGAGCCACTAGTTTTTTTAATTCAGCTTCAGTTAGACTTTCTTTATATAACTCATTAACCTGCCATAAGCCGCTTTCTCTAATTTTATCTTTTGTAGAGTGATTACCTAACCAATTTTCTGAAGGTTTAATTTCACCAAATTTAGCAGCATTAGAAAGTGTTGAAGTAATTTTACTTTCCCAAAATAAGCGCTCTTCTTTAGTATTAACTTCAAAAACACAAAACGAAAGATTATCCTGAATATATTGGCTAATACGCTTTTCTAACGTTTTTTCAAACTCACGATCAATCCTTTTCAGTTTATCTTCTCTTCCTTCTTTTGAAGTTATGTCAAGTTCCCATGAATCTAAATAATCTTGATTTTCTATGTTCAAAAAGCAGCGACCTATATTTTTTCTAAAAATACTTCTATTCTTATTTTCTTTGACAAAATGCTGCATCAGACGTGAACGTAACTGATTTTCACCTGTATGAGTACCGATTCTCACTATTCTGTCCATTTTTCCAAAATTTTCACCTTTCTCAAAGATGATATAAATACCATTCTTAGGCAGCTTAAACTTGTCAAAAGGAAACTTAAATCGTTCTTTCTTATTCAGCAGACAATGTAATTCATAAGCTAATGAAGTCATTCTTCTTTATAATCCTCTAGTTCTTTATTTAGAAAACTTAATCTCTCACCTAATCTCATTTTATAGAACGGCTGTTCAATATGAATTAAGCTATCTTTAATTGGTAAAATATAGTTATTACCCGCTAAAATAATGAATCGATCACTTTCTAAGTCAACTTTCCATTTCAGTAGCTCAATAACTTTTCTGCCCCAGTTCAATCTATCATTTTTTTTCATTTTATTCAGCGTTACATCATAAGGTTCTATTACACTATCTAACTCAAGTAAATGATGCTTTGCCGATAGAATATATATCGCATCAGGCTTAAGTTTATAGGCATAAGCTAGGCTCTTTTTAAATAGTGGACTAAGGTATAAATCTTTTGCCTTTGCCTTTTCATTTGCTTTCTTTGATACACAAGATAATAAAATAACTTTTTTCATATTATAAATATTTATACTTAGGTGATATAAAAACTATTTTCTTAACATTAAATTTATCTAAATAGCTCAACCAACTTATCTCCAAAGAAATAAAATACTAATCCAAAACCGACAATAATTAATCCGATGAATTTTGTGATGTTCACTTCTCGGATCGGCATACCGATAAGACCAAAATGATCGATAGTGGCAGCCGTAATTAATTGCCCGATGATGATAAAAAATAACATCGCAGTAATCCCTAATTTAGGTGCAAGCAAAACGGTTGTGAACACGACAACGGCTCCGAGTACCCCACCAATTAACTTCCACCAAGGTTGTGATGGAATCGTGGATAAGTTGCCCCATAAATCAGTTTTAGCCAATGCGATAAAAAAGAGAAAAATCGTACCTACCGCAAAAGAAATAAAGGTAGCAATCACCGCTTCGCCACTCATGACTTTCGCCAATTGTGTATTAATAGCTGATTGCGTGGCGAGTGCTACGCCTGCCGCTAAAGCGACGATGAGATAAACAAAAAACATCGAGACTCCCAACATAAAATTTAGTTTATTTTAACCTTTTCTAATTTACCGTGAAATGCTTTCTATTCGGCAAAAATCGTCCCAAAATCAACCGCACTTTGCATTTAATTCATAAATACCTCAAAAGTTGTAAGTCATCTTACCTGTTTATTTGATCTTGATCACTATTTGACTATTCTTTATTTGACGCTAATCTTCAAATCCATAGCCGAAAAGCAATTCCAAGAAACCCAAAACAGCGATTACCTCTGCTTTATTGAAGCACGAGCCACCCAAATGTTGCGCGACAATAAAGTCCTTCCCGAAAAAGGCAAAAAAGAGTTGGAGAGATTACTGTCTGTCGTCAAAACACATTTAGCATAGCGACGCCAAAATAATCATAACTTTTGGCTATATGAAATAAGCTTTTCTTCTTTTTCTTACTGAATTTAGAAAGGTATTATCAAGCGGAAATTTATGATTTATCCCTTAGGAGTGGTTTATGTCTCAATTTAAAATTCACACCATTGAATCTGCACCGGAAGCGGCACAAGAAGCCTTAAAAGCCGTACAAAATGCCAATGGTTTTATTCCAAATTTAATTGGTGTTCTCGCAAATGCCCCTACTGCACTTGAAACTTATCGTACAGTGGGAGGTATTAATGGTCGTAATAGCCTAACCGCAACAGAACGCGAAGTGGTGCAAATTACTGCTGCCGTAGTCAATGGCTGTGGTTTCTGTGTAGCAGGCCACACGAAGATCGCTTTAAAAGCGTTAAAACTTGAAGAAGAGCTTGTAAACCAAATTCGTGCAACTGCTCGTATTGAAAGTGATAAAAAACTCGATACTTTAGCGCGTTTCACCCTTGCTGTTATTTTACAAAAAGCAAAATTAACCGAAGCACAACTTAACGCGTTCTTTGATGCAGGTTATACCCAAGAAAATGCTATTGATGTGATTTTAGGTGTTAGCCTCGCCACATTATGTAATTATGTGAACAATATTGCTGAAACTCCAATCAACCCTGAATTACAAGCATTTTCATAATCAAGTCTATAAAAGTGCGGTTAAAATGATCTGCACCCCAAAAGTTGGACTAACCAAACCAACAATTGAGGTGCAGATTTTTTATGGGTAAACACTACACAATCGAATTTAAATTACAGGTTCTTCAACCTATTCTGAATCGAAAAATGAGTATTAGAGAAGCTGCTCGTTTTTACAATATTCCTTCCAACGCCTTAGTTGGGACATGGTTGAAACGGTTTGAAAAAAGTGGCATAAAAGGAGTGATTCCCCGTAAACCATCAGGACGACCGCCGATGAAACCCAAATATGTAAAGAGGACATGTTAATGCAAGCCGTCAAAGGATTAAATAAAGCTTGTGGTGTCATTTTGCATTCAGACCAGGGATGGCAATATCAAATGGTAGCTTATCGTCGAATCTTGGCTGAATATGGCATCATTCAAAGTATGTCGAGAAAAGGGAATTGCTTAGATAACGCCGCAATGGAAAGTTTCTTTGGGCGATTAAAAACGGAATGTTTTTATGGTCGGGAATTTAACAGTAGAGAGGAGATAGTTGATGCTGTCAGAGATTATTTGGATTACTATAATCATCGATGGATTCAACTAAAATTAAAAGGACTGAGTCCGATACAATATCGAAAACAATCCTTTAAATAACAGTCTAATTTTTTGGGGTCAGATCAATTCCGTGAAAAGTTTCACAAAAATTGACTGCTTGATGGGTTTTAGTGTCTTACACGTACTTTATAATTTACCTTATTATTTTTAATAAGTTGTAAATTTACTGCACGTATTGGTTTTACTACCTGTCTTACTTTTTCAGGAATTTTTGCTTCAACTTGTTTTTTTATCGCTGTAGTAGCTTCCGCTTTAAAATGTATTTGGCGACTATGATGATTTTTCATCTCAGTACGAGATTTCACACCTTTGACTACAACTGTATCCTGTGTTGCATTCACGCCAGCATTAGTTGCTGTTTGCTGATATTTAGCATTAACTTCTAATTTTGCATCCGCTTTCACACCTGCAATGGAACCGTTATTCCAGTCATTTTTTGCTGCTTCTGCCCACTTATCTGTAGTTGGTACAGCAAGTTTACCACTACCATTCGCAGCAAGGCTTACACTTACTTCATTGACTTTATTGGCTAATTGCTCACTGTGAGAGTCGCCTGAAATCGTACCGCTTGCGTGGTTAGCATTGACAGAGCCACCGATAAATTTCGCATCACCACCAGCATTGATTTTAGCTGTATCGGTGTTGAGAGTGGTTTCGGTATGTGTCTCATTACGCACCACATTCACAGCAAGATGACCGCTACCTGAAGACGGAGTCCATTTTTGTTCAGCCACGCCACCGCCTAGTTTTAAGCCTACTGAAACATCGGTTTTATTCACGCTATCTGTTGCTGCCGTTAACGCTAAATTGCCTTTGCCTGCATTAAGATTGAGCTTTTCAGAGGTTGAGGTCACGCCTTTTAAATTCACTCCGTTTTGAGCTTGAATGCTCACATTTTTACCGTTTACTGCCACGCCTGTGTGCGTTTGGCTGTTTTCAGTGTTTACGCCTACATTTGTATTAAAGCCTGCATTTGCTACTTTAGCTCCAATATTCACGCCTGTTGCGACAGAAGCTGCCACATTTTGAACGTGATTATTGCCCGCTGTAATGTTCACACGTTTGCCAGAAAGTTGAGCATTTTCAACCGCTTGCACGTTTGTGCCTTGCAAGTTCAATACGCCTTGTGTTTGTACATTTACGTTTTTACCCGCAATGGTGTTCGTCACCGCTTGGCTTTGGTTGCCGTTTTTACCATTTGCAGAAAGGCTTAAATCAATAGATGGAACTGCTGCACCTGCTGATGGCACAACCATTGCACCAACACCTACTTTCGCTTCAAAACCACCACCTGATTGGGTTTTACTGCTTGTTGCTTGGCTGAATTGAGCACTTTGAGCTTGAATATTCACATTTTCACTTGCGTTAATATTTGCTTGGCTATTAAATTTGCCTGTGTGAATGTTCATGTTTTTCGCATTAATTGAGCCTTGCACAGCATTGCTTTCTTGGCTAGCAGATTGATTGTAATTTGCTCCTACTTTTGCTGCAACGTTAAAGCGTTGGAAGTCGGTAGTATCGGCTGAAACGCCTAAACTCGCCCCAGCTGAAAGGCTGTTTTTCTCAACACGATTTGCAACTGCTACAAGTTGATGGCTGCTTGAATTAAATTGTGCCGTTTCTCCTGCGCTGTATTGGGTAGCATTATCTTGAATGTGGTTTGCATTCACGCTGATATTTTTACCTGCTTGTAACTGCGTTGCGGTATGCGTTATGCTTGATACGGTTTCACGTCCACCTTTTGCAGCAAGTTCTGCTTCCACGCTGAAAGCTTTGGATTTATCAATGCTCGCAGACACGGTGAGATCAACATTCACATTATTGCCAAAGCTATTTGTACTGTTTTTCGCAGTAGTGTGGAGTACCTCTTTCGCATTTTCTTGAATATTTCCGCCTGCTTGCACTTGGCTGCCTTGATGCTCAATGCTATTTGCATTAAGTTTTACATCATTTGCCGCTGAAAGTTTGCTTACTTGGGCTTTGTTTTCCACGCTTGAATTCAAGGAATGAGCTACGCCAACACCTAAAGTGGCACTTAATTTGTTCTCGGTTACGGTGCCGCTCAAACCAACATCCACTTCGTTTTTCATGTTGTTGTTAATGCTTTGATTTTGGGCCGCTTGTGTCGTGATTTTATCCGCGTTAATGACTAAATTACCGTGAGTTGCCGCCACTTCACTACCTGAAACAGTCACAGTTTTTGCATTCAATGCTACATCGTTACCTTTTACGCTTGAACCTGTATACGTTGTTGTGTGACTATTTTGGCTGTTATTGTAAACGTTCAAGCCCAAGTGGAATTTACCTTCTGCATTTACAGCATCTGCTTTTTTCTCTTTGCTAATTTCAACATCTGCATCCACGCTTGGCTTACCTTTGTTATTATCAAGGTTGAGATTTGCGGTTAAATGCCCGTGTTGGAATGATGTTTTGAGGCTGTCGAAACCGCCCGCGAAACTAAAACCACCCTTACTTGATTCCGTACGAACGTGGTTAGCTGCACCTTTCACTTCAATACCACTTTTTGCTGCAATATCGAGCAACCCTGCAGATTGCACGGTTGAGCCCACAATGCTCACGTTTTTGTTGGTAGAAAGTTGGAGATTTGATTCTGATTTTAAAGTTGAACCTTTTGCAGTAGAGGTATGTGTATAGCTACTTTGGCGAGCCTTGGTAATATCAAAAATAGTACCTTGACGAGCGTAATCAACTGCAGTGGTTTTCGCTTGAGTGCTATCAATAACTAATGCACCTGCATTGCCTTTTACCACGCCATTACCGCCCGTTACGACACGGCTGCCTGAAATATGCACGCCACGGCTTGCATCTAAAGTCGTATCGCCTTTCACGGTAATATCTGCCCCGTGAACAGTTTCTGCACTTCTACCTGTACCAACGGTTTTAGAGCCTGCTAAACCACCCCAGAAACGCATATCATCGCTGAGGTTATAACTTTCGCTAGATCTTTCTGAGCCGAATGAAAGCGAACCGCTATTTTTCGCAAGCAATGTACCATCTACATTTGCCACGACGCCGTTTAAATACAGGTCGCCTTTACCGCCTAAAATAAGATCTTGTTCGGTCGTTAATTCTGTTGCAGTGTAGTGCTGCACGCTACTATCTTGGCTACTTAAACCTGTTTTTAAACGTGCAGTTTCATTTTTAAATTCAGCACGAGCCGTTTGAGTGGTAGTGGCTTTTGCACCACGTAAATTCACGCCTTGTTCGCCATAAATAGCGGTCGTTTTTGCGGAAACTTTTGCACCTTCTGTGGTCACTTTACCTTTGGTTGCTTCAATGTTTACACTATCGCCTGCAATCGTAGTGCGGTGTGTGGTTTCAACACGATTGCTCTCTTGTTCATTGCGATACCAACTGCCTTTGCTTTGGTTTTTGCTGTGTTCACGTAAATTTACGGTTTTTTCTGCCCCTAAGTGTACATTGCCACCGAGAATATTGCTATTTTTGGCTTGAATATCTGCTCCTGAAATGTTCAATTTACCACCGACATTCACGTTAAATTGATCAGTTTGCACACGGGTTGCTTGGTAGGTTTCGCTTGAGCCACTTTGATGATCGCGAGACTGTACGCCATTTTGATGCGTAATTTTTGCTTTACCACGATCTGTATGACGACTAATTCTACCGTTTAAGTTTGCATTGCCTGCGGTAATATCCACTTCTTTTGCTTGTAAATCAGCCGCTTGAGCGGTGATAGTCGCACGATCATCGGTTGAATGAATACGAATTCTGCCTGCTTGAATACTACCCACGACTTTGCCATCTAGCACTTGGCCTTTACGCTCTGTAGTCGTGATTTTAAGCGTGCCATTGTCTTCACGTGCAATTTTATTTTTGCCCGTAATCACATTCACCCCTTCGCTGGTGGTAATTTGACCGCCAACGGCCACTTGCGGGGCGATTAAATCAATGTCGCCAGAACTGGTAATTTTGCCGCTGGTGCTTAACGCGTTATCGCCTGTTGCATCATAGCCTTTAAGTTTACCTTCTACGACTTGAGGCTTACCTACTACAAGCGAAGCACGAGTCGTGTTAATAAAGCCACCACCTTGCACGCTAATGCCGTTTGGGTTTGCTAATACATAATCGGCTTTATCACCAAAGATTTCTTGCTGACCTGCAATTTTAGATGGGTTGCGACTCACTACTTCATTAAGAATCACTTTTGCGGATTGGGTTTTGAGATTTGGGTTGGCGTTCAGATCGCCTGCAAGTTGAGATTTACCATTTTGACGAGCATTGTTTAGCACAGCACCAGATTTATCTACGTTAAACTTATCATATCGGTTATGCGATAACCCTGCGGCACTTGGATTGGCGATATTGATAATTTCAATGCCTTGTTTTTTGCTAATTTGTGTGTTGGCATCTGCCGCACTGATTTCTGCAAAAGCAGATTGCCCCGCAATGCTGAATGCAATGGCGAGTGAAATTTTGCTTAAAGAGTAAGTTTTAGACATTTTGTACCTCGTAAAATGGAACATAACTAAATAAGAAATGCTCGTATTAAAACAAAAATGAATAGGTTAGACCAGTCATTTATGGAGTAAAAATGTGATCTGCTTCACAAAAAAATAATTTATTGAGTAAAAAATCAAGTGTGCATTAGTGTAATAAACTTAGAATTTATAGCTGATGCTTCCCAACACTAATCGCTCTTGTTTGACATCATCAGTTTTCGAAAACAATCGCCCCATTGCCCATTCAAGGTTAGCTTGAAAGGCTTTCTGCTCCCAATTCACCCCAACAGCATAAGCAAAGGCTTGTTCTCGCTGAGCATTCGCTTGTGTTGATTTTTGTACGCCAAAATCAATGCCAACGTAAGGCAAAAATGTACCGAATTCGGTTACTTTTACCCAAGCAATATCGTTGTGTAAAACAATATTTTTCTCTGCTGATAAACTTAAATCATTCAAGCCACGTACGCGATAACGCCCCGTCAAATCTTCCTGTTTAATCGAAGACAAATAATCGTGGCTATATTGTGCTGTAAGCTGGTGTGAATGGCGAAAAAGTTGATCTCCAATTGATTGATAGCGGTTAAATTTCAGCTCAAAATTCCAACGGCTAAAAAGATCTTCTGGCTGATTTTTGCCTTTGTTTCGCCCTTGTTCATAGCGGAAATCTGTAGCAAAGGTAGCATTTTCAAACAGCTGCAAATGATTTAGCACAATAGAAATGCTCGTTAATTTAGGGCTTTGAAGATCTAAAATCACATCATCCAGTCGGTTTTTGCTGTTAATTTTCTCGATCTGCGTTGAAAATGTTGAAATATGATTAGAGCCACGATGGAAAACATAATCTGCGGTTAATCCCGTTTGAAGAGTTTGCCCTTTTTGTTGCAGGCTTAATGTCTGAAGTGAAAGCGGCGTTTTAAATTGGGAAATAGAAGCAAAGCCACTGAATGTCCAATAACCATAAGGTAAGGAATAATAGAGCAATGCCGAGCGGCTAAATTGATGACGAGATTTTAGTGTATGCGAACCGCTTAGATAAAGCGTATCTGATAAGCCAAAAGGGTTGCTAATGCTAACAGAAGAACGTACCTGCCAACGATCGTAGGTTCTTGACGCGTAATTATCCAATCCAATTGAACCATTGAAACGAGAAATTGGTTCGTTCGTAAATTTCAGTTTAACTTCGCCATTTTTAGCTGGCAAAACATCAACAGAAACGCTGTTTCCCGTGATGCGATTCGCTTGGTCAAGTGCTTGGTCAAGATCTTGCACTTTCAGCGGTTTACCTATCGCATTTGGTAAAATTTGGCTTAAATTAAACCGCTTGTTATCGCTTTCTATAGCAGCAATTTTGCCCTCAAATACATGCAGAGTTAAAACGCCTGATTGATCGTCTTCAAACTGAAAAGGGTTGTGAATGTAGCCTTTTCTCACATAGGCTTGAGTAAGTTGTTGACTCAGCTGATTAAGACGAGCTTCATTCAAACATTCGCCCGATTTAGGCGCAAAAGGCATTGGATCAATAAGCGTTATTCCTTTAAATTTCACACCTTGATAATCTAAACAAATTTGCGAGAAATCGCCATTTTCAACCGCTTGAGAAGTAGATTGGAATTGATGTTGTTCTAGCCAACGTTGTTGATTTTGGCTCTGTAGATCAGCGAATTGCTGTTTAGATTGTTGGAGCGATTGGGTGATATCATCAGCCCAAACATTTGATGAAAAAAGAGTAAGAAGAAAAGGAAAAGCAAATTTATTCATAGCAGCGATGAAATAAAAAATATGATCTGCCCCAAAAAAGTTGGACAGGTTAGTTAACTTAAATATTGAGCTCGGTATTGTACTGGGCTCAATCCTTTGAAAGCAAGTTTAATGCGTTTTTGGTTGTAATACACTAAATATTCTTCAATTTCAGCCTTTAATTCAGCAATTGAATGATAAGTCCGAGAGTAAAAACACTCTGATTTTAATATCGCAAAAAAGCTTTCAATCACCGCATTATCATAGCAATTTCCTCGGCGGCTCATACTTTGCACCGCTTTACCCTCCAACATTTTTACCCATTCCTCCGTGCCATACAATACACCTTGGTCGCTATGAATAATCGGGCATTCTGTCGGTTTAAGCCGACTAAGCCCTTGTTCTAACATCTTTTTTACCAATGAAAACTTTGGGCGTGTCGCAAAGTTATAGGCAATAATTTCTCGGTTAGCCAAGTCCATCAACGGTGAAAAATAGAGCTTCTCTTGCCCAACCTGAAACTCGGTAACATCGGTTACCCATTTTTGATTGAGTGCCGTTACTGTAAAATCACGATTCAGCAAATTCGGGCAATATGCGATGTTTTTCCTCGTTTTCCATGTCTTTTCTTGCGTAAAATGGAATGAATACCTAACTCGTTCATTAGCTTTAACACCGTTTTATGATTCAAATTAAAACCCATTTGGCGTAATTTAAACGTCATGGGGCGATAACCATCTCGTTTTCTGTTCTTTTTATACAGCGATAAGATAGCCTCTTTTACCTCGTGATAATTTCGCTTAGTCTCTTTATAGTAAAAGCTTGAGCGAGGCATTTTAGCCACATGAAGTAAATCATTTAACGCATGGTCCGGCTTCAATCTTTCAATGATTTTTCTTTTTTCTGTCGTTGTTTTTGACGGTCGAGCTTCTCCAACTCCTTTAGGTAAGCAATCTCCGCACGAGCCAAGGCGAGCTCTCGTTGTAACTTTTTAAACGCTTTAGGTGAAAAGTCTGTGGTTTCTGGAATTTCAATGTCTTTCTTTTTCATCTTTGGCTTCGCTATTTTCGGTGTTTGAAGGTTTTTATAAGGCGATTTTACGCCATCAAGCCCTCTTTCCCGAAATGCTTTTAGCCAAAAATAACAATAGCATGGGAAATTTTATGAAGTTTAGCCATCTCACGGATACCATAATCCTGTTCGGTGACGAGTTTGATAATTTTCAAACGAAATTGATACGAGTAGGACATAATCTGCACCTCAAATTAGGTGTCCAGGTTTTGGGGTGCAGATCAAATTGACCGCTCTTTTATTCTATCAATCAGACAGATTATGCGTTATCACCAATTAATACAGACTCTAACGCAATCTCAATCATATCATTGAAGGTTAATTGACGTTCTTCTGCAGTGGTTTGCTCGTGTGTACGAATATGGTCTGAAACGGTACAAATACAAAGTGCTTTTGCACCATATTCTGCTGCTACACCATAGATACCCGCTGCTTCCATTTCTACGCCTAAGATGCCATATTTTTCCATCACATCAAACATGTCGAAATCTGGCGTGTAGAATAAGTCTGCAGAGAAGAGATTCCCTACGCGAACTTGTTTACCTTTTTCTTTTGCTGCTTGAACCGCAGCTTGTGCCATATCAAAATCAGCAATCGCAGCAAAATCGTTATCTTTGAAACGAATACGGTTTACTTTTGAATCGGTACATGCACCAAGGCCGATGATGACATCACGTACTTTAACATCCATACGTACAGCGCCACAAGAACCAACACGGATGATTTTCTTCACACCGTATTCAGTAATTAATTCTTTCGCATAAATTGAGCAAGATGGGATACCCATACCGTGACCCATAACAGAGATACGACGACCTTTATAAGTACCGGTATAACCCAACATATTGCGAACGTTAGTCACTTCTTTCGCATCTTCTAAGAATGTTTCAGCAATATATTTTGCACGAAGCGGATCGCCTGGCATTAATACAACATCTGCAAATGCGCCTTCAGGAGCGTTAATATGTGGAGTCATTGTTTTTTCCTCTTGTTGATAAATAAAAAATCATTTAAGCAAACGTTTTCGCCTGCTTTAAAGTACAACACCACGAATAATTCGTGGTGTTGAGAGATAAAGTGCGGTCAAATTTCACCACATTTTAATTACATTGCTACGCCGCTTAACTCGATGAATAAACCTGCGATAGTTGCACTCATTAAGTTAGCTAATGTACCTGCAACAACTGCTTTTAAACCTAAGCGAGCCACATCACCACGACGATTTGGTGCCATACCACCGATACCACCGATTAAGATTGCGATAGAGCTGAAGTTAGCGAAGCCACATAATGCGAAAGTGATGATTGCCTTAGTTTTTTCACTTAACACAACTGCAGCGTCCGGTTGTAAATATTTCGCGAACTCTAAGTAACCTACGAATTCGTTCACGGCTAATTTCATACCAATCATTTGACCCGCAATTGCAGATTCATCCCAAGATACACCGATTAAGTAGGCTAATGGTTTGAAGATCCAACCAAAGATTGATTGTAACGTTAAATCACCGTAACCGAACCAACCGCCTACGCCACCTAAGATACCATTAATTAAAGCGATTAAACCCACGAATGCGATTAACATTGCACCTACGTTTAACGCTAATTGCATACCGGCACTCGCACCGCCTGCCATTGCTTCAAGCACGTTAGTCGGTTTTTCGCTATCATCCGTTTCAGGTTGTTTATCGTTAAATTGTTCAGTTTGTGGGAATAAAATTTTCGCAAATAATAAACCTGCTGGTGCAGCCATGAAAGATGCTGCGATTAAGTAAGTCAACGGCACGCCCATTCCTGCGTAACCCGCCATTACTGAACCCGCGATAGAGGCTGTACCACCCGCCATGATGGCGAATAATTCAGATTGGGTCATGTTTTTAATGTAAGGACGAACCACTAACGGTGCTTCTGTTTGACCTACGAAGATGTTCGCTGCAGCAGACATAGATTCTGCTTTTGATGTACCTAATGCTGCTTGTAATGCACCACCAATCACTTTGATGACGACTTGCATGATGCCTAAGTAATAAAGCACAGAAATTAAACCGGAGAAAAAGACGATGATTGGTAAAACTTTCACTGCAAAGATAAAGCCGACATTTGAAGGATCCGCTAAGCCACCAAAGACGAAGTTAATCCCTTCATTACCATAGGCAATAACATTTGACACACCATTTGCTGTCGCTTGTAATGCATCTCGACCAAACGGCACATACAAAATAAGGGCCGCAAATCCGATTTGGATCGCCAAAGCCCCTAACACAGTACGTAAATTAATCGCCTTACGATTATTTGAAAATAATACGGCAATGATCAGTAATACGACAATGCCTAAAACGCTACCTAAAATACCCATTTTTTTCCCCTAGGTTGGTTAGATAAGTAAGTGAATAAAATTGTCCTATTCTACTTGTTTTTCAGTAAAAAGTCGGAATATTTTTGATACTTTTCGATATGTTTGCTTATAAAATGGTCATGATTTTGGTCAGACCACAAAATTTCGCGTAGTTTTCAAGCGCTTGCGTTTGCTCAACGGTTGGGACATAAGGTGTTAGCCCTTCGGCATCGCGCGCACCTTTTGTGTGCATTCGGATAATTTTGAACAAAACATCCGGATAATCTTTCAATAAGGAAGCGACTTTTTCCACCAACTGTTCAGCATCAAAAAAATTCGCCACATAAACTAACCGCACTTCTTCCACTTTATTTAATGGCAAAAGTTGCGCCAAGTTCTTCAAATTGCGATCTAAATTTTCTTGCTTGATATGTTGATGAGTAGGAATGATGTTTTGAGGGACAATGCCTTGGCGATTTTGTCTATCAAAGCACAAACTTTGTAAGCCAAGCCCTTCTCCTTTCAGGTCAAAGAGAAATTTGTCTGTCACATCAATTAAAGGTCGAACTGCCTCAAACTCAAAGAAACCACTGCTATCTAAATAGCAAGTTAGCCCTTCCTCACGTAGTTTTTGAAACAATGGTACGAGCTTTTTATGGTGAATGCTGGGTTCCCCGCCTGAAACCGTCACACCACGAATGAAAGGTACTGCATCCATCACTTGCTCATACAAATACTGTAGACTGACTTGATGAGCCCCCTCTGCATAACGGGGAATCGTTTCTGGATTATGGCAATAAAGGCAGTTTAACTTACAGCCTTGTAAGAAAATACTGGTGCGATTCCCCTGCCCTTCTACATTAGAAAAAGGAATAATACGATGCAGGGGAACATAAATATTAGAAAGTGCGGTCACAAAAAATGCTGTTTTCTAGAGTAATCCATCACTTACGAAAGTTTCATTTGGAAAATCACTAATTCCGCTTGGCAGCAGAATGTGAAAACCGCTTTAAGTACATATCCCTCTTCAACCTGTTGAATTTCAGACTGAATTTGACAAGGTTCACTTTCGACATCACGTGCTTTTAACGTGAAATATTCCAATGCGCCTTCTGCATCTTGACGAGTCGCGTAAAACTGTTCGATAGGTAAACTACAATCGCTGTTATCAAACAATGATTTCATATCGAAAGTATTACAACCTACGCATTCGATTGGTTTTTCAGTTTGAATGGCCATCTTTTTCTCCTTATCTAAAAAGCCGTGACAGAACACGGCTTATTAAGTTTAAAATTATTTTGCTGCAACAAAGCCGACGGCTTCGTATACTTTATCAAGGGTTTCTTTCGCTCTTGCACGGGCTTTTTCCGCACCTTGACGTAAAATCTCGTCTAAAAGTGCTTCATCATTACGATATTGATAGAAACGTTCTTGTAAACCGGCAAGTAAGTTTGATACTTCATCTGCAACGGCTGTTTTTAAGTGGCCGTACATTTTGCCTTCAAATTCTTTTTCAAGTTCAGCCACAGATTTATCAGTTACTGCAGAAAGAATATCCAATAAGTTAGATACACCCGCTTTATTTTGCACATCATAACGTACAACAGGTGGTTCATCAGAATCTGTTACCGCACGTTTGATTTTTTTCGCCACCGATTTTGGATCTTCAAGCAAAGTCACCACATTATTACGATTATCATCGGATTTTGACATTTTTTTATCAGGATCTTGCAAAGACATAATACGCGCACCCGCTTTGCCTAAGAAGATTTCAGGGATCGTGAAAATATCACCGTAAAGGGCATTAAAACGAGCAGCTATATCACGAGTGATTTCTAAATGTTGTTTTTGATCATCCCCTACTGGCACACTTTTCGCTTGATAAAGTAAGATATCTGCCGCCATTAAAACTGGATAGTCAAATAAACCTACGTTAATATTTTCGGCATAACGTGCTGATTTATCTTTAAATTGCGTCATACGGCTCATTTCACCAAAATAGGTGTAGCAGTTTAACACCCAGCTTAGTTGAGTATGTTCTGGTACATGAGATTGCACGAAGATCGTACTTTTATTCGGGTCAATGCCACAAGCCAAGTAAAGGGCGAGTACATCAAGGGTGGCTTTGCGAAGTGCTGCAGGATCTTGCCGTACAGTGATGGCGTGTAAATCCACCACGCAGAAAATACACTCATAATCTTCTTGCATTTTCACCCAGTTGCGAAGTGCACCTAAATAATTTCCGATAGTTAATTCGCCGGAAGGCTGCACGCCACTGAATACAATTGGTTTTGTCATTAGTTATCCTTTCATTCTGTAAACTGAATTGGCGCTATGATAACAAAAGATGGGGCGTTTTTTAATGATTGAGTTCAAAACAATGTGTAAAAATGCTATATTACGCCCAAAATTTCTGCAGCTCACAATTTATAATCTCAATGAAAAATTATAATGATATGGCTCTGGCTCTTGCCGGTGTTTGTCAATCAGTCTTATTAATCAGTCAATTAGCACAAAAAGGCGAAGTTGATGATCAAGATGCATTCCAAATTACCATTCATTCTCTTCTCATCACTCAACCTGAAGATACATTAGCCGTATTTGGCGGTGATGTTCAACATCTTAAAGTGGGATTAAACACACTTATTGAGCAACTGACCCAATTAAATGACAAAAATTTATTGAATTATTGGGGTAGCCTGTTAGCGTTAGAGAGCAGATTAAACAAGCAACCTGAAATCAAACAAGAACTTGGCCGCAGAATTGCGCGTTTACCTGAGCAACTTGCTTATCACGACAATCAATTTGATGATGAGATGTTTTCTATCATGGCAAACATTTATATCGATACAATTAGTCCTTTAGGCAAACGCATTCATATTATTGGTTCGGTATATCATTTACAGCAACAAAACGTGCAAGACAAAATTCGTGCGTGTTTACTTGCCGGCATTCGTTCTGCCGTCTTGTGGCGTCAAGTCGGCGGCAGAAAATGGCAACTGTTGTTTCATCGTAAAAAATTAGTGCAAGCGGCGCGACAACTCTACTCAACTTTAAATTAATCCTTGGAGAACTCTTATGCAACTTTCCGCATTAACCGCTCTTTCCCGATTGACGGTCGTTATCAAGATAAAGCCACCACATTGCGTGGTATTTTTAGTGAATTTGGCTTGCTCAAATTCCGTGTCACCGTGGAAGTACGTTGGTTACAAAAATTGGCGGCGACCGCTGAAATCCAAGAAGTTTCTTCTTTGTCTAAAGAAGCAAACGATTACCTTAATAAAATTGTGGAAGAGTTCGGTCTTCAAGATGCTGAACGTATTAAAGAAATTGAGCGCACTACGAATCATGACGTTAAAGCGGTTGAGTATTTCTTAAAAGAAAAAAGTGAAGCCTTACCAGAATTAGCCAAAGTCTCTGAATTTATTCACTTTGCTTGTACCTCAGAAGATATTAACAACCTTTCTCATGCCTTGATGTTAAAAACAGCACGTGAAGAAGTAATCTTACCTGAATGGCAAAAACTGATTAATGAAATCACCCGTTTAGCGAACGAATATAAAACTATCCCATTACTTTCTCGTACACACGGCCAACCCGCCTCTCCTAGTACTGTAGGTAAAGAAATGGCAAACGTGGTTTACCGTTTAAAACGCCAACTCAAACAACTCCAACAAAATGAAATCTTGGGTAAAATCAACGGTGCCGTGGGTAACTACAATGCGCATTTATCCGCCTATCCAAATATTAACTGGCACAAATTTAGCGAAGAGTTTGTCACCTCATTAGGTTTAGATTGGAACCCATACACCACACAAATTGAACCTCACGATTACATTGCTGAATACTTTGATGTCGTGGTACGTTTTAATACCATCATCATCGACTTCGACCGTGATTTATGGGGCTACATTGCATTAAATCACTTTAAACAACGCACTATCGCGGGTGAAATTGGTTCATCCACCATGCCGCATAAAGTGAATCCTATCGACTTCGAAAACTCAGAAGGTAACTTAGGTTTAGCCAATGCTGTGATGACTCACCTTGCCCAAAAATTACCGATTTCTCGCTGGCAACGTGATTTAACCGACTCTACTGTATTACGTAACTTAGGTGTGGGTTTAGGTTATTGTTTAATTGCGTATGCTTCAACCCGTAAAGGTATCAGCAAATTAGAAGTGAACGAACAACATCTCCGTGATGAACTCAACCAAAACTGGGAAGTTTTAGCTGAGCCAATTCAAACGGTGATGCGTCGCTATGGTATTGAAAAACCATACGAAAAATTAAAAGAACTCACCCGCGGTAAACGCGTTGATGAAAAAGCAATGCGTGAATTCATCGAGAAACTGGATATCCCTGCAGATGAAAAAGCGCGTTTACAACAACTTACCCCTGCCACCTACATCGGTGCAGCCATTGAGTTAGTGGAAAAACTTTAAGAAATAAAAGGGCACTTTTCATGCCCTAAAAAATCAAAGTGATCTGCCCCCCAAAAGTTGGACAGGTTAGTTAACTTAAATATTGAGCTCGGTATTGCACTGGGCTCAATTCTTTTAAAGCAAGTTTAATTCGTTTTTAATTTATTCCAATATTTTTCGTAAATATCCACTGCTTCACCCACATCGCCTTGCATAATGCCTTTTTCAATGTTCTCAGCAGATGGGAATAAGGTTGGGTTATTCGCCATTTCAGGTGAAAGTAATGATTTCACGCCTTCATTTGGCATAGAGAAGCCCATTTTCTCAACGACTAATTTCGCATTTTCAGGACGAAGTAAGAAGTCGATAAATTTATAAGCGCCTTCTGTATTTTTCGCACCTTTGGGAATCGCGTAGTTATCCATCCAGAAAATCGCGCCTTCTTTTGGATACACAAATTGGATACTTGGATTTTCTTTGTGTGCTAAATAAGCCGAACCATTCCATAACATACCAATAGAGGCTTCACCTTGAACAAACGGTACTTCTGGCGAGTCAGAGTTAAAGGTCACCACATTTGGTAACAATTTAACTAAGCGCTCATAAGCCGCTTTAATCTCTTCTTCATTCGTGGTGTTTGGTGATTTTCCATCTAATATCAATGCAATATGGAATACTTCACGCGCATCACTGGTTAATAATACTTTGCCTTTAAATTCTGGGTTCCATAAGTCAGCCCAGCTTGTGATTTTACTTGGATCAATATCATCCGCATTCACGCCGATACCAGTTAAGCCATAAACATAAGGCAAAGAATATTTGTTATTTGGGTCAAATTCCTTGTTTAATAAGTTTGCCGGAATTTGTTTAAAATTACTTAATTTGCTGTGATCAAGCTCTTGTAACATATTTTCTTTCGCCATTTTATTGACGTAATAGCTTGATGGGAAAACTAAATCATAACCACTGCCTGTGCTAGAGGTCAGCTTCAATTTAGCATACATTTCTTCATTACTTTCAAACGTAGAATAAATCACTTCAATGCCCGTTTCTTTGGTAAATTCTGCAACCAAATTTGATGGCACATAGTCAGTCCAGTTGTAAACATACAGTTTTTCAGCAGCAAGTGCAGCAGAAGTTGCAGCAAATGCAACGGCAGAAAGACAAAGTGATTTGATGTATTGAACAGCATTTTTTTTCAATTTATTGACCTCCTCAGGACAATCAAAATAAACCTTAAGTAATCGTTTACTTGTATAAACTTGGGGAGTATAGCACCTTTTTAGCAAAAGGTTTGACATATTTTCCCATCAGGGTAAGATTCCCTCAATTTCAATTTTATGTTAATTAGGCATCAATCATGCTCGAATTTGCTCATCAAGAACATATCAAATCTTATTATTTCGACAGTCGAAACCAAACTTTCGAACTACCGCCTCTCACTCAGCAAGAAGAAGCGGATGTTTGCGTTATTGGGGCGGGTTTTTTCGGTTTATCCGCTGCCCTTGAATTAGCAGAAAAAGGCAAGAAAGTCATTGTGTTAGAAGGTGCCAGAGTGGGATTTGGTGCTTCAGGGAGAAGTGGCGGCCAAGCTATCAACGGTTTTGAAGAAGGCATTGACGAATATATTGCTCAAGTGGGCTTTGATAAAGCGAAAAAACTTTGGGATATGTCGCTGGAAGCCATTGATATTATTGATGAACGTATTGCGAAATATGGTATTCAATGTGATTGGAAAAAAGGTTATGCCACATTGGCGTTAAATGAACGTCGTATGGACGATCTCATTGAAATGGAAAAAGCCAGCCACGCGACTTTTGGCTATGACAAAATGCAACTTTGGGATAAAGCCAAGCTTAAACAACATCTAGGCAGTGATATTTATGTAGGCGGTTTATACGATAGCAACTCAGGCCACTTACACCCATTAAATTATTGCTTAGGTTTAGCAAAAGCCTGCTTAGATTTAGGCGTGCAGATTTATGAACAATCTCCCGTTGTGGATTTAGTCGAAAAATCAGGCTGCATTGAAGTCAAAACCGATAAAAGTGCGGTCATTTCTCGAGACGTTATTTTAGCCACCAACGCTTATATTGATGCACTACCGAAATCCATTCATCACGGCATTAATCGTAAAATCTTACCAGTCGAGAGCTTTATTATTGCGACCGACCCCCTAGATCAAGCCACAGCGGATTCCGTGATCAATAACGGCATGTCTGTTTGCGATAACAATATCTTGCTCGATTATTATCGTTTGAGTGCGGATAACCGTTTGTTATTTGGTAGTGACTCGAGCTCAGAAAAAGACATGGTGCAAATTATGCGTCGCAATATGTTGCATGTTTTCCCGCAATTGGAAAACGTCAAAATTGACTATGGCTGGGCAGGACCGATTGATATGACACTCAACGCAAGCCCACATTTTGGTCGCATTTCACCACATATTTATTTTGCACAAGGCTATTCTGGACATGGAGTCGCTCTCACTGGACTTGCTGGACGCATTATTGCAGAAGCAATCCTAGGCAATGACGAACGTTTAAAAATTTTTGAAGGATTAAAAGTGCCTTCATTTTATGGTGGAAAATATCTTAAAAACTTAGCCACCAAGATCGGCGTACTCTATTACAAATTCCTCGATCGTTATCGTTAATTAAAAAAACAAAAGGCGTGTTTAATACACGCCCTTATTGTTTCAATGACATTTAAGGTTTAATATCTCGTAAAATAGGGTTTTGCATCGAAATCAAGGTTTCCGTTGATTGAATTTCATCAATTAACTGGATCTTAGTCGCCAGCACGGAATGTAATTCAGCAATCGTGTGTGTCATCACTTTAATAAAAATAGAATAATTTCCTGTGGTGTAATAGGCCTCCACTACTTCATCAAAGGTATCAAGCTTTTTAATCACTTTTTCATAATCTTTTGCACTTTTCAAAATAATGCCAATAAAGCAGCACACATCGTAACCCAGCTTACGCTCATCAATAATCGCTTTTGTCCCTTCAATCAGACCAGACTGACGCATTTTCTCTACGCGGACATGAATCGTCCCTGGGCTCACCCCAAAGTTTTTCGCCATTTCTGCATAAGGTGTACGAGCATCTTTAGTCAGTACACGGAGAATTTGGCGATCGAGTATATCGATATTGTTCATAAAACACTCCTTATTAGATCTTTTTTAAAATATCTTCTTTATTTTTGATAATATTCAACATTTAAAACAATGTAAAGAAATTACTTGAAATAAATTACAATTTTATTGAATAATGCACAACAAATCTTATCAGTTATTATAAAAAGAAGGATAAATATGAAAAAGACGTTTATTTTACAACAACAAGAAATCAGCTTTGTGAAGAACACCTTTACTCAAAACTTGATTGAACAACTTGGCATTATCGAAGTACAAGGTCCAATTCTTAGTGAAGTTGGCAACGGTATGCAAGATAACTTATCAGGCATTGAGAAAGCGGTTCAAGTAAACGTGAAATGCATCCCAAATGCGGTTTATGAAGTGGTTCACTCATTAGCAAAATGGAAACGTCACACTTTAGCACGTTTCCACTTTAAAGAAGGCGAAGGCTTATTTGTGCACATGAAAGCATTACGTCCAGATGAAGATTCATTGGATCCAACTCACTCTGTTTATGTGGATCAATGGGACTGGGAAAAAGTGATTCCTGAAGGTCGTCGTAACTTTGCTTATTTAAAAGAAACTGTACGTTCTATCTATCGTGCAATCCGTTTAACTGAATTAGCAGTAGAAGCTCGTTTTGATATCCCATCAAGCTTACCAAAAGAAATCACCTTCGTTCACAGTGAGGATTTAGTGAAACGCTACCCAGATCTTTCAAGCAAAGAGCGTGAAAATGCGATTTGTAAAGAATATGGCGCCGTGTTCTTAATCGGTATTGGTGGCAAATTATCAGACGGTAAACCACATGATGGTCGTGCACCAGACTATGATGACTGGACAACTGAATCTGAAAACGGCTACAAAGGCTTAAACGGTGATATTTTGGTGTGGAACGCTGAGTTAGGTAAAGCGTTTGAGCTTTCTTCAATGGGTATTCGTGTGGATGAATCAGCATTACGTTTACAAGTTGGCTTAACCGGTGATGAAGATCGCTTAAAAATGGATTGGCACCAAGATTTATTAAACGGCAAATTACCTCTCACCATCGGTGGTGGTATCGGTCAATCTCGTATGGCTATGTTTTTACTTCACAAAAAACACATTGGTGAAGTGCAATCAAGTGTATGGCCAAAAGAAATGTTAGAACAATATCAACATATTCTTTAATCGAAAGAGAAAATAAAAAGTGCGGTCATTTTTCCAACGTTTTTTTCAACATTCCTTCATTTGATAAAAATAATAAGGGTCGGTTTTAACCGACCCTTTTGCTTAGAAATCAAATGATGCGTTGAATGAGAATGTGCGCGGTGCGCCGGATACAAGGTAGCCTCGACCCAGATAGCCGCCGACGGATTCCCAGTATTTTTTATTCGCCAAATTGTCAATGCGGGCGCGCAAGGTTACCGGCGTGTTGCCCAACATCACGATATAGCGTGCGCCGACATCCACGCGCGTCCAGTCGCCCACTTTAAGTGTGTTTTGCGCATTGGCGTAGCTGGATCCGGTGTAAGTCAGACGGGATTCTAAGGTTAAACCTTGCAATGCCGGAACGTCCCATTCTGCGCCGAGGTTGGCTTGGAATTTCGGTACGCCGATAGTGTATTTGTCGTCCGTATCGGCAGAACCGGTGTTGCGTTGTTTAGCGTGTAAGAAAGTGGCGCCGCCTAACAAGCGTACATTGTCGATTACTTGACCGTACACATTGATTTCAGCGCCGTTGTGACGATCTTTCCCTTTTTCGCTGAAAATCAGATTTTCATCTACATAACCGCGCGGTTTTTCCGTTGAGAACAAGGCTAAACTTGCGCCGAAACCGCTTTGCGATTCATATTTCACGCCGACTTCTTTCTGTTTGGAAACGTACGGGCTGAGCATATCGCCTTTGTTGCGTGCGGTTGACGGTGCGGTTTCGCCTTGCGCCAAACTTTCAATGTAGTTGGCATACGCGGATATTTCCGGCGTGAAACGGTAAACTACGCCGAGGCTCGGGCTGACGTGCGCTTCTTTATAACGTTGATTCAACGCGCCGGTATTATAAGCGAAGTTTTGCGTATAAAGCTGTTGCCAACGTGCGCCAAGGGTGACTTGTAAAGTTTTATCCAAGAACGATAGCGTATCGGCAAGCGCCACGCTGTTTAAGACAACGCGGTTGGTCAATGCCGGCGAAGCAAGATCGTTACCTTTTAGCGCATTGGCGGAATAGCTAATGCCGTTAATGTAAGTCGGACGATATAAATTGGTGGCAAAAGTATTCTGCCAGTCCATGACATAGGCATTTTTGCGTTTTTCCTGATAACGATTGGCGGCAAGCACAACTTCATGATCTACCGCACCGGTTGCAAAGGAACCTTTTACGCCCACTTCGCCGGTATGGATAATATTGCGACGCGCATTGTCAAAACGATATTCCTTGCCGTCACCGTTTACATTTTGCACGGTAAGATTGGCTAATACGTTTTCTTCTTTACCGTCGCGGAAACCGTAAGCGGCATAGCCAGTTAAGTTCGGTAGGAAATCATATTCTGCCCGCACAGTACCGAATACGTCGCGTTCGTCGGAATAAGTCCAGCGTTGCGCCCAGTTTGAGGTGGCTTTTGGTGCCGCCGGTACGCTGCTGACACCGAATAAGGTGACGCTTGGGCGTGTGCCGCTCAGATTATTTTTTTGATAGCCTAAGTCGGCGGATACGCGGGCTTGTTCACCTTTCCAGTCCAAGCCGAGGTGGAACACGGTATTACGCGCATTGTCGTGATCAATTTCGCTTTCGCCTTCCGTATGCGCCACATTTAAACGCACGCCGAATTCTTTGTTATCACCGAAACGACGGGAAATATCCGCGCCGACGTTGGTGCGTTCACTGGAACTGTAACCGATGTTTAAACGGTTTAAATCTTCTTGCGGTGCACGTTTCGGCATTAAGGCAATCGTGCCGCCGATAGAGCCGCCACCCGGCGCCATGCCGTTTAAGAATGCCGACGCGCCGCGTTGCACGTCAACCCGCTCGAACATTTCGGAGGCGATATATTGGCGCGGTAATAAGCCGTATAAGCCGTTATATAAAATGTCATCGGAGTTGGTAATGAAACCGCGCATAAAATAGGCTTCCTGAAAATTACCAAAGCCGCGCGCCACCCGAACGGTCGGATCGTTTTTGAGCACGTCCGCCACGCTGCGGGCTTGTTTGTCCTGAATGAATTTATTGGTGTAGCTGGTCGTCGAGTACGGATTTTCCAAATTGGCTTTGTTGCCTAAAATACCGACACGGCTTCCGGCGGCAACCTGTCCGCCGGCAAATTCTTTGCTTAAGCCGTCATAGGAAGCGTCCGCACTGATTTCGATCGTCTCCAATTGTTCGCTTTGGGTTGATTCTTGCGCATAAGCGAAATTAAGCGCAAAAAGCACTGCACTTGCGATCATGGTGCGCATAAAGGTTTTTTGCATAAAAATGCTCCTAAATAAAGGTTAAATTGCGTAGTCGTCAAACTACATTTACATTTTCGGCAAGCCGCGTTGTGCCTTTGGCGCAGAACGGGTTTACCATAAAAATTCCTGCGGCGGATTAAATTTTCCGCAGCATGAACAAGAAATAAGTACCGCCGAGTAGGGTGGCGACCAAGCCCGCTGGAATTTCGTACGGAAACAAAATTTGCCGCCCGAACCAATCCGCCAGCAACATAA
Organism: Haemophilus parainfluenzae; assembly: GCF_900450995.1. Taxonomy (NCBI): domain Bacteria; kingdom Pseudomonadati; phylum Pseudomonadota; class Gammaproteobacteria; order Pasteurellales; family Pasteurellaceae; genus Parahaemophilus; species Parahaemophilus parainfluenzae. Next base: position 1,267,297 of record NZ_UGHY01000002.1, on the reverse strand, counting down.
TCGTGCCGCCTAACAAAGCGGAAATCAGCAGTTGCGCCTTGGCTTTGTGCACGCCTAAGGAATAAGTCAGATGCGGCACTAGCAACCCGATAAAACTTAACGGACCGATCATCAGCGTGGCAAGTGCGGTCAGCACGGCGCTGAATAAAATCAGCAGCAGGCGCGCACGTTTTAAGTTCAAGCCTAAAGCCTGCGCCATTGGCGCTTGCAGGCTCAACAATTCCAGCCAACGGCTGAACAATAAACTGCCCGCCAGCAGAACAAGGCTCAACCCCATAAACGGCACGGCAAGTTCCGGCGTGGTGTTTTGCGTCGAGCCGGAAGTCCACGCGATCAGTTGATTGGCGCGTGGATCGCCACTGGCAATCACAATCCGTTGTAAGGTGTCGAACAGCGCGGACAAACTGATACCAGTCAGCAACACTTTTTCCGGCAACATACCGTTGTGGCGATTAATCGCGGATAAAATCAACAGGGCGACCAGCGCGCCGCCGATGCCCGCCAGCCAGAACCACAGCGGCTGCTGGGCGGAAAACACGAACAATAGCAGCAAAATCCCCATACTCGCGCCGGAAGACACGCCCAATAATTCCGGGCTTGCCATTGGGTTTAAGGTCAGGCGCTGCAATAACACGCCGGCAACGGACAGCAAAATGCCGGCGCACAGCGCGATTAAAATGCGCGGATAGCGCAGATTGAGGATTTCCGGCGCAAACGGGTGATTGAAATCCAGCACCGACCACTGATCGAACGCGCTTTTGCCTACATTCAGCGCCAGCCACAAACTGACGGCGAACAGCATAATCAGCAGCCAAGTAAAGTACAGTCGAAATCGGCGTTGTTTTTTCCGTTCCTCGCCGGTTAGCCGTCCGCTGTGCGGCAACGCGCGGAACATCAGCCACAGCAATAACGGCGTGCCTAATAAGGCGGTGACGGCGCCGGTCGGGAAACTGAGTTGCGTATAAAAATTAAGTAGTTGTAGCAATAAATCGGTGATCGCCAATAACAACGCGCCCACCAAAAATGCCGAAATTAACTGCCATGCTAAAGTTCGCACGCCGAGCTGTCGCACAATGGTTGCCGCCGCCAAGCCGATGAAACCGAGCATACCCACCGCACTGACCACGGCGGCGATTAAATACGCGCTGACGATCACCGCAAACAGGCGCAATTTGCCCACCGGCACGCCGAGGCTCTGCGCGTTGCTATCGTTCAAGGTCAGAATGGTGAGCGGGCGGATAAATGAAAAAACAAGGCAAAAACCGATCGCACTTTGCGCCAGCAGCCACTGGCTGTCTCGCCAGCTTTCCTGCACCAACGAGCCGGCGCCCCATTGCGCCAAGCCGCGCGATTCTTCCGGATAAAATAACATCATCATGCCGGTGAACGCGCCGAAATATAAATTAACCACCAAGCCCGCCAAAATTAACAATAACGGCGACATGGTTTTGCGCAGCGACAAGCTCATCACCAACAATAAACTCAAGCTCGCGCCGAGCAACGCGATTAAGCCGCTGCCGTATTCCAATAACTGCGGCGCGAAAATAGCGCTTAAAAACAGCCCGAACTGCGCGCCGCCGCTGATACCGAGGGTGTTGTCGGAGGCGAGCGGATTTCTCATCACTTGTTGCAACAATAACGCGGCGAACGCCAGCCCGCCGCCGGCGAGTAACGCGATGCTAATGCGCGGCAGAGTATAGCTTTGCACCAACAATAACGGCAGCGAATCGCCGGCGCGCAATAAATCGGTCAGTGCCGCGTCGGGCGGCAGTTGCAGGTGCAGTAAGAATGCGCCGAGCGCGACGAAAATCACGCTCAACACGACAATCAATAATGCGGCGCGGTTTACCATGCGTCACCTCCGTGCAGTAAGCCATCGGCGAACACATGGGCGAAACGCAGTGCCGATGGAATCGCGCCGAACGACCACACCGCCGGCAGAATCAACGCTTCTCTGGTCATCGGCAAATGTTGCCACAGCGTATTATGCGTGAGCGCGCTGGCAATGTTGGCGGGATAAGGTTTGACGATCACAAAACGAGTGTTCGGCGGCAGTTTGGCGAGTTCGGTGATGTCGATATTCTGAAAACCCCAGTAATTCACCTCCGGCAGATAGGCGTTGCGGAAGCCGAGTTGTTTCGCCACCGCGCCGAACAGACTGTTTTCGCCGTAAATGCGCAGGTGACGGGTATCGATAAATTGCAGCAAGGCGAGCGGGCGAGCGGTAAAGGCGCTTAATTCTGTTTTCAGCCGTTGCACGTCTTGTTCATATTGCGCCAGCAGTTGTTGCACTGCCTGCGGTTTGCCGATAATTTGCCCGATAGTTCGGGTGGCGCTCAGCACGTTTTGCCACGCGTCGCCCGCCTGATAAAAATCTACGTTATGCACTTGCGCATAAGGACGCAGTAAATTATTGAGTGACGCATAAAAATTGCTGTTAATGAAAACTAAATTCAGGTCATCGGCAGAATGTGACAAAGTGGCGATAAGTTCTAAATTCGGCTGTAAACGAACGCCTAAATCGACGGTAGTTTTCGGCAATTCGGGTTGCTTGACCCAAGTTTGATAACTTTGCATATCGCCCACCGCGAGCGGCGGTTCGCCCAATGCAATGAGGGTTTCCGCCACCGTCCAATCCACCGTGGCGTAGCCGTTATGCGACGCGGCAAATAGCACGCTGTGCGCTAAAAGTGCGGTCATTCCGAGCAGTGTTTTTAATAATTTACGCATTTTAATAAAAACTCACCGGACGTTGGGTTTGTGGGTGCGGGATCACGTTCAGCCGAATGCCGTAAATCGCCTCCAACGACGGCGGGTTGACGATTTGCTGCGCGTCGCCCTGCGCCAGCAGTTTGCCGCTGTGCAGCGCCACCAAATGATCGCAAAAACGCGCCGCCAGATTGATGTCGTGAATCACGATCACCACGCCCAACCCCAAATCGCGACTTAATTGATGCACTAACTGCATAACTTCCACTTGGTGCGCAATATCCAACGCGGCGAGCGGTTCGTCCAACAGCAGAAAACGGCTTTGCTGCGCCAACAGCATGGCGAGCCAAATGCGCGACCGTTCGCCGCCGGACAGCGTATCCACCAGCTGATCGGCGAATTTTTCCGTGTGGGTCAGGCGCAACGCTTCGGCGATCGCCTGTTTATCCGCCGCCGTTTGGCGTCCGAATAGCCCGTTCCACGCATAACGTCCCATGCCGATTAATTCGCGCGCGGTTAAATTGGTGGTGGCGGGCAGATGTTGCGGCAGATAGGCGACCCGTTTGGCAAATTCTCGTTGGTTCCAGTGCGCAATATCTTTGCCGTCCAACAAAATCGAACCGCCGGACAGTTGGGTCTGACGCGCCATTAATTTGATTAAGGTGGATTTGCCGGAACCGTTATGCCCGATCAAACCGTACACCTTGCCGGCATCAAACGTTAATGAAGTGGGGAAGAGCAAGGTACGCTGCGGAATGCGAAAAGAAATCTGATCAAGTCGGAACACGGTTTCACCACAGCTTATTTAGTCGGTTGTCAAAAGTCACGCAATTTTATATGAAAACGATTTTCATTTCAATTTAAACACTGAATTGTTTCAGGCGGGTAAAGTGCGATTGTTTTCGCGGGCGTTTTTAAGGACACTTTTGAAAGGCATAGTAGAGAAAATCATAAGTCATTTTATCTACTATGCCTTTTGTTCTAGTAGGCGGGTGAAATTTGTGATTCGATTATTGATTCATCGACATACACAATAACGTCAATGGATGGATACAAGTCACGTTAGATGACATATCGATCTGCCATTTACAAGTTTGACATTCAGAAATCACATAATCAAATCCGCCTGCATTGATGTTATCAAACAGTGTTTTCCCTATGGCTTGCGAAACCTCGTAGTTTTCTTCTTTGAAACCGTATGTTCCTGCAATACCACAACATTGTGATGGTAACATCACCACTTCTAAACCTGGAATTTGTTTTAACACTTCCAAGGTGTATGGCGCCCAACCTGCTTTATCCACGTGACATGCGGTGTGATAAGCCACACGCAATTTCAATGGTTTAAGCGGTAAGGTTTTACCTTCTTTAAAGAGTTGATATAAGAATGGTGTCACCATGTGAATATGTGGACGAACTTTCGCATTGTCGATACCTAAAATATGATGATATTCATCACGTAAATTTAGGGAACAACTTGATGCCTCACTGATCACATCTAAGCCATTTTCATCCACCATTTTGCTGATGTAATCGGTGTTAAATTGTGCGATTTTCTTCGCTCTCTCTGGGAATTGGTTTACGCTTAATGGCAAGCCGCAGCATTTTTCTTTTTCCAATAACACCACGCCAATATCCATAGCATTGAACACTTGAATAAATTCTTTACCCAATTGTGGGTTATTGTAGTTCACATAACAACCGTGATAATACGCCACTTTGCGTTCGAATTTTTGTTGGCTTTCCACCATTTTTTTCATATACCAGCTGCGGAACGTACCAAAGGAATATTTTGGTAACGTACGATGACGGCTGATTTTTAACGCTTTTTCCAACACAAATTTTGTCGCTTTCAAACCCGTAATTGTGTTCACAATTGGGGCTAGTGGCGTGTTAAGTGACCCCATAATATCGGTATTACTTAAAATTGCATCACGTAATTTTTGCACTGCTGGCTTGTGTTGTTGAGCAAGGTATTTGTTTCTTGCACGAACAATAATGTCACCAATTTTTACATCAGACGGACACGCAATTTCACAACGTTTACAGTTGGTACAGTATTTTAATGCTTCATCATAAAGCTCGGCTGATTTTAAGCGTAGACGCTCACCATCTGGACCCGATTGTTTTGGACCTGGATAGTTTGGATTTTGACGCGAAACAGGACATACTGCCGTACACGCCGTACATTTAATACAGCTCTCAAAACTTTCATCAAAGGCATGATGATGTTGTGGTGCATTAAGGGATTGTTTTGCATTTTCAATTAATTGTTGAATGTTCATAACACCTCCTTAATGTGTGTTGTGAAGAATTTCATCCGCAACAGCAAGCGCTGTTACCACTGCCACGCCTGAACCACAACCGAGTTCTAACGCATTGAAACCACCAATCACATTACCCACTGCATATAAATTCGTTAAAAATTGACCGCTCTTTTGTACTTGGCATTGAGCATTGATCGCCACACCCGCAGATTGATACGGTTGTGGATTTGAGAAACGATGATCTGTCCAAGTAAAACGATCAGTATCTTTAAAGCCTTCCACACCGATGATGTCAGAATGAAATACGGGCTCGTAGATTTTATCGAATTCAGAGACTAAACCTTTACTGAAGAAGCTGCCTGACGCTAATACGAAATGCTCTGCCGTGATTTCTTCCTCTTCGTGCAAGCGAGTTTGAATGGCGCGAACTTTGCTTCCATCAAAATGCGCTTTTAATGCACTATCACCATTCATCATAAGTCCGCCTAATTTCTCAAAACGATGGCGTAATTGAATACGTTGACGCATACCTAATAAAGAAGGCGGTAAAGTTGGTAATTCAAATAATGGCAAGCCGGTTGCTTTGCGAAGTGACTCCATAAACTCTTGATTTTCTAGACCGAAACAAGCTGGTAAGAAAATCGCTTCGGTGCCTTTCGCGGCTTCTTTCATTTCAGCCACCAGATCATCAAATTTCAGTTTATATTCTAAAACTTGTGCAATATTTACACTGCGGAATTCGCGCGAATTTGCACGTAACTGATCCAATTCAGGAATATTTAAAAAGCCCGTTTTCACTTCACAATGGGCAAATTGTGGATTGAGCGTAAGGTTATCCGCCAATAATTCTGGTTGGAAATCGTGATAGCCTTCAATGCCTAAAACCGCAATTTTTTTATACGGAAATGGTGTGTCGCCTTGTACAGTTGGTACACTATTTGGTGAAAGCCATGCACCACGTAAGCTACCTAAACCCGTTACGCGAAGATGATTTTCTGCACTTGAGCCAATTAAATCTAAATTTAACGATTCCGCTAATTTTTCGAAATCTTGCGCTTTTGCTAATACGCGTTCAGCTCCCATAATGCTATAAGGGTGTTGTGGTAATTGAGCGGAAAGTGCGGTCAAATTATCAGGAATATTTTTAACAAACGCGCCATTTGGTAAACGGCTTAATAAATCCAAGGAGCCAGATGCAAAATCAATCGCCGCTTGACCGTTATTAATAATGACACAACGTTTGCCTTGTTCTTGTAGGGTGATGCCGCAAGTTAAACCTGCAAGGCCACCACCAATAATCACTACATCAAAATTCATTGTTATCCGTCCCTTGCTGTTTGTCAGTTTCAAGCGGTTGAACATCATTTAAGCCCAACACACTGCCATACATCCATGAAGTAAATTCGGCTTCACGAATCGCTTCGCCCCATGCAATAGGCTCAATACCGCGCCAACGCTCTTCCATGAAAGAAGTCAATTGTGTGGTGGATTGGCGAGGTGTTGCCACTTCAAAACGGTTCATTAAGCCCGCCGCACGGCACGCACAAAGCTCAGCTTGGCAAGTCCCCATACCCACACGAGTACGACGACGTAAATCTACTAAGTTATTGACGTTTAATTCATCAACAGCATAACGTACTTCACCCGCTGTCACCGCTTCACATTCGCACACCATTGAACGATCGAGACGTTCTTTATCTAATAAACGGGTAGCACGGGATCCATGACGATACACGGCTGAATAACGAATCGTACTTGGAAGTGAAATGACTTTCTGATTGGTTTCTGCACGGCTTTCGGTTGAACCTGGCAATGGACGCTCTGCAGTCGTACAACGTGCTGTTTTATTGAGTTTTTTACAAACGAGATCCGTTGCCCATTCAGCCATTAAGCGATAAGTCATTAATTTACCGCCAGTGATAGTAATAAAGCCGTCTAAGCCATCACGTTCTGCGTGGTCAAGTAACACGATACCACGGCTTACGTTACGACCAGATGGATCATCATCCGTCGCCACCAATGGACGAACACCTGCATAAGCACGTAATACGCGAGTATGACGCAAGCTTGGTGCGAGTTTTTCCCCTTCACGGAAAAGAATATCCACTTCTTCTGGGGTGACTTCCATGTTATCAATTTGATCGTAAGGAATACGACTAGAGGTTGTACCGATAACGCAAATAGTATCACCCGGTACAAGAATATCCGCATCCGCCGGTTTACGACAACGGTTAATCACCATTTTATTGATACGGTGCCCCATGACAAGTAATGCGCCTTTGGCTGGGAACATTTTAATTTTAAGGTCCGCATATTCTGCAATGCCTTGTCCCCAAATACCACCTGCATTAACGACTAATGGCGCAAAGAATTTACGGTTTACACGATTTTTGTGATCGTAAACATCCACACCGATTACTTTGCCCCCTTCGCGAATTAAGTTTTTCACTTCGCAATAAGTGAACATTTTCGCGCCATTTTCGGTAGCATCCATCACGTTTGAGGCTGTTAAACGGAAAGGATCGATTGAACCATCTGGCACAACAACGGCACCAACTAAATCAGGGTTTACTGATGGTTCCATAATCTGGGCAAGTTTAGGATCAATGGCGACGGCTTCAATACCGGATTTGGTACAACTTTCGATGAACGTTTTTTGATAATCAAGGGAATCTTCAGGTAAGGTGATAAATAAACCTTCTGTTTCATCCACACAGTGACGGGCGATATTGCGCAGAATTTTATTTTCTTTAATACATTCTTCTGCTGATTCCTGATCGTTTACGGCATAACGCGCACCACTATGTAACAAACCGTGGTTACGACCTGTTGCACCTGTCGCAATATCACGACGCTCTAATAAAATACAGTTAATTCCACGCAATGCACAGTCACGAGCAATCCCCGCACCTGTTGCACCACCACCAATGATAATCACATCCGTCGAGATAGGTGAAAAATCCCCCACATCACGATACATATTAGGCGATAATCCCATTGTTACCCCCAAAGCCAAAATATTAATTAAAAGAAACGTAAAAACTGTTACGAAGTCTGCTGCTATTGTATGGGAGAGCAATTAAATTCACAACATTTTGAGCGAAAAAGAAAACTGTTTTGTGATATAGATCACGCAATTTTCGTATTCGCTCATTTGTTAAAATTTTTTTTGTGAAATACATCACATTTTTGAATTATTTCTCTTTTTAATTTCTATTTTTATTTTATCATGCACGCTATCCCCATTGTCGGGGTGGACTCATAATTAAAATGATTTTGGAGAAAAATTATGTTTGGACCATTTAAACCCGCACCGCATATTGCGGAACTTCCTGCGGAGAAAATTGATTCCACGTATAAACGCTTACGTTGGCAAGTGTTTGCAGGGATCTTCTTTGGTTATGCCGCTTACTATTTTGTACGTGCAAACTTTGACTTAGCACAACCTGGTTTAATTCAAGCTGGCTTGTACTCAAAAGCGGAATTAGGTGTTATCGGCTCAGCAGCCGGTCTTGCCTACGGTTTATCTAAGTTCGTAATGGCAGGTATGTCTGACCGTTCGAACCCTCGTGTATTCTTACCATTTGGTTTATTGCTTTCTGGTCTTTGTATGACCATGATGGGTTTATTCCCATGGGCAACTTCAGGCATTCATCATGTGGGTAATGATCTTCTTAAATGGTTGGTTCCAAGGTATGGGTTGGCCTCCATGTGGTCGTACAATGGTACACTGGTGGTCTAAATCAGAACGCGGTACTATTGTATCTATCTGGAATACCGCGCACAACATCGGTGGTATGATGCCAGGTGCAATGGTGCTATTAGCAAGTGCTGTCTTCTTCAGCACTCACGGCGTTGAAGCACAAGCAAAAGACATTTGGCAACAATCTCTCTACTATCCTGGTATTGCTGCAATGATCTGTGCAATTCCTGTTTACTTTGTCATGCGTGATACTCCACAATCTTGTGGTTTACCGTCCATCGAAAAATGGCGTAATGACTACCCAGATGACTATAACGAAAAAACTTACGAAAACGATTTAAGCACAAAAGAAATCTTCGTAACTTATGTATTGAAAAACAAATTGTTATGGTACATTGCGATTGCTAACGTATTCGTATACTTAATCCGCTACGGCGTATTAAAATGGTCTCCGGTTTACTTAAGTGAAGTGAAACACTTCAACATCAAAGGTACCGCATGGGCCTATACAATCTATGAATTAGCAGCAGTTCCAGGTACATTATTATGTGGTTGGGTATCAGATAAAGTATTCAAAGGTAAACGTGGTTTAACAGGTTTTATCTTCATGATCTTAACTACAGCAGCTGTAGTGGCATACTGGATGAACCCAGCTACACCTGAAGCAGAGCTTGCAAACTATGCAGCTTGGTATGAAAACCCATATCAATTAACTGACTTCGTATTAATGACCTTAATCGGCTTCTTAATCTACGGTCCTGTAATGTTAATCGGCTTACACGCGCTTGAGCTTGCACCGAAAAAAGCAGCAGGTACAGCAGCAGGTTTCACCGGTTTATTCGGTTACTTAGGTGGTACTGTGTCAGCTTCAGCTGTTATCGGTTGGGCAGCACAACACTACGGCTGGGACGGCGGTTTCTACGTCATGATCGGTGGTGGTGTCTTAGCGGTGTTATTACTCTTCATCGTAATGGTTGAAGAAGGTAAACACAAAGCAAGATTAGGCGATACCTACGGTACTAAATAATCTATAAATTAAAGGCGACAGGCGAAGGCTTGCCGCCTTTTTTATTACAAAAAACAACTGAATTTTTAACCGCACTTTCAAGGAGAAATGCTTATGAAACTCAAAACTTTAGCGCTTTCTTTATTAGCTGCAGGCGTACTTGCAGGATGTAGCGCACACTCTTCTGTGGACACTATGAAATCAGACAAAATTATCATTGCTCACCGTGGTGCAAGTGGTTACTTACCAGAGCATACGCTTGAATCTAAAGCGCTTGCATTTGCACAACACGCAGACTACTTAGAACAAGACTTAGCGATGACAAAAGATGGTCGTTTAGTTGTTATCCATGACCACTTCTTAGATGGATTAACTGATGTCGCGAAAAAATTCCCAAATCGTCATCGTAAAGATGGTCGTTACTACGTAATCGACTTCACCTTAAAAGAAATTCAAAGTTTAGAAATGACTGAAAACTTTGAAACTAAAGATGGTAAACAAGCTCAAGTTTATCCAGGCCGTTTCCCACTTTGGAAATCGCATTTCAGAATTCACACTTTTGAAGATGAAATCGAATTTATCCAAGGTTTAGAAAAATCCACAGGTAAAAAAGTGGGTATCTATCCTGAAATCAAAGCACCTTGGTTCCACCACCAAAACGGCAAAGACATTGCAGTTGAAACCCTTAAAGTGTTGAAAAAATACGGTTACGACAAGAAATCTGACATGGTTTACTTACAAACCTTCGACTTCAATGAGTTAAAACGTATCAAAAACGAATTGCTACCAAAAATGGGCATGGATTTAAAACTTGTTCAATTAGTGGCATACACCGACTGGCATGAAACTGAAGAAAAAGATGCGAAAGGCAAATGGGTGAACTACGATTACGATTGGATGTTCAAACCAGGCGCAATGGCAGAAGTGGTAAAATATGCTGATGGTGTTGGTCCAGGCTGGTACATGTTAGTGGATAAAGAAAAATCTAAACCAGGCAATATCGTATACACCCCATTAGTGAAAGAACTTGCACAATACAAAGTGGAATTACACCCATACACCGTGCGTAAAGATGCTTTACCTGAATTCTTCACTGACGTGAATCAAATGTACGATGCATTATTGAATAAATCTGGTGCAACCGGTGTATTCACCGACTTCCCAGACACTGGCGTTGAGTTTTTGAAAAAACAAAAATAATACGTAAGTAAACGGAATAAAAAGAGCGGTCAAAATTCGTTGTGATTTTTGATCGCTAGCCATCCTGGAAAATTGAAAATAGTTAAAGTAAATAAGCATTATCTATTCAACACTAGATATAAACATACTAGTAAGATTATTTTTCTCATGAAAATATATATTAAACCCATATCCAATAAATGCTCCAGGAACAATTTTCAATAAATCACTAGCTGCTAGATGAGCCATTTTTCTTGCAGAAAATTTATTTTTTTGCGAGTTTTATTTTTATTATATTGTGTAGCGAGTTTTGAGAAAAATATCATATCCATTGCAGTCCCATCTATCCAATCAATTGTAGAATTATAGCCAGCAACCCATTCTAAGTTTGTGGTTTTATCCTCCAATAAATAACGAGCAATACCTTCATTGCCTGTTTCACATGTACCTAAAAATAGACCTTTTATGGTTTTTCTTGTATTTACTTTTGAAATAATATTTCTTAATTCTGTTCTTGAAATATCCACCTCATCAGGTCCTATAACTTTGGAATTGCCATGGGTTGCTAGATATATAACTTCAGTTTTTTTATCCTTGCTGCAATTTTCAAACGCAATCTTTAAAGAATTTTTCTCGCTAAATGAATGATGAAGAAAAGCATCTGAATTATTACAATGTATTGAGGCGATAGACTCAAAAACAGATTTAACTGTATCATTTCCTTCATCAAACCATCTGCTCTCAATAACTGAGAATGGCAAGTATTTCATGACCATATTAATATCCCTTATTTTTCAATTTTATTGAAATTTACTCTATTGTTTCTAAAATCAACATCCAAACAACATTTTCAGACCAATCTTTAGATACTATAAGATTTAGTCAACTAGTAGCCTACATATTCTAGGCACTAATTATTGCAATAATCAATATTTGAGTATTATTAACTACTACTTTTTTATATCTTAGTAAAAAAGCTTGCTGCTTATCCCAGCAAGCCCTTTAAAATCTATTTACTACGCAAACTGCTTTTTATTCTCTAAATAGCGTTTCGCACATTCTGCTGCAGCAACTAAACCACCCGCCATCATAATAATATCTTTAATCACGAGTCGGCCAGCACCTGAGAGATATGGAAAGCCATAATTAGGTGTTGGGAAGTCCCCACCTAAATTCGGCACCCAGGTTTCTGGTGTAAATATGAGGAACGACAGCGTGACTATCGACATACCAAAGGTGAGTAAGCCTCCAAATAGCCCGAGAGTTGGTGACCAAATCCCCGCTAATACTAAAATACCAATTGTCACAATGATTGCGCCAATAATATAAGAAGCTGTATAGGTGCCATTAGCTTTATGCCATTCGATATTTTTTGCGACCATTTTGCCTTCAGGGTTTTTATATAAGGTATATTCTTTCACTAAAACACCCTTATCATTTGTCACTTCATTTGCACCGTTTTTGTAAAGGAAGCTTAAGAAAGGACTATTTGACACAAAGTGTGCGATACCATCTGCCTCATATTGGCAAACTTTTAAACCTCCAATCCAAACCATCACCACACAAATCGCAATGCGGATAAAGTTAATAAATTGACGTTGCAATGGCGCAACAATATTAGCTAGCAATGTAACTAATGCACTCATTTAGAACTCCTTATATAGTTCAATTGATATTACGGGCATAATGTCCAAGAATTTTTATATAAAGTATTTATATAAATCATTAACAATATTACTCTCTAATATTGTTGGCATTTTTTTATTACTCAGGTTATGCAATAAAAAAGAGATACCAATTTCTTAGTATCTCTTATTTTGTATTAATTTGCTGTGAACAATCTCACATTATTTGAAATTCACTCTCGCATTTCTAAAAATTCGCATCCAAGCACCATCTTCAGACCAATCTTCTGGATACCATGAGTTGCTCACGGCACGGAATACACGCTCAGGGTGTGGCATCATCGCCGCAATACGGCCATCGACGTTAGAAATGGCAGTAATCCCTAATGCCGAGCCATTTGGGTTGGCCGGATAGGTTTCAGTCACATTTAAATGGCTGTCGATATACTGTGCCACAATCAAGTTTTGGGATTGAAGTGCGGTCAAGTTTTCTGGTGTTTTGAATTCTACGCGCCCCTCACCATGAGCAACCGCAATCGGCATATGTGAACCTGCCATGCCTTTAAACCACAATGAGTTGGTGTCGTTGATTTTCACCATCGCAGCACGGGCTTCAAAACGTTCTGATTTATTACGCACGAAACGTGGCCAGTTTTCTACACCTGGGATAATTTCTGCAAGGGTGGAGATAAGTTGACAGCCGTTACATACACCTAATGAAAGGGTGTTTTCATTGGCGAAGAATTGGCTGAATTGATCGCGTAATTGTGGATTAAACAAAATGGATTTCGCCCAGCCACCACTTGCACCTAATACGTCACCGTAAGAAAAGCCACCACAGGCCACCATCGCATTAAAGTCGTTTAAATTGTAACGACCTGCCATTAAATCACTCATGTGAACATCAATCGCTGCAAAGCCTGCACGGTCAAAAGCCGCTGCCATTTCAACGTGGCTGTTTACGCCTTGTTCACGCAATACGGCTACTTTTGGTTTCACGCCTTTGCTGATGTAAGGCGCAGCAATATCTTCATTCACATCATAGGTTAAGTGAGCAGATAAACCTTTGTTATCTGTTGCTTTTTTCGCTTCAAATTCTTGATCAGCACATTCTGGGTTATCACGTAAGCGTTGCATTTGGTGAGTGAGCTCTGCCCAAATACCGCGCAATTCAGAGCGTTTTTCACTTAATAGTTTTTTGCTACCACGCGTGATTTCAAAACGATCTTCTGTGCTTACAGAACCAAGTTCATAAGTTAAACCAAGCAAGTCATGGGCTTTTAATACCTCACGCACTGCGCTTAATTCGTTTTCAGAGACTTGAATCACTGCGCCCAATTCTTCATTGAATAACACTGCTAAATCATTGTCGCCTAATGCAGAAATATCCACATCCACGCCACAGTTACCCGCAAACGCCATTTCTGCAAGTGTGGTAATTAAACCACCATCTGAACGGTCGTGGTAAGCCAATAATTTACGCTCTGCCACCAATGCTTGCATTGCATCAAAGAAGTTTTTCAGTTTGGCTACGTTCACCACATCGGCTGGTTTGTCACCTAATTGTTTATACACTTGCGCAAGTGCGGTCGCGCCTAAGCGATTTTTTCTTTCGCCTAAATCAATCAACAATAAACGGCTTGCGCCTTTGTCTGTGCGTAATTGAGGTGTCACGGTTTTGCGGACATCTTCCACGCGAGCAAAAGATGAAATCACTAAAGAAAGCGGAGCTGTTACTGATTTTTTCTCGCCATTTTCTTCCCAAGTGGTTTTCATCGACATGGAGTCTTTACCCACTGGAATGGTAATGCCTAATGCTGGGCAAAGTTCTTCGCCCACCGCTTTCACCGCTTCATATAAGCCTGCGTCTTCACCACCGTGTCCTGCTGCAGACATCCAGTTTGCAGAAAGTTTGATGCGTTTAATATCGCCAATGTTGGTGCCCGCAATATTAGTGATAGATTCAGCCACCGCTAAACGTGCAGAAGCACCAAAGTCTAATAATGCCACTGGTGCACGTTCGCCCATTGCCATCGCTTCGCCGTGATAGCTGTCTAATGAAGCGGTTGTGACGGCCACATCAGATACCGGAATTTGCCATGGGCCGACCATTTGATCGCGCGCCACCATACCCGTTACCGAACGGTCGCCAATGGTGATTAAGAAAGTTTTTTCTGCCACCACCGGTAAGCGTAATACGCGATGGAAGGCTTCTTTTAATTGAATATTTTCCGTTGCAAGCGGTCGATTTTCGACAGTTTTTGACGAAACCTCGCGCGTCATTTTCGGCGTTTTGCCTAATAACACATTCATTGGCAAATCAATTGGGTTATTGTCGAAATGACTATCGTGCAAGGTTAAATGTTTCTCTTCCGCTGCCTCACCAATGACCGCAAACGGCGCACGCTCACGCTCACAAAGTGCGGTAAATAATTCGAGTTTTTCTGGCGCAACGGCTAAGACATAACGTTCTTGTGATTCGTTACACCAAATTTCTAATGGTGACATGCCTTTTTCATCGCAAAGAATTGAGCGTAAATCAAATTTACCGCCACGTTCGCCATCGTGCACTAATTCAGGCATTGCGTTTGATAAACCGCCTGCACCCACATCGTGGATAAAGAGAATTGGGTTTTCTTCGCCTAATTGCCAGCAGCGGTCAATCACCTCTTGGCAGCGGCGTTCCATTTCTGGGTTTTCACGTTGAACAGAGGCAAAATCTAGATCTTCTTTTGATTTACCGCTGTCCATAGAAGAAGCGGCGCCACCGCCTAAGCCGATGTTCATGGCTGGACCGCCTAATACGATCAATTTCGCACCAACGGGAATTTCGCCTTTTTGAACGTGTTCGCTACGAATATTACCGATACCGCCCGCTAACATAATCGGCTTGTGATAACCACGCACTTCTTCACCGTTGAAGCTGTTGACTTTCTCTTCATAGGTGCGGAAATAACCCAATAAGGCAGGGCGACCAAATTCATTGTTAAATGCAGCGCCACCTAATGGGCCTTCAATCATAATATTTAAGGCAGAGGCAATACGATTTGGTTTGGAAAGTGGATTTTCCCAAGGTTGTTCAAAGTTTGGAATGATAAGGTTTGATACCGAAAACCCGGTTAAACCTGCTTTTGGTTTTGCACCACGACCCGTTGCACCTTCATCACGAATTTCACCGCCCGAACCTGTTGCCGCTCCTGGGAATGGCGAAATCGCGGTTGGGTGGTTGTGGGTTTCCACTTTCATTAAGATATGTGCATCTTCATTGTGATAGCGATATTGCCCATCTTGGTCCGCAAAGAAACGGCCGACTTTTGAGCCTTCCATTACTGCAGCATTATCTTTATAGGCTGAAAGTACGAAATCAGGAGTTTTCTCAAAGGTATTTTTAATCATTTTAAACAGGGATTTATCCTGTTTTTTGCCGTCAATAATCCAATCTGCATTAAAGATTTTATGACGGCAGTGCTCAGAGTTGGCTTGCGCGAACATATAAAGTTCAATATCGTGCGGATTGCGCCCTAATTGTGTGAAGTTTTCCACCAAATAATCAATTTCATCTTCTGCCAGCGCCAAACCTAATTCTACGTTAGCAGTCACCAAAGCTTCGCGTCCACCTTTTAAAATATCCACAGTTTTGAATGGTTTCGGATCTTGATGGCGGAATAAGATCTCTGCATCTTCAGGACGACGCACCACAGTTTCCATCATTCTGTCGTGTAAAAGTGCGGTCAATTTTTCTGTCGTTTTCTCATCAAGCGGTTGGCTTAACTCAAAATAATACGCCAAACCACGCTCAATACGCTCCACTTCACTTAAACCACAGTTATGCGCAATATCCGTTGCTTTAGAAGACCAAGAAGAAATCGTGCCGACGCGTGGAATCACAATAAAAGTTTTGCCTTTGGCATCGTGTTCAGCCAAGGTTGGACCGTAATGTAACAACGCTTTTAACTTAGCTTCCTGCTCGCTAACAAGCGGTCGATTTAATTCCACAAAATGCAAATATTCCGCATAAACCGATTTCACCGGTAATTGATTTTGTTGGAATTTTTGCATTAAGCCTTGAATACGGAATTCAGAAAGGGCGGGTGAGCCACGAAAAGTTTGAAACATACGGGTACCTTTGAGTTGTGTTTGAGATGAAAATCGCGGGCTATTATAAAGGAAAACGCACTAAAACGAAAACGTTTGCGTCAATCATTTTCAAATGATTTTAAGTAGGAGAAAGCATATAATCAGCAAGCAATTCAAAACAATCTGAAAACTAACCGCACTTTGGGGCGTCACTATGATCATCAACGACATCAATTTCAACGATCTCTATCAACAACATCTAAAATCCTGTAATCACTATAATCTTCCACCAACAAAGTGGGATAAAAAAGCCCCTAAAATGGCTGAGAATTTAGTGGGCAAACCAAGTCGTTATAATGAAACGTTACTCAAAGCCATGAATGTACAACCTGATGAAACCGTATTAGATATCGGCTGTGGCCCCGGAACGTTTGTGATTCCTTTAGCCCAACAATGCCAAGCTGTGTATGCCCTCGATTACAGCCAAGGCATGTTAGAGATGGTTCAGCAATATAAAGAAAAGCATCAACTGAATAATATTACGCTTCTACATAAATCATGGTCGGATAACTGGGATGATGTACCTCAAGCGGATGTTATACTCGCCTCTCGCTCGACGCTTGTGGATGATTTGGATGACATGATTGAAAAGCTGCAAAGTAAGGCAAAAAAACGCGTCTTTTTAACCTCGGTGACACAACGCCATTTTCTCGATGAAGGTGTATTTGAAGCCATTGGCCGTGATGATGTAGGCTTCCCAACTTATATTTATTTAGTTAATCGCCTTTACCAAAAAGGCATTCACGCGAATGTGAGTTTTATTGAAACCGAATCAGGCCATTTCCAAGGCGAAACCTTTGAAGATTTATTAAATTCTGTGGAGTTTTCTCTCGGCAATCTCACCGAAAAAGAAAAACAAAGTTTGTCTCAATTCTATCAACAAAAACAAATAAACAATGAACCGATAAAACACGGACAACACAAATGGGCGTTAATTTGGTGGGAGGTTTAAGAAAAAGTGCGGTCATTTTTGATCTGACCCCAAAAAGTTAGACTGTTATTTAAAGGATTGTTTTCGATATTGTATCGGACTCAGTCCTTTTAATTTTAGTTGAATCCGTCGATGATTATAGTAATCCAAATAATCTCTGACAGCATCAACTATCTCTTCTTTTGTTTTAAATTCCCGACCATAAAAACATTCCGTTTTTAATCGCCCAAAGAAACTTTCCATTGCGGCGTTATCTAAGCAATTCCCTTTTCTCGACATACTTTGAATGATGCCATGTTCAGCCAAGATTCGACGATAAGCTACCATTTGATATTGCCATCCCTGGTCTGAATGTAAAATGACACCACAAGCTTTATTTAATCCTTTGACGGCTTGCATTAACATGTCCTCTACTTGCGCCCAGTTTGGGGAATAGCTGAGGTTATAGGAGATTATCTCATTGTTAAATAAGTCTAAAATTGGAGATAAATAGACTTTACTCCCATCTTTCGCCTTAAACTCTGTGATATCGGTCACCCATTTTTGTTTCGGGGCCGTTGCACTAAAATCTCGCTCAAGACGATTCGGAGCAATATGGCCTATTGTGCCTCGATAGGTGGTAAATTTCTTGCTTTTTCTTGACCGCACTTGAAGCCCAAGTGCCTGCATTAAACGTTGAACTTTTTTATGATTCACGCCTGGCAAGCTGGCATGAACTCGTCGGTAGCCATAATCAGGATGATTGGCTTTGATGCGTTTAATGGTCTTTTTCAACAACTCATCCTTATCCGGTTTAATCTGACGTTTCGCAAAAAACGTACTACGCGCTAACTGTGCAAAGCCTAAAAGCCATTTTAACGGATAGCGTGTTCTTAACCTTTGGATAATTTCCGTTGCTCGGCTTCGTCCTGAAGTCTGAGCCTTCTCAACTCCTTTAGGTAGGCCACCTCCGCTTCAAGCTGTAAAATTCTCAGGCGTAAACGGTCTTCTTCAGTTTTGGGTGGCGGTGGCATTTTTGCATATTTGGGTTTCATCGGCGGTCGTCCTGATGGTTTACGGGGAATAAGTCCTTTTATGCCACTTTTTTCAAACCGTTTCAACCATGTCCCGACTAGGGCGTTGGAAGGAATATTGTAAAAACGCGCAGCTTCTCTAATACTCATTTTTCCATTCAAAATAGGTTGGAGAGCCTGTAATTTAAATTCGATTGTGTAGTGTTTACCCATAAAAAAATCTGCACCTCAATTGTTGGTTTGTTGAGTCCAACTTTTGGGGTGCAGATCATTTTTGACCGCACTTTACGCTTTAAGATAGATTAAAGAATCTCTAATAACTTCGCAAAGTCGTCAAACACCCAATCGGGGTTTGATTCCACAATTGGAATGTTGTAGTTATAACCGTAAGTTAAACCCACAACTGGGCAACCTGCTGAATGTGCCGCGAGAATGTCATTTCGAGAGTCACCTACAAACAACACTTGGCGAGGCTCTACACCGAATTTGCCACATAAATAATACAATGGACCTGGATGTGGTTTAATCGCGGGTAATGATTGCCCACCAAGCATTTCACTGAATAGATGATCGATACCAAATGCCGCCAATACTGGCTGAACATGTCGAGTTGGTTTGTTCGTTACCACGGCTAAGGTATAACCGCGAGCCTTTAAAGTTTCCAATGTTTCTTTTACATTTGGATATAAACGGCTCACATTACAAAGATTCTCCGCGTAATACACATTAAAACGCTCTTTCACTTGCTCCATTTCAGCATCTGAAAAGTCTTTACCTGTTTGCCCTTTTGCCCATTCTAAAGCGCGAGCAATCAATACAGGTGCCCCATTACCAATCCAAGTTAACACTAACTCTTCTGGTGCTTGAGGTAAACCAAAGTCTGCTAAAGCAGAGTTCACAGACAACGCTAAATCTGGCAAACTATTCACGAGCGTACCATCTAAATCAAAACCGATAACTTTAAATTGAGTGTTCATTCTTACTACCATTTATTTTACTGAAGCTAATTGCGTACGCATTTTATCAATGATTTGTTTATAATCTGGTTTACCAAAAATCGCTGAGCCTGCCACAAACATATCTGCACCGGCTGCGGCAATTTCTGCAATATTATCTACTTTTACCCCACCATCAACTTCTAAACGGATATCTAAACCACTTTCATCAATCAGACGACGTGCCTGTTTTAATTTTTTCAATGTGGAAGGTAAAAAGGATTGCCCACCAAATCCTGGATTCACGGACATTAACAAAATCACATCCACCTTATCTAATACATAATCCAAATAACTTAATGGCGTTGCTGGATTAAACACTAAACCAGATTTACAACCGTGATCACGAATGAGCTGCAAAGAGCGCTCAATATGTTCACTGGCTTCAGGATGAAATGTAATGTAATCCGCACCGGCTTTGGCAAAATCAGGAATGATACGATCGACTGGTTTCACCATTAAATGCACATCAATAGGTGCTTTAATACCGTAATCACGCAAAGCTTTACACACCGCTGGGCCAAAGGTTAAATTCGGCACATAGTGATTATCCATTACATCAAAATGAATTACATCCGCACCAGCATTCAATACGTTTTGCACATCATCACCAAGACGAGCAAGATCTGCAGAAAGGATAGAAGGGGCGATTAAATAAGGTTTCATTTGTTATCTCCTAAAGGATAAAAGTGCTTGTAGTTTACTACGTTGAGCTCAATTTTACCTTGATTATTTACAAGTTTTATCTGAAAACAAAGAAAAAAATAACCGCACTTGATTCAATTGCCTCAAAGTGCGGTTGGTTTTTATCGTATTTTAAAAAGACCGATTAGTTTAATCCAATGATTTCCCAACGATTGTGAGATTGACCATCGATTTTACCTTTTTTTACGTTGGTGATGTAATCGATCATCATATTTTGGATAGTGCCTTTTTCACGGCCCATTGCCACTTTAGATTCCCAAAGTACCGGAATTTGTTGACCTTCCCAAATACCACCTTTACCGTTTAATTGAGCGAAACGATATGAGTTCATACCCACTTTTAATTTCATATCGTCAGTTACCGGTTTGCCGTCAGCAAGGGTTAAATCAACGATTTTGCTACCTTGTGGATTACGTAAGTCAATTTTGTAATTTACGCCACCGAAAATGTCGTAAGTCACATATTTTGATTTTTTACGCTCCGCATTGTAACGGTATTCAGTGTCACCTGGTTGAATAGTATCGAAGTAGTTCGCAGACCATTCCATATATTCTTTCAATTGTTTACCTGTCATTTCATAAACAGTGACATCACCGCCCGCATAACGATAGTTAAAGATGATGTCTTTTTTCTTGATATCGCCTTTATCCATACGTGCTTTTTGATGGTCGAAAGAGAAAGTGACAACATCTGCACCACTGTAATATTGTTCAACATCATTAATGAATGAAGATAAACCGGTATCTTTTGAGAATGCAGCAGATACACCGTGTTTAGTCTCTTGAGGTACCATTTCATTCGCAGTTTGACCGATTACTACGTTGTTTAATTCACGTAATTTCTCATGGTAAGGCTTGTAAATTTCCTCAATTTTCTTATCTGCTTCAAGTGCTTTAACTGGAACCGTTTTAGATTCTTTCTTCACTAATTTCACTTCTTTTTTATCCTTGATATCAAAAGTTAAATCCACTTCAGATACCACGGTACCGTAACGGTGTGGTTCAGTGATTAGTGTATTTTTGATGGTTTCACTTGGTACATCTTTATGCATGTGACCTGCGATAACTACATCAATTCCATCTACCGCATTGATCACATCACGCATACCGGTATCAGGAATATTATTTTCATTTTCGATACCCATGTGAGTCACCGCAATAATCGCATCCACGCCTTTTGCTTTTAATTTCTCAACTTGTGTACGCGCTTCTTCCGTTGGTGACGTAAACTTCATGTCTTTTAGGTTGCCCGTGTCTTCTTCAAATTTTGAGGACATCGGAGTACTTAAACCAATAATCCCTAGCTTCACACCATCTTTTTCAATGATGGTTGTCGCATCAATATAACGTTTGTCATTTTTCTTATGATAGAAGTTGGCGGTTAATTTTTTCGCTTTGATATCTTTTAGGATTTCATCTAACGCTTTCATCCCAAAGTTAAACTCGTGGTTACCCAATACGAAAATATCATAATTCATTTCGTTTAATACTTTTGGAATTGGGTGATTTTTGTAATATTTTTTATCTTTTGCGAACACATCGACTTGGTTATCTTGGATCGCATCACCAACTTCCACTAACACCACGTTTTTATTATTTTTACGCACATCTTTCACATAAGTTGCAATTTGTGCATAAGAACCTGATTTGTCCTCTACGTCTGCACCATAGCTCCAAGGTACGATACGGCCGTGAACATCGGAGGTCCCTAATAATTTAATATTCACTTCTTGTGCCATTGCAGTACTAATTGCAGAAAGCGCAAATAATGAGCAAAGTAATTTTTTCATAGAATTTCCTTTAAAGTTGCACAAAGTGCGGTTAAAAATGCCGGGGAGTTATAGCGGTGAATCGATTGCTGACATAATTTTATTTTGAAGAAAAATAAAATTTGTGAGCTTGATCACGTTTCATTTGAAGGATTAATGTCCTGTTTGAGAAAACAAGTTAATCACTAAAACGCCACTGATAATCAGGGCCATACCTATTAGCCCTGCAGTATCGATTTTCTGACCAAAAGCGAAATATGCCACAATGGCGGTCAGAACAATGCCGACGCCCGACCAAATGGCGTAAACCAAGCCAACAGAAAGTGTTCGGAAAACAATGGAAACAAAATAAAATGAAATGGAGTATAGCGCTAATGAGCCAACGGTGGGTAAAAATTTGGTAAAGCCATCACTGACTTTTAATAAATTCGTTGCCACGATTTCAAGGCAAATAGAGATAGCAAGTAATGTCCAAGGGTTCATATCAATCAAAACGTAAAGTAGAAAATTCTATTCTACCTTAAGCGGCTGATGGATGTAACCGAATTTGGCGAGCCATGGCTTGCATATAAGGCGCCGTTTGTTCAAAGAAATAACGGTAAGAGGCACATAAATAATTATGTGGATTGGGCTCATTTTCGAGAGAAACAAAACGATGTTTCGGGCAACCGCCATAACAGAGTTTACGAAACTCACAATGACGGCAAAGTGCGGTCAATTTTTGTGATTTTTCTAAACCGAATTGTTGCTGTTTACTGGAAAGCACAATCTCCGTTAAAGGTTGCTGAGTTAGATTGCCGACCTTGTATTCGGGATACACAAAATGATCGCAAGTATACACATCGCCATTGGCTTCCGTGACAAGCGATTGCCCGCAAGTAGGTTGATGAACACAGGTTGTGGAAGGATAACCAAGCCATTGTCCAAGCAGATTATCAAACTGCGATACATAAATTTTTCCTACATCATGCTCATACCATTCATGAAAGACATCTACGAGAAATTGTCCATAACCTTCTGATGGCACTGAAAAATCAGTGACAGATTGTGTTTGTGCATGACGTTCGACAATAGGAATAAACTGCATATAAGCCGAGCCAAGCTGTTTGAGTGCTAAATAAGTTTCTCTTCCTTTTTGCCAGTTTTGATCATTAATGACGGTAAGCGTATTAAATTCCACACCATATTCTTGAAGTAAATTTAATGCTTTCACAACTTTTTCAAAGGTGGGATTACCGTTACCTGAAATTCGATAACGATTATGCACAGCACTTAAACCGTCAATAGAAAGCCCAATGAGAAAATGATGCTGTTTGAAAAATGCAGCCCATTGCTGATTAAGTGAGATACCATTGGTTTGAAAGGCGTTTGTGATCTGTTTACCTTGAGCAAATTCCTGCTGATATTCAACGGCTTGTCGATAAAAATCTAAGCCTAAAAGAGTGGGTTCACCACCTTGCCAAGCAAATTCAACCACATTGCCGGCGTGAGATTGGATATAGTTTTTGACGTAATGTTTTAAGGTGTCTTTTGACATAAAAGGCGCATATTGCCCAAACTGTTCTGATTTTTCCAAATAGAAGCAATATTCACACTGAATGTTACAGTGAAAACTGCTTGGTTTCGCCATTAAGTGAAAATAAGCTTGTGGTGGAAAAATAGACATCAACCATCCTTTGTTACAACATTATTTATGACCTGATATTCGATCAAATGCACCGTTTTGTTTGAGTTCTTTCGCAATACGAATGGCGGTTTCGGTTTCACAACCAGCATATTCTGCAATTTCGCGATACGTCCAATTATAATCAGGAAAATGTTGTTTGAGGAAATATAAACTATCCATCACACGATCTAAGGTGCGCAAATAGGCACTTTTTGCTAAACGCTCTTCGGCTTCACGTAGTTCATCTGCCAAGATCTGCAGTAAACATTGGCTCATCACCGTATTATGCGTAAAAAACTCGCTCACTACATTGGGCTTGATGCGAGTAATCTCTGCATCAATTAAGACTTTCGCATTGCAATGATAGTGTTTATCCGTCATGGAAAATAAGGTTCGAAAACCAAAATAATCCCCTTTAGAATATAACCGTACCAAGCTTTCCTTGCCATTTTCAAGGGTATGAAATAAGCCAATCAAGCCTGATTGCACATAATAAAACTCATGTGCCACCTCACCTTGTTGATACAAGAAGGAGCCTTTCGGCAAGTGATGTAACTCGGTGAGCTGACAATGCGATAACTCAGTAGGCTTGATTGAGCAATTTTCCATAAACGTCCTTCAAAGTGCGGTCAGTTTTTTCTTTGTTTTTTATACTTCGTGAATAATTCGATATACCCAGTTTTCTAGCGGATCATTTAAGCGTTTCATTTCTTGACGCATTTCTTCTAGCATCTCTTTTTTAACTGCTTCATATTCTGGCTTATAGAACAAATTATGCATTTCAGCCGGATCATTTTTTACGTCATAAAGCTCACAAATGTCCGAGGCATTAAACACCAATTTATAGTCTTTACGGTGCCACATGCGTTGTTCAAAATAAACGAAATGCCCTGCCAACTGTGCCAATATCCCTTTGCGTTGATTATCTTGATTTTGACGAACGATCGGCAAAATACTTTCTCCTTCAAAGGCAGAAGGAATCGGCTGATTAGCGAGATCATAAACGGTAGAGGTTAAATCATGGAGATAGACAAGGTTATCATCTTGTTGATTAACGCGATTTGAATTTGGGTCTTTGATAATCATCGGAATGTTGTAGGTGGTATCGAACATGAACTCCCCCTTCTCAATCATTCGATGAGCACCCATCGCATCCCCATGGTCAGCAGTTGCCACAATAAAAGTGCGGTCATAAATGCCGTTGTTTTCTAAGAAGGAAAATAGCTCACCAATTGCATCATCAATTAAGGTGATATAACCCCAGAATTTTGTGATCACTTCTTTCCAATGATCTTCGCTCGCTTCCCACATTCCCCACATTTTAGAGATGGTACGATAGTGTCCTGGTTTGCCTTCTAGTGGCTTGAAGAAGCTTTCATCTAGCACCACATCTTCTTTTCGATACATGGAATAATACGGTTCTGGCACGATACAAGGCGTATGCGGTCCCCAGAAATTAATCCATGTAAAGAACGGTTTATTTTCAGCAAGTGATTCACTAATATAGCTTTTCGCTTCATCAATGATGAAATACGGGATGGTTTGTTCTTTTGTGCCTGAAAGTAAACCGCAAAGCTCTTGCACTCGCAAATGTGGGTTATCACCGAAATAAGCACGACTCACTTCAGGGATCTCATAACCTTTTTCATCTAACCATTCTTTATAACGATTGGAATGTGTCGGCGGTTGGTTGAACACTAAATTTTTATACACGCCACTACCTGGGTAACCATAGCCATCAAAGTTATGCCCTTTGATCCCATAATCTTCTGGTACAGATTTGGTCCCAACGTGCCATTTTCCTACGACATAGGTATTATAGCCGTCTAGTTTGCCGATATTTGGTGCAGTTTCGCTCACTTCTCCTGTACCACCTTTTTCACCATTACGAATGATGCCATGTGTGGATGGCATTAAACCGGTAAAAAGTGAAGTCCGTGCGGGTCCACAAACGGAGGCTGGCGTAAAAGCATTATTAAAACGTACGCCATCTTTAGCTAGACGGTCAATATTCGGGGTTTTAACGATCTGGTGACCATAAGCCCCCAACATATCTTTACGCACTTGGTCGAGTAAAATATAGATAATGTTCATACACAATCCTTATCTATTTTAAGGGCGTACGTGATGTACGCCCGACTGGTTAATGTTGGTTAGAAAGATGTAATTGATGTTCTGTTTTTTCATTTTTTGGTCTAAAGACAATCAACACGATGAGTTGTAATACCGCATACACTTTCAACACTAACATTGGATTACCGTCTGTAGAAGCAATACCAATTGGTGATAAGAAAGCATAAAGCGCAATTAAACCAAGAATTAATGAAACAGATGTTACTTTAATGTATTTCCAATTGGTTAAGTCTACATCGCCTTTATTGATGGTATTTTCCACATAAGGTTCACGTTTTAAGAATTGACCTAGAATCAACATGAAAACAACATCAAATACGAATAATCCACCCATTACATACACGAAATTGATTTTCACATTGAACACCCACACAATACTGAAATAAAGTACTACGTGTACAAGTAAAGCAATACGTGCAGCCAAGCCAGAAACAGTTTTATTAAATAAACCCACAGCAAATAACGCCACGATTGGAATATTCACAAAACCGGCAAAGCGTTTAGTGATTAAGAAAATACCATCTGTACCGAACATCAAAAGTGGACCAATAATCATGGTCACAATCGCCATAATGGTAGAGACTTTTTTCGCATAAACGATCAACTCTTGATCGGTACGTTGTTTTTTACTGATAGATGGTAATAAGTCTTTACAATAAATGGTCGCTGCAGAGTTTAAGAATGAGTTAAAGGTACTTAAAATTGCACCGAAAAGTGCGGCAATAAAGAAGCCTTGTAATGCAGTCGGCATCACTTTATTGACCAATAATGGATAAGAGGTATCAATTGGATCTAATCCTTCACCTAAAATATGGAAACTTAATAAACCTGGTAAATTAAGAATAATCGGTAATGTGAGTAGGAAAAGTGCAGCAATTAAAATCCCTTTTTGACCCGATGCTAAATCCTTCGCCCCTAAACAACGTTGTACGATAGCTTGGTTTGTTGTCCAATAGAAGAAGTGAACAACCATAATACCGGTAAAGATTGTTGGCCAAGGGTAGAGTCGGTTGAACTACCAATAGCGTTCCATTTTTCAACGTGAGTGGTGGTGATAATATTCAAGCCTTCTGAAATACTGCCATTACCTAAATAAAGCAACGCAAAGACAGGTACAAGCAATGCACCAATCACTAAGATTACCGCATTGATGGTATCGGAAACCGCCACCGCTTTTAACCCACCAAAAATCGCATAAATCGCCCCCACTACACCAATAGCAATCACCGTATAGACAATCGCTTGAGCGTAGCTTAATCCAAAGATAGTCTCTAAATTGAAGATTTTATTAAAGGCTATTGCTCCAGTATAAAGTGCGGTCGGAATAACGATTAAAAGATAGAAGACTAAGAATAACCCTGACATAATCAAACGCGTTTGTCGATCAAAGCGATTTTCAAAGAATTCAGGGATGGTGGTATAACCGTTACGCAAATATTTCGGCAACATATAAAGTGCCAAAAAACAAAGCGGAATCACAGTTGGCACTGTCCATGCAATAATAGAAAAGTTATTTTGATAAGAAACGGCATTCACGCCAATCAATTGCTCAGTAGAAAGTGAAGTTAGCACCATTGAGCAACCAATCACAATACCGCTTAATCCTCGTCCCGCTAAGAAATAACCTTTCGAGGTGGTTAAATCATCGTTTTTAGTACGTAGCCATGAAATATAGGCCACTAAAGCCGTTACGATGAGGAAACTCGAAACCGTTAATAGCATACACTCCTCCTTGTAGAAGCCATTATTAAATTCCATTTATAGACTACTGCTAGGTGTATAAAGAGCATATGATAATTGTCATACTGATTGTGTGAGAAGGATCACAAAATTAAAATAAAGTCTGTTTTTATAGATAATTATGAGCAAGATCATAAATTATTTATTTATCCAAAAGAATAATAATGCCGTACTCCCACAAAAAAGGAGTTTGAAATGAGCTTACAGTTAATTTTTATTTTAATTTTATGTGGTGTGATGACAAATATGATGTCCGCTATTTTTGGCATTGGTGGCGGCGTATTGATGGTGCCTATTCTTTACACCTTATTCCCACAGTTTCCTTTACAAATGATTGCCGCGACATCATTGACGATTGTCATGGGCTCATCCTTTATTAACTTAATTTATTTTTACAAACAAAAAATATCGATTAATTACAAAGCGATGCTCATTTGGTCTGTGGGTATGATTATTGGTGTGCAGCTAGGATTCGAATCCAGTTTTTATGTACCTGATATTGCTATTATCAGTGTGTTTGTTATCACTCTTTCCCTATTGGCAATTCGTACTATTTTTAGTAAAGAAACCGCTATAACTCAGCAATCTACAGCAGATGAAACGATTAAAGGAATCGGTCTTTCAACGGTAGGCGGGTTTATTGCCGGCATGACAGGCATTGGAGGAGGCTCAATTATGGCGCCTTTAATTGGTCAGTTAAAATCCGTTAAAGCCCATCAAATTGCCCCTTATACCAATGCGATGATGTTTATTGGGGGGCTAGGTAGCCTTTATGGCTATCTTTCAAAAAGCTCTCCCCATTACTTTGGTTGGCAAATCGGTTATGTTAATTTTTCGATTGTGATTATTGTCGTACTCAGCGCTTTTGTAACCGGATTTTTTTCGATGAAAATCCGAGGTAAATTATCACCGCACTTAGTCAAAAAACTATTAGGCATTATTCTATTGTTGATCAGTGCCTATATGTTACTTATCCATGCTATAAAATAAAAAATGGCAGAGGAGAATGTCCTCTGCCATTTCAATTATCTTTCTTCTCTTTTCACTTCATCCCATAGGATATCCATTTCGATTAAAGAAAGATCCTTAACTGATGAACCTCGTTCCAATGCCTTTTCTTCTACTTTACGAAAACGTTGTTCAAATTTATTATTCGCCTTACGCAAAGCCTCTTCTGCATTACATTTGAGATGTCGAGACAAATTAACCATTGCGAAAAATAAATCCCCGATTTCCTCTTCTATTTTTTCTTGATTGCGAGGCATTTGATTAACTTCATCCCGTACTTCTTGTAATTCTTCTTCTACTTTTGCCAATACAGGTTCAAGTTCATTCCAATCAAATCCTATCTTTGAACATTGTTTTTGCATTTTCTGTGCTCTTAACAATGCAGGAAAAGCATTCGGAACATTATCTAAAATAGACTGTTGTTTTTGAGCTGATTTTTCTTGTGCTTTGATACTGTTCCAACGGGATAACGCTTCTTCTTCATTTCCAGCTGTAGCATCAGCAAATACATGGGGATGGCGACGTACAATCTTTTCAGAAACATCATTAAGAACATCATCAAATGTAAAATAACCATCCTCTGAAGCCAGCTGACTGAAAAACACCACCTGTAATAAAAGATCACCAAGCTCTTCTCTTAAATTAGCAATATCTTTCTTTTGGATGGCATCAATGGCTTCATAAGTTTCTTCAGTTAAACAAGGAATCATGGAGTCATAATTTTGTTTAAGATCCCAAGGACAGCCTCCATTAGGATTACGTAATTGTGCAATTAATTGAATAAAATCTTGAATAGAATAACGCATAAGAATATCTCTGAAACACTAAAATGCAATTAGTATAAAACGAATAACAAAATAGACAATATTCTTATAAAAAATTAAAGATAAATTGATATGGAATAATGGCAGGGGCGGAGAGGCTCGAACTCCCAACACCCGGTTTTGGAGACCGGTGCTCTACCAATTGAACTACGCCCCTATTGGTATTAAGAATTGGCGGAATGGACGGGACTCGAACCCGCGACCCCCTGCGTGACAGGCAGGTATTCTAACCAGCTGAACTACCACTCCGCTAAATGAGGTATAATTGGCAGTGACCTACTCTCACATGGGGAAGCCCCACACTACTATCGGCGTAACAATGTTTCACTTCTGAGTTCGATATGGATTCAGGTGGGACCATTGCACTGTTGCTGCCAAAATTTTTATTTTGTTAATTTACTCTAAAAATAAACTAACAAAATAAAAAGTACCTGGCGGTGTCCTACTCTCACATGGGGAAGCCCCACACTACCATCGGCGCATCGGCGTTTCACTTCTGAGTTCGGTATGGGGTCAGGTGGGACCACCGCTCTATCGCCGCCAGGATTATTCCTTTAATAACTTTTCTATTTCTCTCTGCTCCGCTATCTCTAGCGTCTCACAACCAAACAAGCTGATTCACCTTCAATACTTTCTCTTTCTTCTCTGAGTTTCGTCTTTGTATCATTACAACACCCAAAACCCTTGAGCGTTGTATAGTTAAGCCTCTCGGGCAATTAGTACATGTTAGCTCAACGGTTCACACCGCTTACACACCATGCCTATCTACGTCTTAGTCTTAAACAACCCTTACAGATTTGTAATCTGGGAGAACTCATCTCTTGGCAAGTTTCGTGCTTAGATGCTTTCAGCACTTATCTCTTCCGCACTTAGCT
Organism: Haemophilus parainfluenzae; assembly: GCF_900450995.1. Taxonomy (NCBI): domain Bacteria; kingdom Pseudomonadati; phylum Pseudomonadota; class Gammaproteobacteria; order Pasteurellales; family Pasteurellaceae; genus Parahaemophilus; species Parahaemophilus parainfluenzae. The sequence goes on along the minus strand of NZ_UGHY01000002.1, from coordinate 1,237,013 downwards.
ACCCGGCAATGCGTCTGGCGACACAACCGGAACACCAGTGGTGCGTCCACTCCGGTCCTCTCGTACTAGGAGCAGCCCCAATCAATTCTCCAACGCCCACGGCAGATAGGGACCGAACTGTCTCACGACGTTCTAAACCCAGCTCGCGTACCACTTTAAATGGCGAACAGCCATACCCTTGGGACCTACTTCAGCCCCAGGATGTGATGAGCCGACATCGAGGTGCCAAACACCGCCGTCGATATGAACTCTTGGGCGGTATCAGCCTGTTATCCCCGGAGTACCTTTTATCCGTTGAGCGATGGCCCTTCCATTCAGAACCACCGGATCACTATGACCTACTTTCGTACCTGCTCGACTTGTCTGTCTCGCAGTTAAGCTTGCTTATACCATTGCACTAACCTGACGATGTCCGACCGTCATTAGCAAACCTTCGTGCTCCTCCGTTACTCTTTGGGAGGAGACCGCCCCAGTCAAACTACCCACCAGACACTGTCCGAGACCACGTTTCGTAATCTTCGTTAGAACATCAAACGTTAAAGGGTGGTATTTCAAGGACGACTCCATAATCACTGGCGTGACTACTTCTAAGTCTCCCACCTATCCTACACATCAAAATTCAATGTTCAGTGTCAAGCTATAGTAAAGGTTCACGGGGTCTTTCCGTCTAGCCGCGGGTACACCGCATCTTCACGGCGATTTCAATTTCACTGAGTCTCGGGTGGAGACAGCCTGGCCATCATTATGCCATTCGTGCAGGTCGGAACTTACCCGACAAGGAATTTCGCTACCTTAGGACCGTTATAGTTACGGCCGCCGTTTACTGGGGCTTCGATCAGGAGCTTCTCTTTCGATTACACCATCAATTAACCTTCCAGCACCGGGCAGGCATCACACCCTATACGTCCACTTTCGTGTTTGCAGAGTGCTGTGTTTTTAATAAACAGTTGCAGCCAGCTGGTATCTTCGACCGGTTCAACCTTCGCCCGCGAGGGACTACAATCTACGCCGGCGCACCTTCTCCCGAAGTTACGGTGCTATTTTGCCTAGTTCCTTCACCCGAGTTCTCTCAAGCGCCTGAGTATTCTCTACCTGACCACCTGTGTCGGTTTTCAGTACGGTTTAGTAAAGCCTTTCGCTTAGTGGCTTTTCCTGGAAGTGTGGTATCAGTTACTTCAACTCCGTAGAGCCTCGTCATCATCTCTCAGTGTTAAGGAAGTCCGGATTTGCCTAAACTTCCCACCTACCAACTTAAACGCACATATCCAACAGTGCGATAACCTAACCTACTCCGTCCCCACATCGCAGCTTTACCAAGTACAGGAATATTAACCTGTTTCCCATCGACTACGCTCTTCAGCCTCGCCTTAGGGCCGACTCACCCTGCCCCGATTAACGTTGGACAGGAACCCTTGGTCTTCCGGCGAACGGGTTTTTCACCCGTTTTATCGTTACTTATGTCAGCATTCGCACTTGTGATACGTCCAGCATGCTTCTCAACACACCTTCATCCGCTTACACAACGCTCCCCTACCCAACAGACTTTCGTCTGATGCCGCAGCTTCGGTGCTATATTTGAGCCCCGTTACATCTTCCGCGCAGGCCGACTCGACTAGTGAGCTATTACGCTTTCTTTAAATGATGGCTGCTTCTAAGCCAACATCCTAGCTGTCTAAGCCTTCCCACTTCGTTTCCCACTTAATATAGACTTTGGGACCTTAGCTGGCGGTCTGGGTTGTTTCCCTCTCCACGACGGACGTTAGCACCCGCCGTGTGTCTCCTGAGTATCACTCTTCGGTATTCGTAGTTTGCATCGGGTTGGTAATCCGGGATGGACCCCTAGCCGAAACAGTGCTCTACCCCCGAAGGTGTCCGCTCAAGGCTCTACCTAAATAGATTTCGGGGAGAACCAGCTATCTCCCGGTTTGATTGGCCTTTCACCCCCAGCCACAAGTCATCCGCTAATTTTTCAACATTAGTCGGTTCGGTCCTCCAGTTAGTGTTACCCAACCT